>DASRSE010000329.1:0-36015 GCA_035656655.1 Pirellulales bacterium
TGCAGCACGGCCTGAAACTCAGGCGGCAAGGCGGCCAGTTGCTCGGCGGTAAGGGGAAATGCAGGCGACATGCCCTCAGTTAACCAGAACCCCCCCGTGCTAGCAAAGAGCAAAATCCCTTCCCGGAGCGTGAACGGTTACGTATCGTACCGCCGCGCCGAATAATGTTCGCGCATTCGGTGAAAGGGCTCGACTTTGGCAACCCAAATATTATGCCTTTGAAATTTATCGTCGCGTGAAGGATGAAGAGAAGCTAAACTACATCCATCAGAACCCGGTCCGAGCGCGCTTAGTTTCTCGCGCCATCGATTGGCGATGGAGTTCAGATCGCTGGTATGAGGAGCGCCGGACGGTCGGCGTAAAGATCGAGTGGATCGAATAGTTGCGAGAAACAAACCTCTTGGCTGCGCCGCCGGTTGCGGAAGCAACCGGTGCCACCCGCGCGTAAACAATACAAGTGGCAGGATCTGGATCAGGGGTCAGGCGTACTTTTATCCCAACTCTGACCTACCTTTAACTTTCGTCCAGGAAATCGCACCAGGGGCTAGTAAACCCCATGCAGGAATTCTGCCCGCGAGTAAAGTACCGCCTCCCAGCTCAATGGCTCCTGGTTCTAATTCAGTTATTCGAATCGCCGAATCAACATGGAGTTGCAATGCTAATAATGGAAAAACCGATTTACGAGTTAGCACGATGAAAGTACTGGAACGAAATGATGAACCTTCATGGAGACTTGTATGAACGCGCTTAACCTATGTAAGACGTTAAAGGTGCTTATTGTTTTAGCCCTGATTATGTTCACTAAAAAATATGCATCGGCCGAAGTGTTGGGCGATGAATCAATCGACGGTGCCGAATCTAAAATTGCACGGCCAGCTTTCGCTATTGCATATTCGGCCGATGGAAAGCTGCTAATAGTGGGAGTACAGAAGTGGACAAACACGCAAGCGGTTACGACCTGGGATGTTCACACGCACGAGCAGATCAGTTTCATCCCAAGGCAACAGATTGATCGCAGCCACCTCCTGGGCGGTCTTAGGTCGCCAGAAACAAAAGCCATTCGGTTTACAGTCGTAATGGAGGCAACTGATGTCGTGACTGGCCAGAAGGTTCAATACGACCTGGGACTTCATCCGAATATGACTCCACTTAAATTCGAGCGATTTAACTCAACCGGAGACCTGTTGGCTGCAATAGACAAAGAGCAACAAATTCATGTTTTTGACTTGAAGGATAGACGTGAGCTCTTGTCGCGACTTCCGCCCCCGAGAAGCTATATCCAGGACCTCACGTTTTCAAAAAGCGGTGACTTCCTTTATTGTGTCGGAGAGAAAGAGGCCGGCGAGTCAAAACCGGGTTTTGTGCGAGCATGGAAGTTAAAGGAGCGCGAACCCTCGTGGTCTCTTGATGCGCAGGAACAGAGGTGTTTGAGAATCAAAATATCAACTGATGACACGTTGATTGCGCTAGGTACGGGTGACCGTTTATTCCAGGCGGGCGAATTAAAATTGCTCGATTCGCAAACGGGTAAGGAAAGATTAAAGAAATCACTGTCGGCCGCGGCAACGTCCGTCGCTTTTTCGTTAGACGGAAGATTTATTTTCGTCGGAGATTCGAAGGGAGGACTTTTTGCATGGAAAATTCAGACAGGAGCATTGGTATTTGAATTGCATGATGAGAAAAGTGGAATAAATGATATTTCTTGCTCTCCTGATGGAAGGTCAATTGCGACTGCCGCTGATGATGGTTCAGTGACAATACGAAGTATAGAAACCGGAAAGATTGTAGATCATATTGTTACGTCCAGTGCGAAGATTGAATTTGGTGACAAAAGCGATAAGAACCAACGAGAAACGAAGGAAGAATGATTTGCGACCCGTGCCAAAATTAGATTCAGTTCCGAATACGACCAGACTGACGAGGGTTCGACATAAAAATGAGTCGAGTAGCGGCGAGCGATGAAGGCAAATGCGACGCGACAACCTGAAAAACCACGGCACGCGCGGACCGGTAGCGCGGCGCAACGTTGGCGCGCTCAATCGTCGCTATGCCGCGCGGCGGTAGCTTTTTAGCAGACCGCCAAGCCGCTGCGTGCGGCGCACTGCGATAGCCCATGACTTTCGGATTCCGATCGCCGCAGCAATACGGGCTCGACCGCCGGGGTGAGCGGCAGTCTGGGTGTCGCCGCGCCATTTGTCCTTTCGCTATTGCCGTGGCGACACGATCTGTATGAGCCTATTCAGCGTGGCCAACGCTTTCAACAATACCAGCCTGTTGAAAAATGCCCCCATGACGTCGCGGCATTTTTAATCTCGTCTAGGGCGGAGCAGAGCAAAGCGAAGTCGTTTCTGCGCGTGTCCGCGGGTGCTAGCACGCTGCTAAGGGGCTTTCCGGCGCGATGAGAACGCGAGAACGTGGTCAGGGAATGCTCTTTGTCGGCCGGGCGCGGTCCGCTAGAATTACCCACCTTTACATGGCGGCGGGCGAGACGAGGTCGGCGGCGGACGAGCGGCCGCGGAGCGGGAACGGATTCGCCGAATGTTCGCCGGCGCGGATGGCTCGATTCCGGTCAGGGAGGACCAGGATGCGCAAGAGTTGGGCGATCGGGTTGTTAGGTCTGACGCTGGCGGCTGGCTGCCGCCTGTGGACGCCGCCCGCTGCGCCGCCGCCGATGCCCACCGACAACACGCTCACGCTGGACGAGTTGGTGATTACGAGCGACTTCTCACTTCCCTCACAGCATCGGCTGTTGGAAGAGATTCGGATGCTCCGTTCGGATGTCAGCCAGACGTTTCGAATGACCCCTTCAAAGGAGCCGATTCAGGTTTACCTGTTCGGCACCGAGGACAAGTTCAAGCAGTTTATGAAGGTCCATTACCCGACCTTTCCGGACCGCCGCGCGTTCTTTGTCGAGAGCGACACGCGGCTGATGGTCTACGCTTATTGGGGCGATCGCATGGCGGAGGACCTGCGGCACGAGGTCTCGCACGGTTATATGCACTCGATTGTCCGCAACATGCCGCTCTGGTTGGACGAGGGATTGGCGAAGTATTTTGAAGTTCCGCGCGGCACGCACGGCCTAAACTGGCCGCTGGTCGAACAGCTTCTCTCGGCGTTGAACGAGGGACAGTGGCAGCCCGACTTGCGACGACTCGAGGCATTGAATGATCCGGCGACGATGACGCAGATGGATTACGCCGAGTCTTGGGCCTGGGTCCATCTGCTGTTGGAGACGGAGCCGGCTCGGCGCGCGGTTTTGCAAGGCTATTTGGCCGACTTGCGCAAAGACGGGAGCGCGGCGCCGCTCTCCGTGCAAATTCGCCAAGTGAATATCGCGCCGCAACGTACCTTGATCGAATACTTGCACGGTTTGGCCGCCGCCCATCATTGATCGGCGGCGCATCCCCTGATCTTGCGGCCGCCAGGATGAGCACGCGGACGGTCACCACGATGAATTCCTTTGACGACGACGAAGATGACTTCGACGAGGGGGATGACGATTATTTTGAAGACGACGCAGCCGCCTGGGACGACGACACGCTTGAAGAGCCGACCTTCCCCTGTCCGAATTGCGACCGTCTGATCCACGAAGAGGCGGAGCAGTGTCCCTATTGCGGTGAGTATATTTTGAATGCCGCGCGCCGGCGGGGGCTGTCGCCCCCCTCGTTGCTATTTTTGGCGGGCTTGCTCGCTTGTCTCTTGGTCACTTTGATGTGGGTCTTTTGGTAAGCGGAGTGGCCGCCGATGGAAAAGCGCTGGCTTGGCAGTTTTTCAACTCTCCAAGCGCACGGCATAGATCCGCACGGCTCGCAACCAAACGACTGGCGTTGTGAGGTTGGCAACGCATCCGCGCGAAGATGCAACCGGTTGTGCGCCTGTTTCAAGCGCTCGGCGTGGGAGCCGCCTGGGAAGCCGCCGTCGAGTACAGATCGAGGCGGTCGCGATCGCCGAATAGTGCAAACAGCCGGCGAATCTGCGTAAACCCGTGCGCCGGCGTGAAACCGGCCCGCCGGCCAAAGCTCTTCGCTCCGAGCACGAAGAAATAGGGCTCCGACGTTTCCAAATGTTCAGCGCGGAGCTGAAAATCATGGATCTCGGCCGGCGTCGAACAGGTCGCGAGGGCCATGGCCAGTGAACTCGGTCCGTCAGACTGCGGAGAGAGCTCGACCGGCAATTCGTCGAACAAGCGCACGTCCGGGTGATGGCCGACGTGGGCGACAATTCGCTCGACACGCAGCTCGGCGGGATGTTCGCCTTGCAGACGAACTTCAAACGCCGAGAGTCCCGCGTTCCAATGGACCGATTCGACGCTCGTGCCCGGCCAATAGGTGACATGGTCGGCGTCGCCGGAGGTCAAACGATTCGCTGCCTGAGCCCGCTTCGCGCGCGCCGGGCTAGGGTCGGCCGGATCGAACGGAACCGGCCCGCTCGGCGTTTCGCCGGGCTCGGCCGATGAACGCTCCTCACGCGTAATCCAGGTGATCCAGGTGCCCGGCGCCTGATGGGCCAAGTCGGCCAGCGCGGTCACCGTCGCCGCGGCGGCATCGTTGGCCCCAATCACCAGAGTCTGCTTGCGCGCGTACTGTTCGCGATCGCGGTTGAGAACGTCGGGCTGCCCATATTCGATTTGTTCCGCCGCGGCTCGCTCGCCCAAGGCAGGCAAGCCCCCTTCCCCCAGGCCATTTGGCGATCCGAGCACGCCCGAACAATCGAGCACGCACTCGGCCGACGCAAAGCGTTCATTGCCTTGCGCGTCGCGCAACAACAGGCGAAAAGGCAACTCGCCGCGCTGCTGCGGATCGATCGTCTCATGTTTGAGAACACCGTCGCGGCCGATCGCGAGGACTTCGGTCCCGGTATGAACCGAGTCAGCCAGCAAATCGGATTGCGCGAGCGGCAGCAAGTATTGAGCGCGAAACTCGCCTCCCGACAAAATCGCCTCTTCGCGCGGCGGCTGCCAGTTCTCATCCTGAGCGCGCAGCGCCGCGAGCCCGAGCGATGAGCGGTTCGCGCAAAACGGCGCGAGCATTGGCAATTGTCCCCAGCGGCGGAGATGCTCGGCGACTTGGCCGCGTTCGTAAAGATCGACTTCGTAGCCCAGGTAGCGCGCATAGAGAGCCGCTTCCAAACCGACCGGGCCGGCGCCCACGATGGCAATTCGAGCAGGAGTGTCGAGAAACATGAGTGCACGCCATGGTTGAAGAACGAACGTTCGAAAATGCGACTGGTCGTGGCAAGCCTGAAAAGGAATCGGCCGACGACAAGGCAGCGGCGGTGGCGGGCCGCGTTCAGCGGCCTGAGTTACGACTAACCCAGCGCTCCGCGAACTCCGAGCCTCGACGCGCAGCCGATTGAAAACTTCCCGCGACGGCTGCTTGGCGCCGCCGCTTATAGGATAACAAAAATCACCTCTTTAACCGCGCTCCAGGGAGAACGGGGCCAGATCGATGTCGGGCTTTTCACCGCGCACGAGTTGACTCATCACCGCGCCCGTCGCCGGGCTGAGATGCAGCCCGCTGCGAAAATGGCCCGCGGCGACAAACAGCGCAGGCTGTCCCGGCACGCATCCCAAGTACGGGATTCCGTCGGCGGTTCCCGGGCGAAAACCGGCCCAAGTCCGCTCGACCGGCAAGGCGGCAACCTGCGGCGCAATCGCGCCGGCCAGTTTTTGCAAGCCGGCAACGCCAGCTTCGGTCGTCGCCTTAACAAAACCGACATTCTCCTCGGTCGAGCCGACCAGCACGCGGCCGTCGTCGCGCGGGACAAGATAGCGCGGACCATCGTTGATCACATGCGATAAGATCGGCCGCTCGCCCCGATATAAGACCATCTGGCCGCGGATCGGCTTGATGCGGATCGCCACGCCGAGCTGCGTGAGCAGACCCGCCGTCCAAGCTCCGGACGCGACTAGAATCGACTCGGCAAAATAGGTTGTTTTGGTGGTTTGCACCCCGACCACCCGGCCATGCTGTTCCACGAACGACTGGACTTCGCTCTGCGGCATGATTTCGACCGCGCGCTGACGGCAAGCGGCCTGCAGCGCCTTGAGATGGCGCGGATTGCGGATTTGGGCCTCGTCCGGCAGATAGTAGCCGGCCAGCACGCGCTGCGGCCAGCCTGCTGCCTCGAACGACACGCCCAAGGTCGGCTCCAATTCATGCAGTCGAGCGGAGTCGAGCTTTTCAACCGGCTGCTGCCGGCCGTACCAATCGTCGGCCGCCAATTCCAACGCGTGCCAGACTTCGGGGTTGCGGGCCAGGTAAATTCCGCCGCAGTGGCGATAGCCGTTGTCGATGCCGGTCTCCTCCAGCAACCTCGCGGCCCACTGTGGATGCAGCGCCGAACTCAGTCCGGCCAATTGGTCGAACGGATGGTCGCGGGCGACGCGCGCGGAGGCAGGGATGATTCCCGCGCCGGCCCATGAGGCTTCTTGGCCCGGCTCGCCGCGCTCCAGCACGCGGCACCGCGCGCCATGCCGAGCCAGATCATAGGCCACCGAGAGGCCGATCACGCCGCCGCCGAGAATTAAGCAATCGGTCATGAGTCAGAAACATTCAGCATGAAACAAACGGGCCAGCACCAACCAGCCCGTGCGCACGCGCCGCGATGCGCCGAGGGAAACCTGCTTGCCTGGCAGCGATCAAACCGCGAGCCCCATCTTTTCCATGAGCAGTTGAATATCGTCCCAGACGTCTTTTTTAGCCGATGGATTGCGCAGCAGATAGGCTGGATGATACGTGCACAGGACGATCGCGCCGCGATACGCATGAAATCGCTTCCGCAATTTGCCGATCGAGACTTGCGTTCGCAGAAGCGATTGCGCGGCAACCGCGCCCAGGCAGCAGATATACTCGGGTTGC
Organism: Pirellulales bacterium; assembly: GCA_035656655.1. Taxonomy (GTDB): domain Bacteria; phylum Planctomycetota; class Planctomycetia; order Pirellulales; family DASRSE01; genus DASRSE01. The sequence continues at coordinate 6,861 of DASRSE010000329.1, forward strand.
AAGATTTCGAGCTGCCGTTCGAGATAGCCACTGCAATGGGCGATCTCGTCCTCCGCCGGCTGCCGGTTGTCGGGCGGCCGGCATTTGATCGTGTTCAAGATATAGACATCGCGCCGCTGGAGCTTCATACCTTTGACGATGATGTCGGTCAGCAACTGTCCCGCCCGGCCCACGAACGGCTCGCCGAGCCGATCTTCATCGGCGCCCGGCGCTTCGCCCATAAAGCACAGGCGCGCGGTTTGATTGCCGGCGCCGAACACCGTTTGCGTTCGGGTGGACGCCAGCTCTTGGCAACGGGCGCAATCGCGAACCTCGGTTTGCAGAATCTGCAGCGCGGCGGCGCGCGGACGCGCCGCCAAGGCCGGCGTCTCCCAAGCCCCTGCCGCCGCTACGCCCGGCCCCGCTTCTGGCGCCTTGGGCGGCCTGCTCGCCGGTGTGGATTTCGCTTCGCCCGCAGACGTGGTGAGCGGTCTGGCCGCCGCTGGGGCAGAAGCCGGATACGAGCGTTCGCGGCTTGGATAGGCCGGTTCGTGTTGTTGCGCCGCGGGTCGGGGGCCGGCGGCCGGCCGTGGGGGCTCCGCAACTCCCGAAAGCGGCAGGGGCGCCCGCAGGCGGTCGAGGTTTGGAATTTTGCGGCCGTGCGTTACCCCGGCTCGGAGCAGCGCTTCGAGCTTTTGCCGGAGAATTCGCTGCACTCGGCTCGGTTCCATCCCAGAATTCCTGATAAAGCAGCCCACTTGGCGACCCGCGCCGGCCAATCGAATACGCCAGCTCGGCGGAATCGGCAACAAATCGTCCGGCCATTATGCAGGTTCGCCGACCGCAGGCAAAGGGGCGACCGCGCGCGAATTTCTCTCGCGAAATCGGCCCAATATCTTGACGGCGGCCCAAACAGAGCGGATAGTTTGCGGGTATTCTCCCCGTGTGCGAAACGCTTTTTTCCGTGGTCAGCGAGAACTCCATGCGCCATTTTCTGTTAGCCATCGTGGCATTGTTCTTGACGAGCCAGACGGGGTGCAACGGCGCCTCCGCGAGCGGTTCGCCCGAGGCGACTTTGGAAACGATGAAATCGGCCGCCATGAAGAAGGATTGGCGCGCGATGGCCGAGTGCTACACCGAGCCGTCAAAGGACCTCATGCTGTTTGGCCTCGCAATCTCGATTGACACGAGCGAATTAGTCGCCGACGACAAGCAGCAACCGGCTTTCAAAGAAGCCAAAGCGATTTTGGCCAAACATCACGTCAAATCGCTCGATGATCGTGCGAGCGACGGCGGAAGGATCAAGCCGGCCGAACTCAGCGCCGACGTCAAGGACAAAGCCGCTTGCATTGCCGAGTTGATGAATTGGTATGACAAAAATGGATCGTCCGAGCAAAAAACGATGCAAATGTCTCCCGCTGAGTATGGCACGGCCAAGCTCGAGGGCGTCAAGATCGAAGGCGATCAAGCGACCGGAACCGTCACTTCAACATTCAATGGCAAAGAGGATTCGCAGCCGATGTCCTTCAAAAAGGTGAATGGCAAATGGTATTTCGACTTGGTAGGCAATAAGCACAAGCCGTGAGGCCTGTTCGTAACCGCCTGTTGAAAACGACCCGCGTGGCATTTTTCAAGAGGCTGTTCAAGCAGGAAATGACCCTAACTGGATCGCTGACTGAAACTTTTTTTAGAGGAGCTTGATGATGAAGGTGCGCATTTTCGGTTTGGCCGCGCTGGCTGCGGCCCTGATGTTGACTGCGTCGGCACACGCCGCCGCCCCGGCCGTGGCCGCTCCGGCTGGCGGAGTCGCCGCCAGCACCCCTGAGGCCACGTTTGACGGGATGAAAAAGGCCGCCGCCAAGAAAGACTGGGCCGGCTTCGCCAGCGGGCTCAGCTCGGGCTCGCAAGACCTGATGATCGGCGCGTTCAGCATGATGTCGATGCCTGGCATTCCTGGCTCCGACAAACTGAAGGGCGTTTCCGAAGTCATGACCAAGCATGGCGTGAAGCCGATCAGCCTGAATGACATTGTGGCGGTTGGCGGCGACCAAGGAAAAGTCATGGATTTGATCTCCAAGTCCGGCGAAAACGTCAAAGACAAATCGGCCTGCATCGGCGACGTGATGGGCTGGATGGAAAAGAACGCCGACAAAGACAGCCCGATCAAGACGGAGTTCAAAGCAGACGAGATCGCCGCCAGCACCATTTCCGACGTGAAAATCGACGGCAACAAGGCGACCGCCATGATCAAGTCCAAAAAAGACAAGCCGGACGAAGTCGATTTCCAAAAGATCGATGGCAAGTGGTATATGGACATGGCCGCGAAACTGCATAAGAAATAACCGACCGCTGCGCCGGCGCCGGTCCTCTGCTCGGCGGCATCGGCGCCGCGCGAGCACGCTTTTTTCCCGCGCGGCCAGACCCCTCCGGCTGGCCGCGCGGGCTTGTTTTCCGGCGGGAGCCCTTGTTCTGAAAGCGCCGCTTCGTGAGCGACAATCGCATCGCCGTCTACACCGGTTCGTTCGATCCGATCACGCTCGGCCATCTCAATGTGATTGAGCGCGCCTCGCGGCTCGTCGATCGGTTAGTCGTCGGCATCGGCATCAACATCGAAAAACAGGCGCTGTTTGCGCCCGACGAACGGCTCGAATTGGTCTGCCGCGCCACTGGCCATCTGCCGAACGTATCGGTCCAAACCTTTGACGGCCTCGCCGTGAGCTTTGTCCGCCGGTGCGGCGCCCGGGTCATGTTGCGCGGCGTTCGCTCGCTCTCCGACATCGAAGCCGAGTTCACCATGACCTTGGCAAATCGCAAGCTTGATCCAGGCATCGAGACCATTTTCTTGATGGCCGACGACGAATATTCCCATGTGTCCAGTTCGCTGATCAAGCAAATCACGCCGCTGGCGGGCGATGCCGAACTGGCCCGCTTCGTCCCGCAAATCATCCTCCCAGAATTGAGAAAAAAGTTTCCGCGGGCGGATTGAGGCCGGTTTCCCGACTATTTTTTGCGCTGGTTTCGGCCCCTGGGCGACAGGCCGGAGCGCACCCTTGTCAGGGTTTTCGCCGCTGGCATCAGCCGGAATCGATCTCTCAGGACCGGCGGAAAAATGAAAAAACACGACAAAATTTGCCTAATCGTTGATCTCACGGACCTGCCATTTTAGAATGAATCTATCTCGCGAAGGGACTACGCGGCTCCTCGACTTGCACCTCGTCCACCCGGTGCGCGTCTGGCTGGTCGCGACTAAGTACGGCACTGATCGCCTGTTAAGACAACGCGCCTTCACACAAAATCAGCACGCTCCATGCCGACGACTATCCCCTTCGATTCGCAAACCGACCTGGCCGCCTTGTTTGGCCAAGCGCTCCAACAGGAGTGGGTCGTAGGACGCAACGCCGGAATTCGCAGGGTTGCTCAACACCTGATCCGCGCCGCCGAGGTCGAATGCACCGTCCTCGTTTCTGGCGAAACCGGCACGGGCAAAGAACTTTTTGCCCGCACGTTGCATCGCTTGAGCGGTCGCGGCTCGCGGCCGTTTGTCCCCGTGAATTGTGCCGCTCTGACGGCGACCTTGGCCGAGAGCCAACTGTTTGGCCACGAGCGCGGAGCGTTTACCGGCGCCGCGGGCAGCTCGCTCGGCGTTTTTCGTGCGGCCGAAGGGGGCGTGGTCTTTTTGGACGAAGTCGGCGAGATGCCGCTTGAGCTGCAACCGAAACTTCTCCGCGTGCTGCAAGAGCGCGAGGTCACGCCTGTGGGCGCCTCGTATCCGGTCAATGTCGACGTGCAGGTGATTGCCGCGACTAACCGCGATCTGGAGAAGGACGTCGCCGCCGGCCGTTTTCGCGAAGATCTGTATTATCGGCTGAACATGGTCGAGCTCCGCGTGCCGGCGCTGCGGGCCCGGATCGACGATCTGCCGGAACTGGTCGATTTCTTCTCGCGCAAGTATTCGGATAAGTATCGCCGGCCGCGCTGGTCGCCCGATGCCGAGACGTTGCAAAAATTCTGCGCCTACCACTGGCCGGGGAACATCCGCCAGCTTTCGCATGTGATCGAGCAGAGCTACGTGCTCGACTGCGCGCCGCACGTCCCGCTCGCGCAGAGCGAACCGGTCGGGCGTGACACGGCGCTTCCGTATTACGATCTGGGCAAGCTGCGGACGGAAGCGGTGCGGCAGGCCCTGCAAGCGACGCGCGGCCACAAAGGGCGCGCGGCCCGGCTGCTGGGCGTCCACCACAACACGCTGACCCGGTTGCTGGCGAATCTCGAAACCGGCGCTCCCGCTGGAGACACTGCCGCTGGAGGATCAGTCACGGGTGAATCAGCCTCTGGCAGATCAGCCATTGCCAAGCCGCGGTCTGCACACGCAATTCTTCCGCGCCGCCCCAAGCCGCGTTAACCGGCTCTCAAAAAAAGCCGTCTTCTCATTTGGCAATGCCGCCAAGCGCGAAGCGCAGCTTTCTCTGCTTTCCCCCGGCCCACAGGCTCTGCGCGGTTGGCTGCAATGGCGATTGAGCGATTGGCGGCAGTTCACCCTGGCCGATTGGCTGGCGTTTCCGCTCGAGGGCGACCATGCCTGGGACTACTATTACAACACCGGTTGGCAGTTGTTGGCGACGCGCCAGACCTCGTGCGGCGCGCCGTACAAGGATTATCATTTCGGTTGGTCGCTACGCTATCTGGACGCGCCGATCTTCCGGCAGTCGACCGAATACCTCGGCGGCATGCCGACGGCAGGCGACCGCTATTACTTCTTGACCGATCCGAAGATGAACGTGACGTGCCTCGTGGATTCGTCCGGCACGGCCGTGGAACGGTATTTATACGATTCCTATGGCCAACGGCTCTTCTTCGACGGGAGCTATGGCACGCGGACCAGTTCGTCCTATGACAACGACGTGCGCTATTCTGGCTATCGCCGCGATCCGGTCACCCGCCTGCGATAGCCCATTACTTTCGGATATCGGCGGGGCGGGAGTTTACGCTGCAGTAGTCGGGGAATCCGCGGCTAATTCGGCGGCAGTGCGGAATTCCTTAAGTCTTCAAACTCGGACTCCGCATGGTCGATGTCAATGATTGAATGGTTTTGTTTTCGCATGAGCGTTTCGATACTCGTATTTCATCACGCAATGGTGTTTCTCGGGCCTTGGTATTGAGAGGCGCGGCGGCGGAGCATGAGCGGTCGCCGAACTTGCTCAAGGCGCTCGTCAGGTCGCGTGGCGGGTTAAATGTGCGCGCTTTTTTAGCCGGCGGCCGGCTCGCGTTGGCGGGCGAGAGTTCTTAAGATGCGGTGGTCCTGTTTCGATTCATTGCCCCACCCTGGGCGGGAAAACTTGCTATGAATGCTCCAGTCGTCGATCTCCGCAGTGATACGGTCAGCCGTCCGACTCCCGAGATGCGCGCGGCGATGGCGAGCGCCGCGGTCGGTGACGACGTGTTTGAAGACGATCCCACCGTGAACCGCTTGCAGGAGCGGGTCGCGGCCTTGCTCGGCAAGGAAGCCGCCTTGTTCATGCCGTCAGGCTCCATGTCAAATCAGATTGCCGTGCGCATCCATTGCCGGCCGGGGGATGAGTTTCTCTGCGAGGCAGGCTGCCACATTTATAACTACGAGCAAGCGGCCCACGTGCAGCTCAGCGGCGTTTCGGCCCATGTCCTGCAAGGCGAATTTGGCATTCTCAAGCCGGCGCAGTTCGAGGGGATGATCCGGCCCGAAAACGACCACCTCGTCCGGACGCGGCTCGTTTGTTTGGAAAACACCCATAATCGCGGGGCGGGACGCATTCAGCCGCGGGCCGATGTCGAAGCCATTTGCCGCTGGGCTCACGCTGGCGGTCTGAGCACGCACCTCGACGGCGCGCGGCTGATGAACGCCGTAGTCGCAACCGGAATCTCGGCGCGCGAGTGGGCCAGCCCGTTCGACACGGTCAGCCTCTGCTTTAGCAAAGGGCTCGGCGCGCCGGTCGGTTCGGCATTGGCCGGGCCGCGCGATCTGATCCGCCAGGCGCGCCGCGCCAGGAAGCTGTTCGGCGGCGCAATGCGGCAGGTCGGCATCTTGGCCGCGGCGGCCGACTACGCGCTCGAACATCATGTCGCGCGGCTGGCGGAAGACCACGCCCACGCGCAGCGGCTCGGCGAGGCGATCCGCGCGGTGCCAGGCCTGACGCTGTGCCCTGGCACGATCGACACCAATATCGTGATCTTTCGCGTCGAGCCCGAGCTGGGAACCGGCTTGGACGTGCTGCAAAAGCTGGAATCGCAGAACGTGTGGATGCTCAAGACGGCGCCGCAAATGATCCGCGCGGTGACCCACCTCGACGTTTCCGCGGCGGCAATCGACCGGGCGGTCGAGGCGATCGGCAGCTTGCGCCGCCGCTGATCAAAGATTCAGGCCGGCAAACAGCTTTTCGCGAAAGAGGGTCCATTCGCGGCGCGATTGAGGCTGCCGGTGGTCCGAGAGCAATTGAACCACCCAATCGTCCATTCGCCGCAGCCGTTCGGCGGTCGTTTGCAAACCGTTGTAGGCCAGCTTGTAGGCCGCGCTGGCCCCTTCGCCGATGAGGTCGGAATACTCCGCGCGATCGATCTGCAAAAACTGGACGGCGGTCGTGGCGCGGATGCTGGCCGAGTGGGGCGCCCGATGAAAGAACGACATCTCGCCGCAGTGCTGATTGGGCTCGAGCGTCGCCAGCAAGATCGGCTGCTGTTCGCCGGCGCCGGGGGGAAGCTGCTTGAGAACGTCGCACCGGCCCTCGAGCAATACTAGCAATAGCTGCGATTCTTCGCCTTGGCGAAGGAGAAAGTCGCCTGCCTCGGCGGTGTCGACGCGAGCAATGTCCGCGAGTTGGCGGAGTTCGCTGTCGTTCATGCCGCGAAACAGGGCGATTTGCGCCAAACGATGCGAGCGCAGTTCCGCATTCAAGTGATGCCTCCGAGAATGGTCGCTCGGCCGACGCGGCCGATGCCCACGATAAAGGCCGCGGTTCGCAGACTGACTTGGTGTTCCTTGGCGACATCCCAAACCCGCTCAAAGGCGACGGTCATCGTCCGGTCCAGTTCTTGGCGGACGCGGTCGAGCCCCCAGGAGTAGTGCTGCCGATTTTGAACCCATTCGAAATAGCTAGCGGTCACGCCGCCGGCGTTCGCGAGAATGTCCGGTAGGACCGTTTTGCCGGCCTTTTCCAAGATCTCGTCGGCGTCAGGCCAAACCGGCGCGTTGGCCGCCTCCACGATGACCGGGGCCTTGATCCGGGCCGCGTTTTCGGCAGTGATCACCCCCCCGAGCGCCGCCGGAATGAGCAAATCAACATCCAATTCGAGCAATTGCGCGTTGGTGATCGGGTCGCCCCCGGTGTAGCCTTGCAGGCCGTTTTTGTGTTCGAGCGAGTATTTCAATAGGGCTGGAACCGGCAAACCCTCGGGCCGATACCAGCCGCCGCTCACGTCGCTGACGGCGACGATTTTGCAATCGGTCTCGCTGAGGAATTTTGCGGCGTGCGACCCGACGTTGCCAAAGCCTTGGATGGCGACCCGAGTTTGGTTCGTCTTTTGGCTCAAGCGGCCGAGCAGCTTGAGAACCATGATGCCGACGCCGCGGCCCGTCGCTTCTTCGCGACCTGGGAGTCCGTACAACTCGACCGGCTTACCGGTGACGCAGGCGGGGCTGAAGCCGTGGTATTTCGCGTATTGGTTCATGATCCAGGCCATCGTTTCCGCTCCGGTCCCCATGTCGGGGGCGGGAATATCGGAATCGGGCCCGAACAGATCGTGGATCTGATCGACGAATTTGCGAGTGATTCGTTCGAGTTCGCGGGCGCTGAACCGTTTTGGGTCGATGCCAATGCCCCCTTTGGCGCCGCCATAGGGCAAATTGACGACGGCGGTCTTCCAGGTCATGAGCGCCGCCAACGAACGGACTTCGTCCAGATCGACCTCCGGATGATAGCGCAAGCCCCCTTTCATCGGCCCGCGCGAATCGTTGTGCTGCACGCGATAGCCAATGAACGTGTTCAGCTCGCCATTGTCCATCTCAATGGGAATCTGGACTTGGATTTCGCGCTTTGCGGTCAGCAGCAGCCGCCGCATGTTGTCGGTCAGATCGAGCTGATCGGCAGCTTTATTGAAGTACAATCGCGTGGCATCGAAGGCGCGCATGAAGAATTCCGCCGAGGTGAAGAATCAAGGAGCCGGAGAATCGGCCGCGGACGGTAATGCCTCCGCGCGGCTGGGCCGATTTTAGGCTATTTCGGCCGACGATAAAACGGCAACGCCACCACCGTCGCCGGAATCGGCTGGCCGCGCACGTCGATTGCCAGTTGGGTGCCTGGCGCGGCGGCATCCGCTTCTACATATGCCATGGCGATGGGCCGATCGAACGTAGGCGAAAACGTGCCGCTGGTGACCGTGCCGATCGGCGCGCCATCGCGGAGGACGACATAACCTTCGCGCGGAACACGCTTCCCCTCGAGCGCCAAGCCGACGCGCTGCTGGCGGAGCGGCTGCGATTCTTGTAGCACGAGCGCATCGCGGCCGATAAAAATCCGTTCGCGCAAGTTGATGGCAAACTCGATGCCGGCCTGCAGCGGCGACAAGGCTTCGCTCAGCTCGTGTCCGTACAGCGGCATGCCTGCCTCCAGCCGCAGCGTGTCGCGGCAGCCGAGCCCGGCCGCCCGAGCGCCGCAGTCGCGGCCGGCAGCCAGAATGCGTTCCCAAACCGCGGTCGCCTGCGTGGCGGGCAAGATCAGTTCGCAACCGTCTTCGCCGGTGTAGCCGGTCCGGCTGACAATCGCCGACTGGCCGTCAACGAGCGTTTCCGCCGTGTGATAGTACTTGAGCGATTGCAGCTCCAGCGGAACGAGCGGTTGCGTGATCTCGAGCGCCCGCGGCCCTTGCACGGCGATCATTGCGGTCGCCCTGGTCAGATCGACGAACTGCGAATCCGCGCCGCGCGGCGGGTGGCGGCGGAGCCAGCTCAGAATCTTCTCGCGGTTGCTGGCATTCACCACCAGCAAATGGTAGGGGGCCTGCTGCGCGTCGCGCAAATGGTAGACGAGAATGTCGTCGAGCGTGTAGCCGGCGTCGTTGGTCATCAGGCCATAGCGGACTTGGCCTGGCTGCATGTCGACGACGCGCCGCGTGATGAGCGAGTCGAGATAGGCGGCCGTGCCGGGACCGGTGAAGCGAATTCGGCCCATGTGCGAGACATCGAACAGCCCGGCGGCGGTCCGCGTCGCGATGTGCTCGGCGACAATCGAGCCGTATTGCACCGGCATCGACCAGCCGGCGAAATCGACCATTCGACCGCCGTGGGCAACATGCCACGCATGGAGCGGAGTTTGCGCGAGCAGTGCCGCGCGACGGGAGAGAGGATCGCTGGATGGCGAGCCCGGCGGCAGTGAATCCGGCGGCAGTGAGTCCGGCGGCAGTGAGTCCGGCGGCAGTGAACCAGAGGGGGGCGAACCAGACGAAGCGTTCACGGTAGGGCTCGGCGGTTGGCGGGAACGGCGGCGGCAAATAGGGGCTGCGAACGGCACGAAACCGGACGCACCGCTGTCATTCTATCGCGCTGCTGCGCCGCCGTCAGGGGAGAATCCGGCTCTCCCGGCTAAACCCGCCGTGAATCGGGCCCTTGACGAAGTTCAGCCGGTTGCGAGCGCTGATTTGAATGGGCCGCGAGCTTGACGCCGCGGTCCGCAAGCAAGTTGTGCGGGGCAAACGGGCCTGCAGGTTGTGCACCCAATTGCGCGGCGGAGCCAACAAAAAACCCCCGTGGGAGGGACGGGGGTTTCTCGCGACGCCAGGGAAAGACGAAGTTCAAGGATGCAGAGCGCTGGCGTGGGGCAAAGTCTGAGGTGGCGAACGGAACGTATGGCCGGTTAATGGAGCAAGGGTTTAACCTCAACTTTGGCTTTGTGCAAAAACGCGCGCCAGCGTCAGGCCGCCGCGGCTCGGGCTGGTGGACCGCGGCGACGGGTTTGGGGTCCGCCGCCGTTCGAGCGCGGCGCTCACCGGCAAGGTGCGGCTTAGCTTCGCCGGTTCGCCGGGATTTGTCGGCAAGCTCGCAAAGTTGCGCGAGGTTCGATTCGACGGCGGGGCCACCTCGAGCGCTTTCAGATTGGTCTCGAGCGCGTCTGCATCCTGTTCCTCGGCGATCTCGACGGGCAATTCGGCCCGCAACACGCGGACGCTGGTCGGCGCTTCGATGCCGATGCGAACCGAGTTGCCTTGTACGCGAAGCACCGTAATGGTCACGTCGTCGCCGATTTGGATCGATTGTTTCAGTTTGCGAGTCAGAACTAACATGGCACACTCCTTGTGTATGTTGCAGTTTGGTTGGATTCGTTGTAACGAAACAGCACTAATGCACGGGCCGTGCCAAAGCGGACGAAATCTTTTCGGCCGCCAAAATACGGCGAAAAACGGGCGGCGGCGCGCGGGAGAGGCGGTCGGTCAGCGGGCGGTTTTGTAGTTTGTACCGAGAGGCGTGTACAAGTTTACAAAGCGGCTGAATTTCTTACCCAGCTGGGATAAGCTGGCGAAGCTGCGCGAAAGAAACGAGTTAAAGGGGCCGCAGAAACTGCCAGCCTACTCGTACGCGACTTTCTCCCACCGCTTGGTTTGGGCCGACAAATAGGCAGCATCCAAGACGCAATTGACAGCATGGCCATCGGCGAAGGTTTCGCGCGGCATCTGCCGCCGCGCGACGCAATCGATGAAGTGCCGCATCTCTTCGCGATAGCCATAAATCCAAGCTTCATCGATCGGGGGAAAAAGCCAGCCGGTTTCCGATTCCGCCTTTTCCACGGTGTAGCCGGCCCCCGGCCGCGAGAAAAGCTTGAGCGGCGTTTCGCGTGTGACGTCGGTGAAGATCGTCCCTTCGGTGCCGTAGATTTCATTGCGCAGATCAAGGCCGCCGCGCGCGGTCCAACTCAGTTCGGCCGTCGCTAATTGTCCGCCGGCAAAGCGCAGCAAAGCAACCGCATTGTCTTCGGCGTCGGTCCGATCGTGATGCAGCAAGCGATCCGTCCACGCCAAAACTTCGACGATTGGATTTTCCTTGCCGATGAAATACCGCGCGGCTTCGATCGTGTGACAGCCCATGTCGAGCAGCGCGCCCCCGCCGGCCAACTCCTTCCGCCAAAACCACGCGGCATGCGGTCCCGCATGCGCCTCGCGCGATCGGACCGACAACACCCGGCCAATGCTGCCGCGCTCGATCTGTTCGCGGGCTTTGATCACGGCCGGGCTGAAGACCTCGGTCTCCGCGTAGCCGTGCAACACCCCCGCGGCGGTCACGGCGTCGAGCATCGCCTTGGCCTCGTGCCGATTGCGGGCCAGTGGTTTCGTGCAGACGACATGCTTTTTCGCCGCGGCGCAGAGCAGCACCAGCTCGTGGTGAAAATGATTCGGCACCCCGAGCACGATCAAATCGAGGTCGGCTCGGCGAATCACGCCGTGGATGTCGTCGGTCGCCTCGGCGATGTTCCAGGTCTGCGCGAAGCGCTGCGCATGGGCCAAGGTCGCGGAAGCCACGACGGGAATCTCCCAGCCGGCCACGTCGCGCAGGCCTTGCAGATAAAAGCCGCTGACAAAGCCGCTTCCCAACAGTCCGATGCGAACGGTCATGCAAACTCCACGGACGGGCGTGTTGGTCGGAGGAACAATCGCCAGAGCCGGCAAACCTCTTCCGCCGGCTGCGATCCGCGTGAACGGACGCGGGCTGTTGTTGTACGGAATCGAATCGCGAAATTCAATCCGCGACGGCGCGGGCAAATCGGGTGGCGCAATCGCCGGCCGGCGCGGCTCGCACGCGATTCCCTCGTCACTTCGCGGTGTTGAGTTCGGCCCATTCTCGCTCGCCCGCGGCCAGCACCCGCGCATCGGGCCATTTTTCCAGCGGCGTATAGCGCGGATGGCGTGACTCTTTATAAGGGTCGTTGCGGGCGGCGTTGTAGCAGCAGATCAGCGCCCAGCGCGGATTAGGAGTCCGATTCTGGGCCGAGCAGTGGAGCAAGTTGGAGTGAAAGAAAATCGCCGAGCCCGGCTCCATCTCGCAATAGACCGATTCAAACCGCGTCAAGGCGATTTGTACTCGTTCCAGATCGGCTCCGGTCTGGTCGCCGACTTGGCCATGATCGATGCGGCCGATGTGCTGCGACCCGCGCAAGACCTGAAGACAGCCATTCTCTTGCGTGGCGCGGTCGATGGCGATCAGACAACTGGCCAAGAGCGGCTCCAGACAGCCGTTGTTGTACCAATAGCCATAGTCCTGATGCCATTCCCAAGCGCCGCCGGTGAAGGCGTCTTTCAGAATCAGCTTGTGATGGTAGTGGTAGACCTCTCCTCCGAGGAGGCGCTCCATAGTGTCGACGATGCGCCGTGACCGGACGATCGCGCCGCAGAGATCGTCTGCGAGTTCGTTGTGGACCGCCAGCTTGATCGCCCCGCCTTGCGCATCGCGGCGGCTGGCGGAGCCTTGTGTTTGCTGATAGCGCGCCCGAGAAACCTGGCTCAAGAGGCGTGTTTCCGCCGCGGAGAGCAAGCCCTCGGCAATAAAAAAGCCGTCCCGTTCAAATTGCGCGAGTTGGGCCGCGCTAGGAGCAAACTCGGGCATGGGTGAGCCTTCCGGACGGGTAAGCAACGGCGGCGGGCGACAGGAGTCGTGCGGATTCAGCGTTTGTCTTTCTTGGCCAATTCGTCGCGCAGTTTCGCGGCCAACTCATATTGTTCTGTGGCGATCGCGTCGGCCAATTGTTCGTTTAGCGTGCGCCCGACCGAATAATGTTCGCGTAGCGCTTCTTTCAGTTGATTCAGCCGTTGCACCAACTCATCTTCCTCGAACTTCTCTTCGGCTTCGTATTCGACGAAGACATTCTTGAGGATATCGAGTCCTTGGTTCAACTCGCTGATCGCCTCTTCCGGACCGCTCTCCTCGAGTTTAGCGAGCGCGCCCGCCTGATATCGGTGAAATAACACGAATGGCCGATATTGTTCGTGCGACAAGGTCCACTCTTCTTCGGGCGAATGCTTCTTGGCAAAGTCCATCATCGCCAGCGTATGCTCGGCGTCGGCGGCCGCTCGTTTGAACTCGCGCAGCGCCAGCCAGCAAATGCGGCGATGGTAAAACTGCACGAATTCGCGGTCCGCTTCGGCGCACTGCTCCTCCGTCAACTCGAAGTCGTCCCCCTTGGCGAACGCCTCTTCTTGCAAATAGTCGTGATAGGTCTCGCATCCGTGAGGCCGCGTTCCGTCAGGCCGGCGCGCGACCTCCATCTGGAGCAGGCCCATTTCGACCCGCATCTGCAAAATCTCGCGGCCATCGGCCCCTTTGGTCAACCGAGCCTGCACTTCGCCCGGCACGTACGGCCAGTCGCGCAAGATTCGGTCGATGTTGTGGTTCTTGGCCATGATTCAAAAATGCGGAGCGAAGGAGGCGGCGGTTCCATCTACGGACCTGCGACGGTCCATTTTCGCTTGGCGATTTCGTCGCCGGCGCCTAAAATCATAGAGGAACGACGGGGCAACCGCCGCGGACCGACCGCGGCCGCCGCCAACTGAATTATATCAAGCCCGGACAAACCGCGGAGACCGACCCATGAAGAACCCTGCCACGCTCGCGCTGGTGGCCGTCGCCGGGCTAGCCTTTACCGGTATAATCTTAGCATCCGGCATCTTTGCTCCGCGTCGTGCCATTCTTCCCAATGATGCCGTTTCGTCAAGGAGTGAGAACATGAACAAACTGATTGCCACCTTTGGAGCCGGCTGCTTTTGGGGCGTCGAACAAGAATTTCGCCAGGTTCCCGGCGTATTGCACACGGCGGCCGGCTACATGGGCGGCTCGACGAAGAATCCGACCTACGAGCAGGTCTGCACCGACGCGACCGGCCACGCCGAAGTGGTCCAGATCGAATACGACCCGGCGCAGGTGAGTTACGAGCAACTGCTGAACCGATTCTGGGAGTTGCACGATCCGACCCAGATCAATCGGCAAGGGCCCGATTTTGGCAAGCAATATCGCTCGGTCATTTTTGTCCATTCGCCCGAACAGCAAGCCGCGGCGGAGGCGTCGAAAGCGGCGCTGGACAAGAGCGGCAAGTATACGAAGCCGATCGCGACGCAGATTGTCTCCTTGCCCGCCTCCGATTTTTGGCAGGCCGAGGATTATCACCAGCAGTATCTCGAAAAGCGCGGCATGGCCAGTTGCCACATCCGTTAAACCGCGTGCCGCCGGCGAATCGCACCACTCACGTCAGACTGGCAGCGTGATCCTCTCCCGGGGGCGCGCCGCCGGCCTGACTGTTTTTTTGCGCGCTGGTTATCGGCGACTGCAATGCGCCTCGACCGTCGCGAAGCGGGTGAACTCAGCGATTCGCCTTCTTAGTTCTGCGGGTTGGCCGAGCGGTAGTAGATCGCATTGCGCGAGGGGATGCCGCGCAGCTCGGCGAGATGCTCGAGCAGAATCCGGCGAACTTCAAGCACGGCTTTGGGATGCTGGTGTACCCCGCTATGGTCGGCCTCGACCACGATCTCCGACTCCACGTCATCCAAATGCGCGCTCGAGAACGGGACGATCCCGTCGCCCGGCCCTTCGCCGACAAGCTTGTCGTACCAGGCTTGGCTCGGCAGCACGCCGACGATGTTGTTGTATTTCACCCAGGGCCCTCGCGCCGCCGCCAACATCACCGGCAGAATCGGCGAACTCGGCGCGAGCGAATCGATGCTCGTCGGAATCGCCAGAACATCGGAGTCGCGAAAAAAGCCCGGGTTGTCGCGGCGCAGCGTTTCGCTCCCTTGCACCAGCTTGGTCGGCAGACTGATCAGCTTCCGCCCGAGATAGCGGGTCGTGTCGTTGGCGAACGCGCTGCCGCGGTGCGGCGTGGCGATCGTAATCACGCGGCGGATTGAGGGATTCGCCTCGAAATAAAACGTCTTCGCCAAGCCTTCCTTGATTTCAGGCGCCGCCTTCAAGTCGGCGATCGGCTTGTCGCTCATGATATGCCAAAAATCGTCGTGACTGTCCAGCGTTTGCAAGCGCGCGACCAACCCTCCCATGCTGTGGCCGACGAGGACCATCTGGTCGAGCGCCACGGCGGCGTGCTGCGGGTCGACGGAGGCGCGCACATAGGCCAGATCGTCGCGCAATTGCCGCGCGCTGATCCAAAACGGTTGGCCGGTCGGGTAGAGATAAAACCAGAATTGATAATGGCTGCGCAAATCGGGCTGGCTCCGCAAATCGTTGAACATCTCCATCCAAGTGATCGGAGTCGACCAGACCCCGTGCACCATCAGCACCGGGATTTTGTTCGGATCGTACGGCTCCAGCATGTAGATGCCAGCCATTTTCCGCGTCTTGTCGGGAAAGAGCAGCCCCAAGGTGGCCAGATCCGTATCGCGAAACGCTGGATTGTCGAGAAAGAAGGCTAACGGCGTGCTCAGATCGCTTTCCAGCGGCACGTTGCGGCCATCGATCACCAGTTCGCTGCTGACGAGCGTGTCGTAAAGCTCGATGATCGCCCGATGGCGCACGCCCGGAATCGTGCTGCCGTTGGCATCGTCGGGCAAAACACGGAGAAACGCCGTGACGGGAAAGCTCAGGCCGGGGGGATAGAATTTTTCGGCCGCATATTCGCCCGTCTTGTTCTTCCGCACGGCCACCAAGGGAACGCCCAAGCCGTAGCCGTGATATTCATTCTTCAGGCCTTGAATCTGATAGTCGGAGCAGAACTCGAAGTGGTCGAACTCGTCGGGCGCCCAGCGATCTCCGCGCGGCACGACCGTCACGTCGTAAGCTTGTCCGGCCAGCTCGATCGATTGGTGTCCGCCTGGCGCGAGTGCGCCTTGCTTGCGGACGATGCGCAAGACGTTTTCCAAAGAGTTGTTGTACAAATCGCAAGCGCTGCGAAACTGCGGATCGTAATGGTTGTGCCACGCGCCGTACTGGCGATCGAACAAGTACAGATAAGCATTGGTGACCGACGTGCCGTACAAGTCGAGCGCTGTTTTTTCGCTGTTCGACGGCGTTTTCGCCGCCGAGATGTAGGCCAATTCGGCATAGGCGTAGACGATCTCGGAGGTTGGCTCATGATCGAGCAGCGCATGAAGTTTCACCAGCGTCGCGGCCGGATCGCGGTTCCAATCGTTGTCCAAATCGAGCCGGCGCAAGAGCTGCGCGGTTCGCTCGCTCGGTCGCGGGCCCCCCTTCGCAAACAGCATGAGCTGATCGGCCAGCGGGTTTTTCGGCGTCTCGCGGAGGGCCACCCCGTGCGTCGTCGCGCAGCCAGTCCAGAGCAACAGCATGAGCCAAACCGCGCAGCATCGGCGCGAGACGCGCCTCGTGGCGGTTGTGGCGGCGACAGGAGACGAAACGAAAAAAGACGCCATGCGCATCAACGGCGGTTTTGAAAAGCGGCCGGCCGATTCGCCCGGTCGTGGACCGCGCGCGAATTTGCGATCGCGCTGGGCCGAGTGTGAAAAACGGGGCGAACCATACCGCGGCGGGCGCGATGGAGCAATTCCACTTGCACCACGGGCGACTTGCGCAACGGCCCGCAGTCGCTCAAAAGCTCGCAGTCGCTGCAAATTATCAAGCGGCGGGCGCGAGTTGGCTGGTCAACATGTTTTCCCCAGTCGCGCCGATTACAAGCCGCCCAGCGAGTTCGCCGCAAACTCCGAATAGTTCGACGGTTGACGAAAGTTTTCGACGCAAAGTGCTCGCCGCGTCGCTCCGTCCGCTCGCCCGACTGCTAGCGTCTGGTAAAATCGCCCGGAGTTCACGGGCCGCGACACTTCGGGCCGCTGGTGAAGACGCCTTCGGGGCCATTCCGTGGAGCCGGTTTCGTAGCGCCAAGATCGTCTGAGCGCCACCGAATTGAGCGGCCCTGTGCCTTGCTTTCCTTCAATCCTATTTAGGGTCTCATCGTACGCATGGATCACGCACAACCGGTTTTAGACGCCTCGTTTGAGGCCGCCTCGCAGTCCTACTTGGGTCGTTGGCAGCGCTTGATTAGCACCACGAATTGGGAGAAAGGGCGGATTATCGCCGAATGGCGCGCGGCGCTGCAAAAGGGGGACGCCCCGCCCGCGGAGTTTTCCGACGAAGCCTGGTCGCAACGCGTGAAGAACGTGAGCGGCCAACATGTGGGGCGGCTGCGGCGCGTGTTCGAACGTTTCGGCCCAAGCCACGACCAATTTCGCGGCTTGTATTGGAGCCATTTTCAGGCCGCACTCGATTGGGACGACGCGGAAATGTGGCTCGAAGGGGCGGTCCAAAGCGAGTGGTCGGTTGCCGAAATGCGCCGGCAGCGCTGGGAGACGCTCGGGGCGAACGGCGAGCGACCGCGCGACGACGAAGGACTCCACGGCGAACTCGACGAGGACGCGGAAGCGGCCAACGATCCGCCATCCAGCGGGCTTGACCGCGTCTCCGCGACCGCCGAATCCGAGTCGCACAGCGCCAGTTCTTCGGCCCGCGCGGCGGATCGCACCGCGGACACGAACGCGGGTGACGAAACGGACGAAGAAGCGGGCGACGGCGCGGCGCGAGAGGCGGCCGACGGACCGTCGTCGCGGGTGATGCCAGTGCAGCCGTTTGCCGAAATGCCGAGCTTGCCGCCTGACCTGAGCGAGGCCTTCGACCAGTTCAAGTTGGCGATCCTGCGGCACCGGTTGACGAACTGGCAAGAAGTCTCCGCCGCCGATGTGCTGGCCAGTCTCGAGGCGCTAAAGCAGTTCACGCTCGCGCCGGCGGAATAAAGAGCGGCCAAAAAATTGCGGCGCTGTCGCGCTGGTCCTCGCCCCCCTCGCCGAGCGGGCGAACGGTTCAATGGCAAAGTTCTACTCCGTCCCTTTGCTGGCAGCGATTTGCCGAACATGGCTGGCCGGAGCGCAAAATGCTGCGTACCGCGCCGGCTCGCACGGACCGCTGGCGACCGGCGTGAAATCAGCGCTGGATCGTGCCGGTGACAGGTCGATGGGCGGTCCGCTCGATCGCAGCGTCTTCGGAGAATGATTTCGTCCGCTCGACCATCAGATGTTGATCTGCATTGGCACAGACGGCCTCCGCGCGGAAGACGTGCGACCCCGGCTGGTCGGCGGTGGCTTTGATTTTGAGGACGACCGACTTGCCTGGCTCGAGTCGATTCAAGACTTGGAAGTTGACGGCGCCGTCGGCGATCTGATATTCGGCACCTTGGGCGGCGGTCGGCTCGATGCCGCGCGAGAAGAGACCGCGGACTTCGACCTTTTCCGCCGTTTTGGAACCGCGGTTTTCGAGGTGGATTTCGTAGACCGTCTCTTGGCCGACGACCAGCGGCCCGATTGGTTCGCGGACTTCGAGATTGAGATCGGCGAGGCTTTCGACTTGCCAACTGGCTTCGCCGACGAGCCGCGGCTGATTGGCCCCTAGCACTTCAGCGACCAGCCGCTGCGCTCCGCCGCCGGTAATCATGCATTTCAATTCATAGCGTTGCTCCGCGCCGGCGGCCAGCGACAGCGGCGCGAATTGGAGCTTGGCATCAGTCGCGCCGAGCGTGACGACCTGACTCGCACCGACCAATTTTGCGCCCGGAGGCAACAGGGCCCCAACCTGCACGCCATCGATCGTCTTTTTCGACACGTTGCGAACGCCGATCGTGAAGACCGCCACCGAGCCGGCTTGGGCCGTTGCCGGCGCGTGGACGGCAATCTGCAGGGCCGCGTCATGCGCCACGACGACATCTTGCTGCGCTTCGGCATGCAGTCCGCCGGCTCCCGCGGCTTCGGCGCGAATCGCCAGAGTTCCGAGTTGGCGCGCGACGAGCTCGAGTTCGACGACTTTGGTTTCGCCTGCCGCGACATGGCCGAAGCGATGGCTGGCGCCGGTGTCTTTGCTGTCGAGCGGCAACACGCGCACGCTGACCTCCTCGGCGTCAATATCGCTCCGGTTCGACAGCGCGAGGCGATAGACCATCGACTGCCCAAAACCGATTTCATGCGGACCTGCCAAGGCGAGTTCGAGCTTAGCACGTTGCGGAGAGGCGGCGGTGGGCGTCGCGGTCGGGCGGACGGCGACGCGGAGCCGCTCGGACGCCACCGGCGCGGCGGCGACTTCCTCCGCCGCGAAATGTTCTTGTTTCGGCGCCGCGGCTGCGGCCGGCGGCGCGATGAATTCATGTTTCGGCGCGGCGATTTCGACCGGCGCAGGTCGGTCCAGCGCGGAAGCGGCGAATTGCCCCTTCGGCCGGTCTGCTTCATGAACTGCCGATACATCCGGCTTGGGCAGATCGATTTCCGCGGCGGGGCTGCGGCGCGATGTCATGCTCGCGCCGGCGGCCACCCACGGCGGAACCGGCAGGCGGCCTTCGGGCGCGGCCGGTTGCAGTTCAAAATGAGAATTCGCCGTCGCGTCGGCCTCTTTTGCGGGGGCGCGGCTCGCCAGCGGAGCGAGCGGCGCGGTCGGGATGTTCGACCGGTCCGCAGCCGGAGCCAACGGTCTTTCCATCGCCATCTGCGGCGCCGCCGCAGGGGCGACGCTGGCGGGCGTGTTGGCAGCGATTGGATGATGATGCGGGCGCGCGACGATCGGCATTTCGACGACGGGAGCGGCAGGCATTGGATCGCCCGCAATCGACTCGGCCGCATGGTGTTCGGACGCATACGGGTTCACGATGATTTGTTCCGATGGCGCCACGCGGCGCGCCATTTCACCGGTGCCGGGAGTTGGCTCTTTGGCCACGACCGGTGCGCGATTTTCGCTTTCAATCTGGCGCCGCGGAAGATCGCTGATTCGAATATCGACGTTCGTCGGCGCGGCCGGCCGTTCGAGTGAACTTGGCGCGCGGCGCGATGAGGCGCCGCCTTGGGCAGTGGAGGAAGAGTTCGCCTCGCCCAACCTGTCCCCCGCGCGGAGCGACATCACCTTGTTTTGCAAGGCATTCTCGCGATGCAGGATCGACAAGCGCTGGGCGTCCGCGCCTTCATCGGCGTGGGCGGCCGGACTCTTCCACTGCGGCGCAGGAATGAGGGGAATCGTCGCATTTTCCGCGTTGGCCACCGGCGCCGTAGTCGCCGCGGCATTCGATGGCTCCGGAAAACTTCTGGACGGTTCCGCCGAAATTTTCGCCGGCTCGGCGCGCTTCCACGGCTCCGCGTGCGCGGGGGTCGAGGTCACGATATTTCCGCCGTGGGCAAGTGCCGGCTTTTTGAGTTCGTTGCGCAGCATCGGCAGCGGCTCGTCGCTCAACGGGGGAGAGTCGGCCGATGCGCCAAAGTTATTCCCATTCGCGGGGCGGCGGCTGCTCGAGCTGGAACCGTCCGAATGAAGCGGCCGGTCCTCGATCGGACGGGCGATGCTGTGACGCGGCTCCGCCGGTCCAAAACTGCTCAAGGCGCGGTCAACCGGCGCGTAGCTGTCGTTGCCACGCCCAGCGAGCACCGAATTGTTGCGCGCCGCGGCAGGCATGTCGTTGTCATCGCGATCGCCGGTCACCGCTTGGCGATACACTTTCCAACGCATGGCCCAAGAGTTCGGTTGCGGGGCGGGACTGCCAAAATCGCCTTCGTCGGCCATGGCCGCCAAGCCGATTGTTCCCGCGATTAGTAAGGCGCCAACCCAGGATGTTCGCAACATCGTTCGCAATCCTCTGCACGGTCAAAAAACGAAACCGGAGACCTACCTCGGTACGGTTTATCGGTTCGGACGAGTGTGCCGGATAAATCGACTTTGTCGATCCGAGAAAGAATCAGGCAGGATTTTTCGGGCGCGTGCCGAGGCTTTGGCAAACTGCGCCATTGCGGATAACCAGGCAAGGTCCAGCAGCGAGGGTCCCGAGATGGAAGCGCCTATTCCCGCGCGGAATTGGCCCGCTCCATTTCGCGTCGCGCGTGCGGACCATCGGACCGTGTTGCAGCGCACCGGCGTTTGCTAGCCGGCGGCGCAGGCCGATTGCGGATCCGCC
This sequence comes from Pirellulales bacterium, assembly GCA_035656655.1. Lineage (GTDB taxonomy): Bacteria > Planctomycetota > Planctomycetia > Pirellulales > DASRSE01 > DASRSE01. The sequence goes on from DASRSE010000329.1 coordinate 27,776, forward strand.
GCTTCTTTACCGCGGGTGATCACAAAGCCCATTTCTTCGATCATCCGATAGTCCGCTTCGGGCGGCTGCCCCTTGGTGGTGAGATAATCGCCCACGAACAGCGAGTTGGCGGCATACAGCCCGAGCGCCTGCAAGCTGCCGAGGTGCATCTCGCGCCCGCCGGCAATCCGCAGTTCGCTGGCCGGATTGACAAAACGCATCAAGCAAAGCGCTTTGAGACAATAGCGCGGGTTGAGGTCTTGCTGGGCCGCCAGTGGAGTGCCATCGATCGGATTGAGAAAGTTCAGCGGAATGGATTCGACGTTCAATTCGCGCAGCTCGAAGGCCATTTGGACCAGGTCTTCGTCCGCCTCCCCCATGCCAATGATTCCGCCGGAGCAGAGCTGCATTCCGGCCTGGCGGACGGCGCGCAAGGTGTCCAGTCGATCTTGATACGTATGGGTCGAGCAGATTTCTGGATAGAATCGCGCGCTCGTGTTCAGGTTGTGATTCACTTTGTCGACGCCGCAGGCTTTGAGCCGCTGTGCTTGGTCGGGACTGAGGAGCCCGAGACAGGCGCAAATGTTCAAGTCATATTGCGCCTTGATTTGCGGGACGATTTGCGTGATCGCGTGGAGCTCGCGCTCGCTCGGTTCGCGCCCGGAGAGGACGATGCAATAAGTCTTCGACTGGCGCTCGGCCGCGACGCGGGCCCCATCGAGCAGTTTTTCGCGCGAGAGGATGTTGTATTTGGGGATTTCCGCGTCGGAAACCTTCGATTGCGAACAGTAGCCGCAGTCCTCTGGACACAAGCCGCTCTTGGCGTTCATCAAAAAGAAAAGCTGCACGGTGTTGCCGAAATAGCGCTGGCGAATGCGATACGTCGCGGCCAGCAAATGGAGCAAATCGGCATCGGGCGACTGGACAATCGCCAGCGCCTCGGACCGCGAGATTGGGTCGCCGGCCAGGACGCGATCGGCCAAGGCATCCCAGCGCCGGCATCCGGCGTCACGACAATCGGCAAGGGTTGAACTCATAGGCGGATATTGCCCAGGGGATGATTTGCAAGGCTGGCGCTGGCATGGTGAACGCGTCGCCGAAACCAGCGGCACGGCGGAGAAATAATGTCTTTTGTTTTTAGTTCGCGCCGTCCGATTCAGCAAGGCATAAATCGGCCAGCCCGGCCGTTTTGCCGCGAATTTGATTCGTTTTGCTAGCCAAGCGGGCCGAATTACAGTAATAATGAAGCGCCGCCCTCAGCGGCACATTCCCGTTTGTCCCGCCATGCGGCGATCCAGCAGGCGTCTCTATGCAAGCCACCATTCCTTTAACGGCGCGGCACCATCTCGTTCGGGTCGGCGCGCTCGGCCAAGTCGGTCGCTTTACCTCCGTCGACCGGACCCTGTATCCGCGCGGTACGAAAGTCGTGCTCCGCACGAGCCGCGGTCTGGAGCTGGGCGAGATTCTGGCTCCGCCTTCCGCCGATCTGCCAGGGGCGACCGCCGATGGTTCAATTTTGCGGGGGATGACCGTCGAAGACGGATTGCTCGAGTCGCGCTTGCAAAAGAATCGCGCGGCGGCATTTTCCGCCTGCGAGGAACGGCTCCGGCGGCTGAATTCACCGGTCGCGTTGCTTGAGGTGGAGCATTTGTTTGACGGGCGGAGTTTGTTCTTTTATTTCTTGGGCGAGGTTCCGCCCGAGGTGGAATCGCTGACGCATGAACTGGCCGAGGTTTATGACGCCGAGGTTCAGTTTCGCAAATTCGCCGACACGGTCACAACCGGTTGCGGTCCCGGCTGCGGCACCGACGCAGCGACCGGCGGCGGCTGTTCCACCTGTGCCACTGGCTGCGCCATCGCCGGCGCGTGTGGAACGAAGCGCGGATAGCGGAGGCGGAAATTGCCGCCGTCGGCTTCCGCAAAAGGGGCGCCCCGGGCCGCCTCGCCCGCCCAATTCGCATTGGGCTTTGCCGCAGCGAGTTCATCCGCATGCAGATTGACCCTTCGCGGGCGGCTATTCCCCGACGTTCGGCTTGCCGTAGAACTTGGTGATGTCGATGCCTCCCTTCTCTTCTTCCTCGACCAGTTTCAGGCGGAGCTCCAAACGCTCCATGCGCCGCAGGAGTTGTGGGATCAGTTCGGGCGTCTGGTCGATCGGCTCGAGCCGCGGGATTTCCGGATAACCCAACTGCCGATGCAAGGCGGCAAACAGATAGGCCGGGTCTTTGCCTCGATTGGCCCAAGCGATGCGGCCCTCCTTCTCGCCAAATAACAGCGGCTTGTCAGGCTCTTCCAAACCGCGCTGCCGCTGCTGCATCAGGAAGTAGGGGCTGCGCACGTAAATCAAATCGCCCAAGTCTACGATCCCAACCTGACGGCGGACCGTGAGGATCCATTCTTTCCAATCAGCGTCGAACGCCGGATCGTCGGCGATGGCTTGCAGGCCGCGATCGTAGTTCAGCCGGTTGCGAGCCAAGGACTCGAACTGATAGAGAAAGATGCCCTGCGGCGTCGCCCCTTCCGCAATATAGCGTGCTTCGCGTTCCAAAATGACCAGCGCGGTGCCAATGTCGAAACGTCCGCGCTCGCGTTCGGCTTCGGCCATCACAAAGGTTTGGAAGGGGGCGAAATAATGGCTGAGCTGCGCCATGCCCGGGGCGAATTCGCCGTTCAAGCGGAGTTCGCCCGCCAGAAACTCGAGCGCGAGCGGCAGTTTGGTCGTGGCCAAGATTTCCAGTTGGATGGAGTTGAGCAAGTCTTGCGTCGCCATGTTTTGGCGCATCCGCTGGCCCAAAATGTGAAAGAAATAAGCCTGTTCGACATACTCCTCGCGGTCGAGCAATTGCGGCACGGTCGAGACCCTCAGATGGAAAAGCGATCCGCCAAATGGGACGCGGCAAAGTGTCGGTACGGCGAAAGCAGCCGGTTCGCACGGCGAACGCGCGGCCGCCAGCAAGGCCCCTCACCGGGACTTCACCCGACTGTTATAATAGCGACAGTTCGATTCGGACCCCAGTCCCGCGGAGCCCGCCTGTGTCTCATCATTTTTCGACAATCGAGGCCGCCGTGGCGGCGATTGCGCGCGGCGAAATCGTGATCGTGGTCGATGCCGAAGACCGCGAGAACGAAGGTGATTTTGTCTGCGCCGCCGAGTTGGTCACTCCCGAAATCGTGAACTTCATGATCACGCACGGCCGCGGACAGGTTTGCGTGCCGATGCTGCCGGAGGCGGCCGAGCGGCTGGAGTTGCACCCGATGGTTGAGTCCAACACGACCCCGACCGGCACCTCGTTCACCATTCCGGTCGATCATCGTTCCGCCAAGACCGGAATTACCGCGCAAGAAAAGTCTCACACGATTCGGTCGCTGGTCAGCCCGGCGAGCAAGCCGGCGGACTTTGTTCGGCCGGGGCACATGTTTCCACTGGTGGCCAAAGAAGGGGGCGTTTTGCGCCGCGCCGGGCATACGGAGGCGTCGGTCGATCTCGCGCGGCTTGCGAATTTGTCGCCGGCCGGCGTCTTGTGCGAAATCCTCGCCACCAATGGCGATCGGGCCGATCGCCAGCTCCTGTTCCAATTGGCGGAAGTACATCGCCTGGAAATTATCACGATCGAAGAATTGATTCGCTATCGGCGGTTGCGTGAAAAGCTCGTCTATCGGATTGCCGAGGCCAATCTCCCTACGCGGCATGGCGATTTCAAGGTGATTGCCTATGGCGTGAAGTATGAAAGCCAGAATCCGATTGTGTTGACGATGGGCGATCTGTCGAAAGTTGCCGCGCCGCTGGTGCGGCTGCATTCCTCTTGCTTCACCGGCGACTTGCTCAGTTCATTGCGGTGCGATTGCGGCGACCAGCTCACCATGGCGCTCGAGATGATCGGCCGCGAGGCGGCCGGCGTCTTGGTCTACTTGCCGCAGGAGGGGCGCGGGATTGGCCTGATCGAGAAAATCAAGGCCTATAACTTGCAAGATCAGGGGCTCGACACGGTCGAAGCCAATCTGGCGCTGGGCTACAAGGCGGATGTCCGCGACTATGGCGTCGGAATCCAACTCTTGAAAGATTTGGGACTCACCCAGGTTCGGCTGCTGACGAACAATCCGAAAAAGACCGATGCCTTTATTTATGGCGGGTTCGATTTGCGTGTCGTCGATCAGGTGCCGATCCATTCGCCGGTCCATGCTCATAATGCGAAGTATCTGGCGACTAAGCGTGAAAAGCTCGGGCATCTGCCGCCGGCTGCTTCCGGATTGCCCGGCCCGCGCGAATGACAAAGAAGTGAAAGTCGTCTAGTTCGTCTTCAATACGCTGACGTTCCATCCGACATTCCCGCGCAGGCATGCGAACTTCATCCGTCATTCCCGCGCAGGCGGGAATCCAGCGAATCGCGTTGCCGGCGGCGTGGTCTGGCTGCGCCACTAGATTCCCGCCTGCGCGGGAATGACGAAGCCCACGGGACCGGTCATTCCCGCGCAGGCACGCGAACTTGATCCGTCATTCCCGCGCAGGCACGCGAACTTCATCCGTCATTCCCGCGCAGGCGGGAATCCAGCGAATCGCGTTGCCGGCGCATGGGCTCCGAGGCGCACTGCGTTTCCAACTTCTCGCAGGCCGGAATCCCACCCCGCCCATCGCGCCAAGCACAACGGAAGCCGCAGGCTCGATCCGCGCTCGCGCCGCACGCGGGTTTGGCGATGCGCCAAGACTAATGCCAACTGAGAATCGGCCAGAGACTGTCGAAGTCGTCGGTCCAGAGCAGCTTTTGTGGCTGCTCATTCGGCCATTTGCTGCTGTACGCCCGCCGCGCCCCGGCGATAAATCGTGCGTCGTACGAGACAAGAATCCATTCGGAGAGGCGCGCCGCCAGACTCGCGTCTGCTTCGTTCTCGATGCGGCACGCATCCATGCGAAATTCGTCGGCCAAGGCTCGCACGACAGGCGAAAGATTCAAATGCCGATTGGAGATGTGAAAGGCGATAATCCCGTCCGGTGCCAGGTGCTTGAGATAGATCTCCATGCATTCCTTCGTGAGCAAATGCATGGGAATCGAATCGCTGCTGAAGGCGTCGATCGCCAAGACATCAAAGTCTTGCAGCTCGCCTCGTTCGGCTTCGCGCTCCAAACTGATTCGCGCGTCGGCCAAGACAATCGATTTGTCGGCGGGGCAGTCGGAGAGATACGTAAAAATGTGCTGGGCGATTCCCGGCACGTTCGGATTGATCTCGTAAAAACGGATCGTGTCGCCTGGCTGGCCGTAAGCCGCGAGCGTCCCGGTTCCGAGACCGATCACGCCGAGATGGATTGGATCGCCGGCCAGCCGTTTCGGATGGTGCTGGATCGCGTAGCCGACTCCGCTGTCGGCGGAATAATAGGACGTAGGCCAATCGCGTTTGTTCTTATCGAGCAACTGAAAGCCATGGTCGATGTTGCCGTTTTGCAACTGCAAGTAGTCTCCCCAGTCTTGGTCGTGATATTTGAACACCCGCAGCGTGCCAAAAAAGTTGCGGGCAACATATTTCGTCGCTTCGTTCGTTTTGTGGACGAGCCAAACCACGCCATAGGTCGAACCGCTGGCGAGCAAGAACGCTAGCGCGCCGGCGATCGCCAGCCGGCCGAGCGGTGTGCCCAGCGGAAGTTCGCGCACCACCAACAGGGCAAACAAGCTCAGCACCGCGCCGGTGGCAATCGGCAATTCCCACAGCCCATTGAAAACGAGCGGACAAACGATCGCCACGCAGGCTCCCCCCATGGCGCCTCCCAGCGAAAGCATCAAATAAAACAAGGTCAAATAGTGCGGATGCGGCTTGGAACGCGCGAGTTCGCCGTGACAAATCAAACAGGCGGAGAAAGCCAGCCCCGAGTAAGCGCCGACCTGCTGAGCCACGCTCGAAACGGCCCCTTGCGACATCGTGTACATGGCCCAGCCGGCAAAGCCGAGAAACAACGAACCCGCCGCCGGGCGAAAATACCAGCGGTCGTTTTCAAAGGCGATAATGAACGTCAAGAGATAGAGCGCCAGCGGCAGAATCCACAGGAGCGGAACGGCCGGAACCTCCATGCACATCATGTTCGTTGTGGCCAGCAGCATGACCTAGCCAAGCGCCGCCAAGACCACCCACAAAGCAATGCGGCCGAAGCTCGGCCGGATCGCCGCGAGCTCCGCGGTGGAAAGCGAGCGCGACTCGGCGCTCGGAACATCCGCGGCGGCGCTGGCGTGGGCAAACATGCGCCATGCGCACCAACCGCAGCCTGCGACGAACACGCCATAGGCGATCGACCACGCGAGCGATTGCCAACCCCAGGTTAAATTCGGCTCGAAAACAAACGGATAGCTGAGCAGCGCCAACAGCGAACCAAAATTCGAGAGCGCATACAATCGATACGGAGACTGGCCCGGATTCGCCCGAGTGAACCAGCCTTGCAATAGAGGGCCCGTCGACGAAAGCAAGAAGTAGGGGAGCCCGATGCTGGCGCTCAGCATCAGCAGAATCGACGTGGTTGGTCCGGCATTGCCGGTCGGCTTCCAATCGTTCGTCGGACCGATGGGCAAGAACACGAGCGTCGCGGCGAGCAAGCCGAAATGCGCTAACATTTGCATCCGGGGGCTCAGCCGCTGGACCACCAAATGAGCATAGGCATAGCCGGCCAAAAGCATGACCTGAAAAAAGAGCATGCACGTCGTCCAAACCGCCGGCGTTCCGCCGAACCAAGGCAAGATGCGTTTGCCCACCAGCGGTTGCACTTGGAATAAAAGAAAGGCGCTTAAGAATATCGTGAATGCATAAGCTGCCACGGATTCATCCTTGTATCACGAAGAAAACGAGCCGGGTGCGGAAGTCCACCGTCCAGGCGGGTTGAAGGTGCTTTCGGCGTACCGATGCGTCGCATCTCAGAGCCATCACGGTCGGAAGCGGCCTCAGTCTAGATTGCCGCGCGGCCCAAGAAAAGCAGGGCCTGCGAAGCGCGCTATTTCGCCGCTCGCCTGAAGTGTCACCGCGACGGCAGCGCAACCGGAAAGAATGTTGCCCAGAGCGGAGCAAGGCGCCAGCGGCGAGAAATTAAAAGCGGCCCCATGCCGCTCGTGAACCAAGGCGACACGGAAAATGCCTGACAGCCTGGGATGGTCGCTTCTGCTTCGAGACGGGTCTAGCAGCGCCCCTAAGAATCACGTGAGCATTGAAAAAAAGCTTGCCAGATTCGCGGTGACTCGATACGCTACACCCCAGTGAACGCGGCGCGGCTCTCCGTTCTCAATGAGAATCGCACCGCGATGGAACTCGGCCAAGCGTGCACTCTTGCCAATTCGCGGACATTCGTCTGCTGGCGGTTCTTTGTTGATCTGAAGCCATTCGACCGTTGCTGGCTGCAATTTCTGCGGTCGGTTGATGGAAAATTTCTAATTTCGCGCCGGATCGTTCGATCCGGGGTTTTATGGTACGTGTCGAAAGAGTTCGTCGCCCGGCCGGCGCGATTCCGACGCTTGCGTGCATCTCTTCTCGTTTTCAAGGGGATCTCCACCATGTTGACCCAACGCCGCTGTTTCGCGCTGCGCTGCGCGATGGTTCTGGCCGCGAGCTACTGTTTGGTCGGCGCTCCAAGCAGCGCTTCGGCGTTAAACATCACCGCGGCGGGCGATCCGATCGGCGGCGGCAATCTGGCCGGCAGCATTTTCACCATTGGCAGCCCTGACGGCGGAGGGGGCACCGATCTCTGGCCGACGACCGAGACTCCGGCGAACTCGATTGATGGAAACTCGGCCACCAAGTATCTCAATCGCATCGCCACGAACTCGGGCTACATCGTCACGCCGGCGTTCGGCGTGTCGAAGGTGACTGGGATCGCTTTCACTACGGCAAACGATACGATCTCGCGCGATCCGGCCTCGTATGCCCTGTATGGCAGCAACACGGTCTCGGCAAGTTCCACGGTTAATGCGACGTTTAATCTTTCCGATTTTACGATGATTTCCTCGGGGAACATCGCGCTTTCGGATACCCGCCTCGATTCGACCGTTTCGGTGGCCTTTGCCAACGCACTCAATTATACGACCTATCTCCTGGTCTTTCCGACGACGAAGGGAACGGTCAACAGCAATAGCGATGGGACAATGCAAATCGCCGATGCCATTTTGACCGGCACCGGAGCGATTTCAGGAGGGACAACTTGGGCCAGCACGAGCGACACCAGTTGGGCGAACAGCGCCAATTGGAATCCGCCAAGTATTCCCAGCGGCCAGGGACAGTCGGTCTCTTTTGGCGTGACG
>DASRSE010000330.1:0-6742 GCA_035656655.1 Pirellulales bacterium
CCGTAGCGAACCTCGATTCGTTGCGGCAGAAAACGGCCGTCCGTCTCTTTGTAATCGTGAAAGTAGATTTCACAAGGATCGGTATGCTCGTCAGGGTACATTTCCAGCGCGAGCAAGGTGCCATCGGACGGCTCAAAATAGAACCGCGTCTCGACCCCCTCGGTAATGCCGACCAGGACATCGACTAGCTTGTCTTGACCGACCAGCGGAGCGGTCCCGTAGTAGGTCAGCGCGCCGTATTTATCGATCCCCCCGACCAGGAGCTTGCGCCACAGATGCAGCGCGGCGAGCAGGCCGCCGCTGCCGGGCGGATTGAGGTCTTGAATGGAATCGCCGATGTCGACTTTGGCTTCGCCGCCTGGCGTGGTGACGGACGCTTGCTTCTCATCGAAGACGAATTTAATCTCGCCAGTGCCGTTCTTGGCGTTGATCGTCCACGGCCCTTGCAAGCTGGAGAAATCTCCTTTGGCGACGTTGGCCTTCCAAACGCGGTCTTGATTCAGCCGATTGAAGAAATAATTTGCGTAGCCGTGCCGCGATTCATAGCTGTCTTGGACGATCTTCGGCAACTTGGCCGTTTTTTGCTGAGGCAAATGGATGGGCTTGGGGCCTTTGCCGGGGATCGGAATGGGCGCATTCGGATCGGCCCCGTGCTCGTGCGGACCGTTTGGCGGATTCTCGTCGGCCGGTTTCTCGTCGCCCTTCTTTTCATCACCTTTCTTTTCATCGTCGGGAGCGTCTCCCTTGGGTTCGTCTTTGGGCTTGTGCTGCGGCTTGGCGGGGGCGCGGCCGCTGATCTTTTCCAGCAATTCCTCTTCGCGATGAACGCCGGCGAGTCGCACGAGGATGTCTTCCTTCTTGCCGTCGCGACGATAGGTCAGCGGGACGCGCCAATCCTTGGGATAGACGCCGAGCGTGTTCTTGAACACATTCACCGAGCGCATCGGCCGGCCGCCAAACGAGACGATTTCATCGTCGTAGCGCAGGCCGCGGCGATACGCGTCGCAACTGTCGAGGATGTCGGTGACGACGACGCGTCCTTGTTCATCGCTGCCCATCCGCGCGCCAAGCGTGGCGTGGTCGAGAATGCGGCCGCTTTTCAGACAGCCCAGAAAATTCTTGATCTGGTTGATCGAAATCGCATAACCGACGCCGACATTCACCCGACCGCGCTTTTCAAACGAGCCGCGCCCATTGATGCCGATCAGTTGTCCCTGGGCATTGAACAGCGGGCCGCCCGAGTTGCCGGGGTTGATCGAAGCATCGACCTGCAAACAGTCGGCATATTCCAGCAAAGTTCCGGCCGGATACTGATAGCGGTGGGTCCCGGAAACCACGCCGTAGCTCACGCTCGGTTGATAGTCGGTCGCCAACAAGAACGGATTGCCCATGGCGAAGGCCCAATCGCCGACTTGCATGGCGTCGCTATCGCCGAGCTCCGCGGCGGGAAAATCATCGCGGCCGAGAACCTTGAGCATGGCCACGTCGCCGACCGGGTCGAAGCCGACGATCACCGCGTCATACAATTTGCCGTCCGGCATCCCGCACTTCATCCCCGCGCCGCATTCGCGGGTCACGTGGAAGTTGCTCAAGGCATATCCGTCGGGCGAAATGACGACTCCCGAGCCGCCTCCTTGTCCGCCATTGGCAAAGATGGCGAGGACCGCCGGACTGGCTTTTTTCACGGCGGCCACGCGACTCGCTTCGGTCTTCAGAACCTCCGCATTGACGTCGGCGGCCTGGGCAAACCCGGCGCAGACGAGGGCCGCGCTGGCGCAGAGCAGCACGAAGAAACCGGACAGCGGGGCACGGTGCGGGCGGCGAACGCTCATTTTTGAATCCTTGCTTCGCAGAAATCGAGGTGATCGCCTACATCCTGGTTTTCGCCGTAATCGACGACGATTTTTAAGCGGCTGGCGCCGGTCAGATTCAGGTCGATGTCGCGCGGCGCCGCGCCGCCGACCACCGGCTCATCGAACAGCGTCTTGTTGTCGCCCGAGATAATCAGCCGCGCATTGCCGGCGCCCTGCATCGAATCGTCGATCCCGATGGTCGCCTTGAAGGCATGGATCCCGCTCGGCAGCCGATAAATGATCGTCGTCTGACTTTTCACGCAGAGCCCCTTGGCATACGTCTTGCCGCCCAGGCGGAGTTTGTCCGACTCAAACGCGCGGTCGCGGCGCGGCTGGTTGAACGCCGACTGCGACGTCGTGCCAAAGTTCAAAAATGGAACTTGCACGGCCGACTCCCAATCGAGGTCGCTCAGATAACGGACTTTGCCCGAGGAATAGTCGATTTTCACCAGCTGGTTTGGCGAACGACTGAGCGTGACGCCGGCCGGAGTCGTGATCTTGAATTGGCCGTCGGCAAACGTGACGGACTTGGCGTTCAAGCGCCAGCCATAGCTGTCGTCGAAAGCACAAATTGGGTCGGGCAAATCTTTCGCCGGCACGGCGAAAATCACCCCATCCACCCGCGCCCGCTTGACCTCGAGCGGCTCCTTGTCGAGTTCAAACTCGACCGTATCCGGCCCGAGATTGCCGACCGTCCCCTCCAAGAAATTGAGCGTCTCTTTCTTTCGGACGACGAGCATGTCATTGGCGCTTTTCGCCTTCAGGGCTTCGGCCCAAAGCACGTCGGTTTTCGGGTCCGGCGTGCCAAACCGGACGTAGTGCACGGCGCGCGGCGCAATGTCCGCCGTCTCGCTGTCGTTGATCGTCAGCTTGCCGGAGCGCTTCGCGACCACGTAGTCCTTACCCAAGAGGCGGCTGCCGTCAATCAGTTCGACCACGACCGCAGGATGGAGGTCAACCTTTTCCACGGGCGCATGGGGGACCAGCGAAAAGATCTGATTTAAGCGGACCGTAACCGGCTTTTCCGCTGTCTGCAGCGTGGCGCCGGTCGCCGACAATTCGGTTAGCTCGCCCGACACCGTTTGGTTGTCGACCGTATGGATGTCCACCGCCGGCGCGGAAACCGCCAGCATTCCAAGGAGGAACCACTGCAACATCTTCGTCCGTTCCGGGCTAAGGTGAGGTCCGAATAGCGCGACCCTCGGCGACACCGAGAGTTGGAGCGCTCGTCTAGTTTAACTGCTGGGCGACCGGCCGTCAGGCGTTTAGCGAAAATTGGCCAGATCGGGGGCAGGCTGTCCGCGGCGCACTCGATCTATCGATTATAACGTCCCGGCGACCGTGCGCCCCTACTTTCCGCCCGACTCCGAATCTTCGTTGGCCAACCGGCGAAAATATTGCTCGATGGCGTCGCGATAATGGGCCGGAAAATCCTTGCCGATCTGCTGCAAGGCCTCTTCACGCTGCTTGGGCGGCAGGTCTCCCCAGCCGCTGGCGCTGCCGATCGGCTTTTTCGTCACGTCGCCAGGCGCTTTACCCGTGGCGATTTTGCTGTCGGAAGCGGGAGCGCTCGACTGGATTCCTTGGGGGTTGCCAGGGCTGTTGCCTTGTCCGCCTCCCTGTCCGCTGCCGCCGCCGCCGCCATTTTTTTGCTTTTCGAGTTCATCGATCAATTTGTCCAGCGAGGCGATGACGCCATCCTCGACCCCGCGCGTTTTGTCGCCCGCCCGGCCCAAATCGAGCCGCCGCGTGATGTCGTCCATGCGGCGCGAAATGTGGTCGAGCGAATCGTCCTTAAGCGCTCTCAAGTCTTGCTGCATGAGTTCAGCCAATGATTCATAGCGCCGCGGCAGATCCTGCCGCCGCTCCAGCAATTGGCCGACCGCCTTCAGTCCCGGCCCCTTTTGCAACAACCAATGGTAGGCGACGCTTTCATAAAACAAGAGCGAGGTAGGGTCGAGCACGTTGGCGGCGGTCAGCTTGTCGAACTCGGCCAGAGACTCATCGTAGAGTTGGTTCTGCACGAGCCACCGACCGACGTACAACTTCAGATTGTCGCGCACTAGCGGCGCGAGTTTTTCATCGTTGAAGTTCGGAAACTTCGGCGCCAAGGCGCTTTCGCGCGGCTTGAGGCAAGTATCCACGGTCGCCTTGGCGACCGGCTCCATCAAGGCGAACGTGGCAACCGCACGATCGAGAACTTCGCCTGGCGGGACCGCCTTTTCTTCGGCCGGCCAGAGGGCGGCGGCTTTGGCCTTGATCTCGTCGGAGGCTTTTTGCGCGTCGAGCCACGCGTTCAGTTTGGCCCGCACGTCGGCGACTGGCGGAATCTGCCAGGTTGCGACCTTGGCCAAGCCATCGTCCGGAGCCGCGGCGGGCTCTTGAGCCGCGAGCGTCCGCAAACCGCCTAGGCAAACGGCCGACAGCAGTGCGGCGACGGCGGTCCGGCGAACAGCAACGAAAGTGGTGCGCATTATTTGTTTCTCCCCAGTACGATGTCGCGGGTCGATTTGTGAATTCGTTCTTCGCGCTCGCTCAGGCGGTTCAGCGCTTCGAGCAACTCGGGTTTGTCCGCTTGTTCGCCTTCAATCAGCTTGGAGTAGCGCTGGGTCCGGGTGTTGACCCGCATTTGCAGGGCGCGGATCATTTTCAACTCGGCCAATTGATCGACGAGCGCCGGATCTTGGGGCTCTCCCTCCGAAGGCATCGGCGGCTGGTTTCTTGATTTTTGATCTTTCTGGGCTTTTTTCAAGGCCGCGATCATTTCCTCGAGCGCCGTGATGATGTCTTCCTCGACCCCTTGCGTGATCTTGCCCACGCTCGTGCGGGCCAACCGGACCGTGACCTGCTCCATATCGTCGCGCATTTGCAGGACCGCCTCGGGCATGGCAACCGAGGTGCCCTCCTCGCGGAGGATTTCGAGGCACTTGTCGGCTTCCGTCGTGATGTTTGATTCTTTGCGGCTGAGCTTGCGCGATTCGAGCTCGGCATCCTGATCGCGATCGTCGTCGCCGATTTGATCGACCCGTTTGGTCCCTTCGTACACTTCGACCTGCATTTCGAGCATTTTGTGGAACCGCGCTTCGAGCATCGCCAAGGTCCGCTGGATTTCTTCTTCGCGGAGTTGGCGGAGGATTTCCTCGAGTTCGGCCTTGGCGTTTTTCAGTTCATTCATGGCCTCTTCTTGCTTGTCCACGGCGTCGCGGCGGAGCGCGTCTTCGAGCTTCAGCTTCGCTTCGCGCATCCGCTGTTCGGCGGCTTGAATGCGTTTGCGCGCGGAGGAGGTATCGCTCTTGCCGTTGCTGTCGCCTTGGGTATCGCCTTCGCTGTCGCCGCGCGAATCTCCGTGGCTATCGCCGTTGCTGTCCCCTTTTTGGTTGCCCTTCTGATTCCCCTTGTTGTCACCTTCGTGATTGCCGTCGGAGTTGCCGTTTTTGTTGCCTTCGGTGTTGCCCTCTTTATTGCCCTCGTTATTTCCTTTGCTGTCTCCTTTGGAATCTCCCTTTTGGTCTCCCTTGGAGTCCCCTTTTTGGTTTCCTTTGGAGTTGCCCTCTTTGTTGCCTTCGCTGTTGCCTTCTTTGTTGCCTTTGGAGTCGCCCTCCTTGTTTCCCTTCTGGTCGCCCTTGGAGTCTCCCTTTTGATTCCCTTTGGAGTCTCCCTTTTGGTCGCCCTTGGAATTGCCCTCTTTGTTGCCTTGGCTATTCCCTTCTTTATTGCCTTTGGAGTCGCCCTCCTTGTTCCCCTTCTGGTCGCCCTTGGAGTCCCCCTTTTGATTCCCTTTGGAGTCTCCCTTTTGGTCGCCCTTGGAATTGCCCTCTTTGTTGCCTTGGTTATTCCCTTCTTTGCTCCCTTCGCTATTCCCTTCCTTGTTTCCCTTCTGGTCCCCCTTGGAATCCTCCTTTTGATTCCCTTGGGAGTTTCCCTTTTGGTCTCCCTTGGAATCGCCTTCTTTGGTTCCTTGGTTGTTCCCCTCTTGATTGTTTGGGTCACCGTTCGGGTTGGCAGGATTGGCGCCGGGCTTAGTGGATCCTTCGTCATGTTTCATGTCGCGGGCGAGGGCGCCGGCTTTGTCGGCGGTGCCGTTTTGCTTGCCGGCGAGGCCTTTCAGATCATCGGAATTCGGCGTCTGGCCTTGGATGGCCGATTCCTCTTTAATCAGATGATCGATCCGCTGGATATAGGCTTTGATGCGGGCCTTTTCCGATTCGATTTGTTTCGAGCGGTCTTCGCTGAGCAGCAACTCAAGCAAGCTGAGCAAGTCTTTTTGGACCGCCGCCTGGCCTTTCATCGCCTTGGGCAATTGATCTTGCTGCAGCTGTTCGACCAGTTCGTCGAAGTGGCCGGTGATGTTCTTTTCTTTGCTTTGCTTGAACGCTTGGCGCAGCAAATCGGCGCGGCGCTTATCCTTGAGCTCGATATCGGCGGCGAGCCGCTCGATGCTCTTTTCAAGGTTCTTGTATTTGTCCGACAAGGCGCTCTGCTCGACGACGACCTGCTCGCCTTCGCCGGCCTTTTTCGGCGCGGGCTCCTCATCGGCGGCCGCAGCGCGGCCCGCCCAGACCACCGCGATCAGACAGCACGCCATTCCACCGAGCAGGCTCAACCACGCGGCACGACGAACCTCCATGACGGTCTCCTTTGAACTGCGAATGTCCGAAGTCATTTTCGGCGAACAGGGATGAAATAAGCTCTGAAACCGGCTCGAACCGGCTATTTGTCCTTCTTCAACTCATCGATTTGACGCTGCAAGGTTTGATCGTTGAGCCGCGCCTGGGCCTCGACAATCTGCCGCAAGTTTTCAACCACCTGATTGAAATCCTCAAGCTCGACCATGTTCTTCAAGATTTGATCGAGCTCGGCCAAAATCTTGTCCGATTGGTCCTTGCACT
>DASRSE010000331.1:0-22086 GCA_035656655.1 Pirellulales bacterium
CGGCAACCGTTCCTACCAGCCCGATAATATCGAGCGCGGAGATCAGCAACAAGGATGTCCAGCCTGCCACGAGCAAAAACCAACCATTGGCCCAGCGGCCCATCCGTAGCCGAGAAGACGTAAAACGCATCAGCGGATACATCGCAAACGGGAGCTGAATGCCCAGCGCCACTTGGCTGGCGACGAGCAAATCGGTCACCGCGCCGTCGCCGCAGAGGCCGATCACGATGATCGCCGGCACGATCGCCAGCGAGCGCGTGATCAGCCGCCGCGCCCAGGGCCGCAGCCGCCAATGCATGAAACCCTCCATGACGACCTGACCGGCGAGCGTCCCGGTAATCGTGCTGCTCTGGCCGCTGGCCAACAGGGCGACCGCAAACAGCGTGCTGGCGAGCGCCGTCCCTAACAGCGGCGCCAGCGTCAGTGGCGCGATCGTCATCCAATCGGCGTCGGGGCCGAACGGGATAACCTGGCCGCCGACGGTGACGCTTTCCTGGCCGAAAAAGACAATCGCCGCCAGGACGAGAATGGCCGCATTGACGAAGAACGCCATGGTCAACGAGAGAATCGAATCGACCGTGTTCCAACGCACGGCCTGGCGAATCGAAGCTTCGTCCGCTTGAAAACTTCGCGATTGCACGAGCGCCGAATGCAAATACAAATTGTGCGGCATCACCGTCGCCCCCACGATTCCAATCGCCAGCACGACCATCGAAACGTCGGCAAACCGCGGCGTGACCAGTGCGCGGGCCATCTCGCCGAAGCTCGGCGTCGTGGCCGGCAAGATAAAAATCTCAATAAAATAGCAAGCGCTAATGGTGAGAACCAGCAGCAGAATGATCGCCTCAATCGTGCGCATCCCTAGCCGTTGCAGCGACAAGAGCAGCAGGACGTCGAACGCCGTGATCACGACCGCCCAGAACAGCGGAATGTGAAAGAGCAGATGCAACGCCAGCGCGCTGCCGAGCACCTCGGCCAAATCGCAAGCGCCGATCGCGACTTCCGCCGCCAGCCAATTCGGCCAGCGGGTCCAGCGCGGATACCAATCGCGACAGCACTGCGCCAAGTCCTTGCCCGTCACGACCCCTAGCCGCGCCGCCATGATTTGCAGCACCATCGCCATGAGGCTCGACAGGCCGACGACCCAGAGCAAGCCATAATGATGCTCGGCGCCGGCTTGTAGGTCGGTCGCCCAATTGCCCGGGTCCATGTACCCCACGCTCACCAGCAGCGCTGGCCCGGCGAAAGCGCGATACTGCTTCCAATAGCTCGTCTTGGTCGACGGCACCGCAATCGTCCCGTGGATCTCCTCGAGCGAGCGATGGCCGGCAGGGGCGGTGGGATGCGGAGGCAGGGGTTTCATGGGGAACGGGTTGATTGCTAACTGCAAAATGATGAATGCGAAATGAGAAATTGGGGGCTAGGAGAAGCGAGAACGCGACAGGGGTCCTGCAAGTTTATTCGGCTGCCAATTATTGCAAACAGAAACAAAAATTTCAATAGACAGAAAAATAAATTTTGAATGACCAAAATTTACGCGTTTGCTCGTTTCCTCGCGAAATGGTTGAGGCGATTCGGGCGACGACCCGGCTTTCGAGGGGGATTTCGTTGACCCCTTGCCGACCTAGCGGTAGAGTACAGCTAGATTCTTTACCGGGGCTTTCCGCGTCGAAAGCCCAGCTTCCCAGGGCGTTTTTATCGGTTGCACGGCGGGAATGGGCCTCACCTACTTCAAACGCTTCCGCATGGAGATTCCGCTCGCCGGGCGAGATTTCGGCCATGCGGGGCTGCGCAATTATGGCCTCGTTCCTTGGCAAGATGGCTTGCTCGAAGCCCATGCCGATGTGAAGCAGCACTGCTTTCATGCCGAACTCGACTCGCTGATTTTCCCTTGCCTCGGCGATTTTCCCGGCTGCTTGCGGTTGATGAACGAAATCGTCCACAAGCCCGGGTTTCTGCCGGCGGCGACGTGGCTCGTCGCCCATCGCAATGACCAAGGGCGGTTCATCGAGTACTGCGGCACAGTCCAAGGGGTCTGCGACCGGACCGGATTCGGGGCGATTCAAAATCTGGGCGTGACCCCTGAGCACCGCGATCGCGGCTTGGGAACGCTCTTGCTGCACGCCGCGCTCGAGGGCTTTCGCCGGGCGGGAATGCGCCGCGCCTATCTTGAGGTAACCGCGCAAAATGACGGCGCGGTTCGACTCTATCAACGGCTGGGCTTCGTCCGCGCCAAGACGCTCTATAAAGTCGTCCAAGCGGAACCGGCCGGCGCATTTCAACTGCGCTAGCCGCCTTCGCCGGCGTTAGCTGCTCGCGCTGCGATAGCTCTCGAGCGCCTTCACGAAGAGCCGGCGCGAGGCGAGCAAGCTGACCACCGTCGCCCCCAGCGCGAACAAGACGAGATACCAATTCTGCGCGTCGAACGGCTTGGCCAAGAGCCGCGCCGGAATATTCACGACGATCAACACCGGTATGATGAACGTGAACACATTCCGCAGCGGCAACCCGACGGGGCCTTGGTAAATCTCCATCGGATACCGTGAGAAATTCGTGATATAAAACCAGAAATCATACA
Organism: Pirellulales bacterium; assembly: GCA_035656655.1. GTDB lineage: Bacteria > Planctomycetota > Planctomycetia > Pirellulales > DASRSE01 > DASRSE01. The sequence goes on from DASRSE010000331.1 coordinate 2,579, forward strand.
AGCTCTGATTCCGCCCCAGCCAAATGCTGGTCGCGGCCAAGGAAATAATCAGACTGTAGAAGATCAACAGCCCGCAGACGACGTACAACGGATAAAGCAGAATCTGCACCACGCTCGGCGTGAATGCGAGATGGGCGAGCGAAAAGGTCAGCAGCAGCGCGGCGAACAGAAAATTCGAGAGCGCCGACCAATCGATCTTGGCGAGCGAAATCAAAAACTGCGTGTCGATGGGCTTCAGCAGCGCGAAGTCCAGCCCGCCGGTCCGAATCATCTCGCTAAACTCTTCCGTGTTCGGCATAAAAAAGGCTTCGACCAGGCTGTTTACAAACAGAGTCGTCGCCAAGAACACGTAGAACGGATATTTCTCCCAGCCGGTCCCTTCGCCAATGGAAGGCGAAAACTTGAAGATCAACTCATAGAACCCAAGCTGCATGAACATCCACGAGAGCGACGAGATGCACTCGATGATAAAATTGCCGCGAAACGTCATGTCCCGCACCAAGCTATTGCGGGCAAACGTCAGAAATACGCGAAAATAGGCCGGACGCGGAGGCATTCGAGAAAAGCAATTCACCGAGTGGAGCGAAGAAACAACAAACGAAAACAGCCATCGAACGAGAGCCACGACCGGTTCGGGCAAGCCGCAAGTTCAATAGCCGATCGATCCGGCGCGCATGCCAGACTGCGGTCCGCGCGCCCTCTTAGAATAACGCGGCTGCCAAACGGCGTCGAGGCGAGCGCCGCGGCGCCGCGCCGACCGGCCGTGAAGCGGGCCAAAACGAGGTTCTTGCTCGCCGCCACCGCGGAACTCTATACTGGAGAGGGCTTTTTCTCTCACCCCTTCCCAGGAATGGCGACGATGCCGCACGTCCCTTGCGTTCGTGGTGTCCGGTCCCTTGGCGTTTCTTTATTCGCGCTCGGCTTGCTCGCTCTGGCGGCCGGGCTGACTGCCGCGGCGCCTCCGGTTTCGCCCGCCGTGCAAACCTTGACCGAAAAAGGACTCGTCAAGAAAGGCAGCTTTTGGATCACCGCCGACGAGGCGAAGATCCTCGAGTACGATCGCAACTTGAAAGAGCTCGAACGAAAAACGATTCAGTCGCAAGCGCAATTTGAAGAACTGGTGAAACAAGGCAAAGCCGCCAAAGAGGCCTACACCCAGACCCGCAAAGAATATGACAAAATCCAGGAGTTGATCAAGGCCGGAGGCCTGACGCCGCAACAAACCGCTCAACTAAATCAAGAAAGCAACAAGCGAGTGCCGATCCTGCAAAAGGCGCAGCCGCTGATTGTCGATCTGCAAGGCCAGATGGACAATGCCGCGTTCAATGCGGCGTCGGCCGAATTTCGTAAAGATCGCGAAGACCTGACGCTGGCGCTGATCTATCTGGAGAAGAACGCCGTCTCGCTCGACGAAAAATACGCCGAGCTGAAAGAAGATCCGGAGGTCAAGGCCGCGCTGCTGAAACTGCCCGGCGCGCGGCTCGGTCCCTCGCGCGACTTCAAAAAGGAGCCCATCAAGACCGCCCCGGCCGAAAAGCTTGTCTATTCAAACACGCTCCCCTTGTATCGCTCGAAGGGGGTTATCGTCTTTGATGTGCTCCTCAATGGGACGACGTTCTTGCCGATCGGCGACGGTCGCGTCAACGATTATACGATGATTCCGCAAAAGGTGATCGAGGCCAGCGGGCAAAAAATTCCACCTGACGCGCAGGTGTTGACGCTCAACGCCAATGGCAAGCAGTACAAGACGCGGCTCGTGAAGCTCGGGTCGCTGCGGATCGGCAAGTATGTGCTGACCGATACCGACGTGCTCGCGATGCCGGACGACGCGCAAGGCTTGCCGACAACTCTGGGGCGGAAGACGCTAAACGACTTTGAGCTGACCTCGGACTTGCCGACCTGCCGGATCACGATCAAATCAACCGCGGAAGCGGACAAGGAACGCGCAGGGGAGAAGAAAACGCCAGGCAAGCTCGTCGTCCCCATTCTCCCAAACGGCTAAGTTGCCGGGCCGCGGGGCCGAACCGGCTTCGCTGGGCGAGCCATTCGAGCCGCTCAGTGGCGGTCGGCCATTTCGACGATCATGGCGACGGCGTTTCCGCCTCCCAAGCAGAGCGCGGCGAGCCCCCGTTTCAAACCGCGCGCTTGCAGCGCAAATAAGAGCGTCACCAGGACGCGCGCGCCGCTGGCCCCAATCGGATGTCCCAGCGCCACCGCGCCGCCGTGGACATTCAGTTTTTCGGACGGAATGTTCAGCGGCCGTTGACAAGCCAGCGCCTGCGCCGCGAACGCTTCGTTCAACTCAAACAGATCGATATCCGCGACCGTCAGCCGCGCCTTGGCCAAGACCTGTTCCATCGCGGAAACCGGCGCGATGAAGATTTCCTTCGGCGCCACGCCGCTGGTGGCCGACGCGACGATCCGGGCGCGCAGCTCGGCTGTCGATTGCGCGGCCAACTCCTCGGAAACAACGACGACCGCGGCCGCGCCATCGCTCATTTGCGAAGCATTGCCGGCCGTGACCGTGCCCGCCGGACCAAACGCCGGAGCGAGCTTTTGCAGCGCCTCGAGCGAGGAGTCAGGGCGCGGGCCCTCGTCGCGCTCGACGATCGTTTCGCGGCCTTTAGGTCCAACTATTTTGACCGGCGTAAGCTCGGCAAAAAATCGGCCCTCCTCCATCGCGGCCAGCGCGCGGCGATGGCTTTCAAGCGCAAACGCGTCCTGATTGGCGCGGGTAACTCCGCGGCTGCTGGCGATGTAATCGGCTTGACAGCCCATCGCCACGTTTTCAAACGCGCACCACAGCCCATCGTGGATCAGCGCGTCGATGGCGGTTTGGTTTCCATACTTCCAGCCAGTCCGCGCATTTTGCAAGAGATACGGCGCGCGGCTCATGCTTTCCATCCCGCCGGCCACAATCGCCTGCGCGTCACCCGCGCGAATCGCCTGGTCGGCCAACATCACGGCTTTGAGGCCCGACCCGCAGACTTTGTTGATCGTGAGAGCGGCAACCGTGGGGGGCAAGCCCGCGAACAGGGCTGCTTGGCGCGCCGGCGCCTGTCCCAAACCGGCGGAAACGACGTTTCCGAGGATCACTTCGTCGATCGCCGCCGGGGCCAGCTGCGCGCGGCGGACCGCTTCCGCCACCGCAATCGCGCCGAGCCGCGGCGCGGGAACGCTCGCCAGACTGCCGAGAAATTTTCCGATCGGCGTACGGCAAGCAGCAAGAAGGTATGTAGCGGGCATGGGCAAATTCCCGGAAAGAATTACAATCGAAATGGGATTCGTGGCTGCTGCCAGGCGAGAAACCTAGCGGTGTTGCGGCGTCGGCGATCCCGTAAAACCATTATACTCCCCTGCCCCGCCGGACCATCGCCGCGCGAGGAACTCCCCTTTTACTACGGGCTTTCTACCATGGAACTGCGTCCCTTGGGTACGACTGATATTCAGGTCACGCCCATCGCGCTGGGTTGCTGGCCGCTGGCGGGCATGAGTACCGTCGGCGTCTCGGAGGCCGATGCCGTGGAGACGCTCGCCGCTAGCTTTGCCGCCGGGATCAATTTTGTCGACACCGCGTACAATTATGGGCGAAACGGCGAGAGCGAACGGCGCGTCGCCCAAGCAATTCGCGGGCGCCGCGACCAAATCGTAATCGCCACCAAGGGTGGGCTCGCCTGGGACGATGCAGGGAAGCAGCAGCACGATGCGCGGCCCGAGTCGTTGCGGCGCATGTGCGAAGAAAGCTTGCGCCGCCTCGAAACCGATCGGGTCGAGTTGCTCTATCTACACGCCCCGGACCCAAACGTTCCCTTGGCCGAATCGGCCGGCGCGCTGCGCGACTTGCTGGCGGCGGGCAAGACGCGGGCGGTCGGCGTGTCGAACGTATCGCTCGCCCAACTGCAAGAGTTTGCGGCCCACTGTCCGCTGGCCGCGTATCAACCGGCCTACAACCTGTTGCAGCGCGAGATCGAAGCAGACCGGTTGCCGTGGTGCCGCGAGCAGCAGGTTTCGGTCATGGTATATTGGCCGCTGCTAAAAGGCCTGCTCGCCGGCAAACTTGCCCGCAACCACGTTTTTCCGCCGGGCGACGGGCGACCGAAATATCCAATGTTTCAAGGCGCGGAGTGGGAGAAAAATCAGGACTTTGTCGATGAATTGCGAGCGATTGCCGCCGACTGCGGCCACAGCGTCGCCCAGGTGACGTTGAACTGGACAATCCGCCAACCGGGAGTCACCGCGGCCTTGTGCGGCGCAAAGCGGCCAGACCAAATCGTCGACAGCGCCGGCGGCGCAGGCTGGCAATTATCGCCCGCCCAACTAGCCCGCATTGACGCCGCCCTGGTTCGCCGCGGCACGCCGGTAATGAAGCTCCCGGTTTAAGTGGCGGTTTCCGCGAGCAGCCACAGCGGCAAAATGCCCTGTTTGCAGCGATGCAAGATCGCGTGCGAGCAACGACGGCGCTCAGGTTAGCACGGGGCACGAATCAAACCACTGGTTGCCGTGGTGGTACATCCAATCGATCGCTTCGCTCGGTCCCCACAGGCCTGGTTCATACGTCAGCATGGCGGGCTGTTGTGTCTGGTCCCAGGCTTGCAAGATCGGATCGATGATTCCCCAAGCCAGTTCGACTTCGTCGGCCCGCGCGAACAAACTCGCATCGCCCACCAGCGTATCGAGCAAGAGCCGCTCGTAGGCCTCGGGGATTTCGCCATGAAACTCTCGGCAGAACTTGAAATCGAGATCGGTCAGCCGCATGTCCATGCCGGCGTCAGGCGTTTTCGTTTGAAACAGAAGTTGAATCCCCTCGGCGGGTTGAATTTGAATCACGAGCCGATTGGCTTCGACCTCGGCATTGGATTTCTGATTGAAGAGCATATGCGGCGGCTTGCGGAACTGAATCACGATCTGCGTGGTGCGACACGACATCGCCTTGCCGCTGCGCAGATAAAACGGCACCCCTTGCCACCGCCAATTGTCGATCAACAGTCGGATCGCCGCGTAGGTTGGCGTGGTGCTGGCCGGCTCCACGCCGGGTTCGCTGAGATAACCGTCGTATTGGCCGCGGAGTGAATTCCAGGCGACCTCTTTCGGAGTGAGCCTGCGAACCGCCTCGAGCACTTTGACCTTTTCGCCGCGGATGGCGTCGGCATGGTACTTCACGGGCGCTTCCATCGCCGTCACCATCAGCAGTTGCAGCAGATGGTTCTGAAACATGTCGCGCATGATCCCTGACCGATCGTAATAATCGCCGCGCCGTCCGACTGTGACCTCTTCCGCGACGGTGATTTGCACGTGGTCGATATAGTTGCGATTCCAAACCGGCTCAAAAATTGTGTTGGCAAATCGCAGCACCATGATGTTCTGCACGGTTTCTTTGCCCAAGTAATGGTCAATCCGGTAGACCTGCTTTTCTTGGAAGACCTGATGCACGGCGGCGTTCAGCTTTTGAGCCGATTGCAAATCGGTGCCGAACGGCTTTTCGATCACAATTCGGCGGACGCCGGCCGACTCCTCCGCCAACCCGGCCGCGCCCAATTGCTCGACCGCGGTTTCGTAAAACTGCGGCGCGGTGGCGAGATAGTAGACGCGCGTCACGCCTGGGCCTTGCTCGATCTTCGCCAACCGCGCGCGCAAGGCTTGGAATGAGGGCGCCTGGTCGATGTCGCCCGGCTGATAGAACAAGTGCGCGGCAAACTCCCGCCAGACGCGCGGGTCGAAATCCTGCTTGGCGAATTCGCGCGTGGTCGCCTCCAGCTTTTCGCGCCACGCCTCGTCCGTGAACGGGGTCCGCGAAAAGCCGACGATCGAAGTTTCTGCTGGCAGCCGCTTTTTGCGGAACAAGGCGTAGAGCGCCGGAATCAGTTTGCGGCTGGTCAGATCACCCGACGCGCCAAAGATCACAATGGTGTTTGCCATGCGGTTCAATCGTTCGAGTTCTGGAGATCAATGCGCATTCATCCGCGACACAATGGCTGCGGCGCGGTGCGCCCGACGTTGTACCACATTCGCACGTTGAATCAACCTTGCCACTGCCGGACTGCCTCGAAGGCGGCAATCGCCACGCTATTCGACAAATTCAAGCTGCGGGCCTCCGGCCGGATCGGAATCCGCAGAGCCCGCGCGGCATGTTCGGCCAACAAGGACGGCGGCAAGCCTTGCGATTCACAACCAAAGATGAGCGTCGCGCCCGGCTCGAATCGGACCGCGGTGTACAACTGGCTGGTCGTTTTGGTGAAGTACCACGCCTGCTCGACCGGCAGCCGCGCGGCCAGCGCCCGCCAATCATCGACAACCTCCCACTCCAGGTTTTCCCAATAGTCGAGTCCGGCCCGGCGGAGATAATAATCATCGAGACGAAATCCGAGCGGGCGAACGAGCCACAGCTTTGCCCCGACCGCGACGCACGTGCGGCCGACGCTGCCTGTGTTGTAGGGAATTTCCGGCTGGTGGAGGACGACGTGCAATCGCGGTTCGTATTTCATGAAGTTTTCGCTTACAGCCCGCGCCCGTGCAGCACGATCTTGGCGACGGTGAAATAGATGATCAGCCCCGTCACGTCGACCAAGGTTGCGACGAAAGGCGCCGAGGAAGTCGCCGGATCGAGGCCCGCCTTTTTCAGGACAAAGGGCAGCATCGCGCCGGCCAAGCTTCCCCAGAGAACGATTCCCACCAGCGACAGGCCGACGGTCGCGGCGACAAACATCCAGTATTCGCCATAGTTGTACCAGCCGAGCCATTGCCAAATGCAAATGCGGGTCATTCCGACCGCGCCGAGAATCAGGCCGAGCGACAAGCCCGAGACAAACTCGCGGCGCATGACGCGGAACCACTGGCTGAGTTTTACTTCGCCCAGCGCCAAGGCGCGGATCAAGAGCGAGGTCGCTTGCGACCCGCTGTTGCCGCCGCTGGAGATAATCAGCGGAACAAACAGCGCCAAGACGACGGCGTGGGCGATTTCGCTTTCAAACTGGCCCATTGCCGTGGCGGTCAGCATTTCGCCGAGAAACAGCAGAACGAGCCAAGTAGCCCGCTTCCGCACCAAGATCGACCAAGGGGTGGCCATGTACGGCTCGTCGAGCGCGCCCGCTTCGACGCCCCCCATCCGCAGGACCGTATCGGTTTGTTCTTCCACCATCGAATCGAGCGCGTCGTCCACCGTGATGAAGCCGATCACTCGCCCGCTGATTTCCACCACCGGCACCGCCAATAAATTGTATTTGCTGATTTTTTCGACCGCGTTGCGCTTCGGCTCCAGCACGCCCACGGTAACGGGGTTGCTCCGCATGACTTCGACGATCGGCTTGGCCGCGTCCGCCATCACCAGATCGCGAAGCGAAATCGCCCCGAGCAATTTGTCCGATTCTGGCTCGACGATATAGCACGCATAGACCGATTCGCGGTTGCGAGCGGCGGCGCGAATCTGGTTCAAAGCCTCGCCCACCGTCATCCGCGGCAGCAGCCGGACGAACTCGGTCGCCATCAGCTCGCCCGCCGTCCCGGGCGGATATTTCAACTGATTCTCGACTTCTCGGTGGGCGGCCGCGCTCAACTGCGGCAAGAGCACGCGACGCGTATGGTCGCACATCTGGCGGACGGCATTGGTCCGTTCGTCCGACGCCATGCCATTAAGGATTTTACCGGCCACTTCGGGCGGCAATTGCTCCATGAGCGGGCCGCGCCGGTCAAGCAGGACCTGATTGCAAACCTCGATCGCGCGCTCCAGCGGCAGCATGGTCAACACCTCCGCCGTCTCTTCCAGCGAAGGAACGGCGTTGAGCACTTCCGCGACCTCAACTCCTCGGAGCGGCTGCAACTCCGCGAGAATCTGGGCATGATCCTCGTCGCGATGTTGATGGATCAAGGCCGCGAGGGCTTCCACATCGTGCATAACGGCTCCGGAGAAAAAAGGAATCGCCGATTCGACGGAGAGCGCGATTGAGCGCCGGAAGAAAAAAACGCTCAGAATACGATGGCCGAGCTTATATTTGCCAAGGCGAGTTTGCAACATCAAGTGAGCGACTTTATATTAACGACGAGCCTCTCAATTTGATTTTGAAAAATCTCCAAGAGCCAGCCGCGCCATGCAGGTCAGTCGTTGTCAGCCTGCGGTCGGAGATCCGCATCGAGCGACACGGAAAAGGGTTCTACGGGTTCCCGCGGGCCAAAATCCCAGTTCCAGTACTTTTGTCTGCACGAACAGATCGTTGGCCCCGCTATGAACAAGGTCTATGTCGCCCTACGCGGACAACCGAGCGGGCCTTTCAGCGAGGAAGAAATTCGCGCACGGCTGGCGACAGGCGAATTGGCCCTCTCGGACTCGTATTGGTCCGAAGGGATGCCGGCATGGGTCCCGCTGGGCGAATGGCTCGGCTGGAATACTACCTGGGCCCGTCCGGAGGGCATGCCTCCGTTGCCGGCGGAGGCGCCGCGGCCGCTGGGGGCGCTGGGGGCGCCGCTAGCGCCGGAGGCCGCCGGGCCGCGCTATGCCGGGTTTTGGATTCGCGTGGGGGCCGCTCTGCTCGACGGGCTGGTGCTCGGCTTGTTTGCCGGAGTTCCCATGACCATCGTCATGGAGATGTACATGAAGCCGCCGCCTCAGAACATCCGGACCGTAGCCGAACTGCTCGCGTATTTTGTCGAATTGTTGCCGATTTTCGTGGCGGTTTCGGTCGCCAATTTTCTCATCACGTGGCTCTATTACGCGATCCTGGAGAGCTCGTCGCGCCAAGCCACGCTCGGTAAGATGGCCTGTCGGTTGATGGTTTATCGAACCGACGGCACGCGGCTGTCCTTTGGCCGCGCCACCTCCCGCTTCTTCGCCAAAAACTTCATCTCCAACCTGCTCACGATGGGGCTAGGCTTCATGTTTTGCAGTTGGACCGACAAGAAACAATGTCTGCACGACCTGATCTGCGGCACGGTCGTGATTTATCAGAAGCAGAAGCAGTGAATTCCGGGCGTCCGCTGACATGCTCAGCGTGCCGCGGCTTTCGGCAGCGCAATCCACAGCGCTGGCAAGCCCAACTCAGCTTGAACGGTCAGTTTTTCTCCCCCTGCCACGTTGAACCGCATCAACGTCGAGGGCTGAGCGTGCGACAACTTGTCCAGAAAGGCGAATGCCTCCGGAGGCGCATGCAGGCTTTTAAACAAGTTGGCAATTCCGTCGCTCCAAATCTGCTCCTGCAGCAGCGGCGCTGGCTGCGGCGCGAGTTTGTTGGTTTTCAGGATTTCGCGGAGCGTCTTGTGCGCGTCCGTTCCGATCGTGCACAGGACGGCGTTCGGCGCGAATGCGATGCAAATAGGACTCTTACCGACAAACTGGCGCATCGCCGAATCGAATTCGGTCTCGGGCAAGGTAATCTGGTGGATGCCGATTTGATTTACTTTCTCGACGTCCAGTTTTACGTCGAAATGCTTCACGGACTCGGTCCGAAAGGCCGTCTCGAGCGCGGCGGTGTCTTTCAGCGTCACGGCGGCGACCGCCATGACGTTTCCTTCTTGATCGAGACCGCGCAGGCTGACGGCAAGCTCCATTTCGCCCGCCTTGACCGAACGGAGCGCGGCCTGAGCGGCTTCCAGTCCTGTCTGAGAGATCGCGTCCGGGCCGCTCGTCTTTTGGGTTTGAACCATTTCCGCGATCGATTGCTCGAGCATTTTGCTCGCGAATTGCCGAACTTCTGGCACGGAGAGGGGGGCCTGAACGAGCATCGACATGGCGTCCTTCGGGCCGACCAGCGAGGCAAAACGATTCTTGGTCGGCGGCAGGCCGGCGATTGAAGTCGCCAGTTCGGTCCCCTTTTCGGCTTCCATGGAAAACTCGGCGCTCAGCGATCCGGTCTTCGGATTAAGGTCCGCTTTGACGATCAGTTCGCGCCCTTCGTTGAACGCCAGCGCGGCCCAGCGCAAACCGAGACGAGTGGTCGCGAACGCGCTCTCGCGTTCAATATCAAACGGCGCATTCGCCGCCGAATTGGGCGGCGCGGAGAACCGTTCGATTTGCGCTTCAAGCGCCCGCGTTACATTCGTGAGATAGGTCTTTTTCAAGTCGACCGGCACCCGATCAAACCGCACGTGCAAACAAGCCGCCGCGGTTTCATTCGCTTCGATGATCTGTTGTGGCTCGAGCGTCAGCCCGTGGTCGGTCGCCGTCGTTAAGAAAATTCGGGCGTATCCCTTTTCAAAAGCGAGCATGACCGGCAACGGAAAGTTCGGCACGGCCAGCGCGTACTGTTCTCCATTTTTAGCGGCCGGCAAGTTGGACTGCTTCAGCCATAAAAGAAAGGTCGCCTCGTCCTTGATGGGAATCAAGATCGCGATGATGCTTTTCGACAGGTCCCCTTGCAACAGCCCGTCGCCGAAGATCGCGTACATGCCGAAAGGTTTTTGAGGATCGATCCCCGTCACGCGGGACACGTCGAGATGCTGCAACACCTCGGTTTGAAATTGCTGGTAGGCCGGGTCCGGCAGAAAGTTCTTGGCGGTCGAATCGGCCAGTTGGACCAATTCATGGGCCGATTTGACTTGGAGCCAAACCGCCGGTTCGGCGGCGTGCGGCGCGTCGGCCGCCCGCGCGGCTCGCGGCCGATTCACCAGCAGCGTTAGCGACCAGAGCGTGACCACGACCAGCGTGCGTGTTTTCATGGGGTACTCGCAAGGGTTAAAGCGGCAAATCGGCCACGAGCTCGCCTCGGCGCAGTGCCGCGTGTTTCGTTAAAGCGCTACAGGCACGCGCTTCGGCCCCGGTTAGAACAGGCTGTTAGGGTAAACCAAATCGCCGCCCATCGCAAGAAATCCGTCGGCCGCGCTCTGTCGGCGCGCTCGGCCGAGCTCTGTCGGCGCGCTGCGCCCGCTTGCCAAAAGAGTTGGTTCCAGACGTCGTTCGCCTGAGGCGGCGGCCGCATCAATCATGCCACCGAATTCTCAGACCTGGGCGCCGTTCACTTCCCATCGCCGCGAGCAGCGAAGCGCATCGGACGAGCCTTAACGCTTGTCCCTCGGTTTAAGAATTATTAAAGCGGGAATATTCAAGTCGACGTGAATATCCAACTTCTCTCCCCCTTGGACGCTGACTTGAACCGGGTGCAGCAACTCAGATTTTGGCAGGCCTTCGATTTGATGCAAAATCGGCTTCGTCGCTCCGAGTTGCTTGTAGAATTCCTCGATTCTGGCAGGCGAGACTTGCAAATCCACGACCGAGTTCGCGGCGGTCGTGAGCTTCGTACGCAACACCTTCGCTAGCCGCTTCTGGCTTTGCGCGCCGGTGGCGACGAACAGGCAGTTTTCCTTGAATGCTAAACAAATGGGCCCTGCCACCTGCATATCTTTCATCATGAAATAGAACTCACTTTTTTCAGGCAGAGTGAGTTTGTGAATCCCAATTCCTTCAACCTTTTCAATATCGAGCTGAATTAAATCTTTGTGTTTAGCTGCCGCCGCTCGAAAAGCAGCCTCCAGCTTGGTCGTGTCGTCTAGCTGGATGGCTTCCAATTCTAAGAAAGCGCCGCTTTGGTCCGGACCGGCGAGCATCCACAGCAGGTGCGCGTTGCCGGACTGCATAGTCCCCGCTATCTGCTTGAGAAGCTCTTTGAGGATTGGGACAAAATCCAACTCGGGCCCATTGGAGGAGGGGATTTGGTCGAGCTGAATGCTCAGACTGTGGATAAACCCTCCGAGGAACTCTTGCAGCCCGGCAGGTTCGATATGGACAAGCAGGGCGGCGGCTTCGTCTTCGGCCAGAAGCGATGCGAGTTTGTTGTGCGTCGGGCGTGTGGTGGCAATCGACTTGGCGAGCTCGCTGCCCGGCTTAGCCTGGAAAGAGATTGCGGTTTTGAACAACCCGGTTTTTGGTTCGAGATTAAGGCTCACTCCAAGCTCTCGTCCATTGGACAAGTTCTCGGAAAAAAGATTGAGCAAGATTTTTTCGCTCAGCACCATGCCGGTTTGCTCAGGACTGTCGGGGCCGCGATGAAATTGCTTCTGCAATTCGATCGTTTGATCGGCCGATTTTTTTAAGGACGTCAAGAAGGCGGTTTTGAGGGAGTCGGGAATGCGATCGAACCGGACGTGCAAACTGGCGAGCGAAGGGTCCGAAGACTCGAGCACCTGCTTCGCATCGATTTCAAAATGTTCAGCGGGGGAGGCGGACATCCAGAATTGAGCATATCCATTCTTGAATGTCAGCCGGGCAGGAAACGTAGACCCTGGAAAATCGACGAAGTAATCGTCTCCATTTTTGACAAGCTGGATATGAACCTGTTGCAGCAGATCGCGAAAATCCGCTTCGTTGCGGACCGGAATCCACAGCGTCCCGCCGGTGGCCGATAGATCGCCCGTAGCCGCGCCCGCGCCGATGGAGATAGCCAGCCCCAATGGTTTTGTCAGGTCGACTCCCTTGAATTGAGCGGGATTCAGCGACGGGAGAATTGTTTTGCGAAACGACTGATAGTCGGCGTCCGGCCAGCCTTGCTTGACGGTTTCGTCGACTCGCTGAAAACACTCACCGAGCGATTTGACTTGCACCCAAATCGCGGGATCGACTGCCGCCGGCGCCGCGGCGCGAAGAGCCGTCTGCGCCGTCAAAACGAACAGCGCGGAAATTGCGATACCTGACAGAGTAGGAACTCGCATGGGTAGCCCCTCAAAATAAAGCCGAACCAAAAATAGGAAAGGTTGCTTCCGCAATCCGCCTGCTAGCCTTTGGCGGCAGCCTTGGATTTCATGAAACTAATCGAGCGACGTAGCGAGCTGCGCCTGCGGCAGCAGCGGCTGGTCTTCCGCCATCTTGCGGATATCCTCGGTGATTCGCATCGAGCAGTATTTCGGCCCGCACATGCTGCAAAAGTGTGCCGATTTGAACGTGTCTTGCGGCAAGGTCTCGTCGTGCATGCGTTGCGCCGTCTCCGGATCGAGCGACAGCCGAAATTGCTCGTTCCAATCGAACCCGAACCGGGCTCGGCTGAGGGCGTCATCGCGATCGCGAGCTCCCTTGCGATGCCGTGCCAGATCGGCCGCGTGGGCGGCGATTTTATAGGCGATCACCCCTTGCTTCACATCTTCGCGCTCGGGCAGCCCGAGATGCTCTTTCGGCGTGACATAGCAGAGCATGGCCGCCCCGCTCCAACCGGCCAATGCGGCACCGATCGCGCTTGTGATGTGGTCATAGCCGGGCGCAATGTCGGTCACGAGCGGGCCCAGGACATAAAACGGAGCGCCGTGGCAAACTTCGATCTGCCGTTTAATGTTCATGTCAATCTGATCCATCGGCACATGCCCGGGCCCTTCCACCATGACTTGCGTGCCGTTGGCCCAGCCACGCTTCGTCAGTTCGCCGAGAACATTCAGCTCAGCGAATTGCGCCTCATCGCTGGCGTCGGCGATCGAGCCCGGACGCAAGCCATCGCCCAGGCTCCAAGTCACGTCGTATTGCCGCATGATTGCGCATAAGTCATCGAACGACTCGTAGAGCGGGTTCTGTTTCCGATGGGTCATCATCCATTTGGCGATTAAAGAGCCGCCGCGGCTGACTATCCCGGTAATCCGCTTTGTGGTCAGATGCAAATGCTCGTACAGCACGCCGCAATGGACGGTCATATAATCGACCCCTTGCTGAGCTTGGTGTTCGACCATGTCCAAAAAATGCTGCGGCCGCATGTCTTCGATGTTGCCGCCGAGTTCTTCGAGCATTTGATAAATCGGCACCGTCCCAATCGGCACGGGCGAAGCATCGATGATGGCCGCGCGAATCCGGTCGATGTCCTTGCCGGTCGAGAGATCCATCACCGTGTCCGAGCCGAAATGGACCGAGGTGTGCAGCTTTTCGAGTTCCGTTTCCAGGTTGCTTGTCACCGCCGAGTTGCCGATGTAGGCGTTGATTTTCGTCCGCGCCGCAATGCCGATGCACATCGGCTCCAGTCGCTTCTGCAAATGCACCGTGTTCGCCGGAATCACCATCCGGCCACTGGCGACCTCGGCGCGGATCAACTCCGGCTCGAGCCCTTCGCGCTCGGCGACAAATTTCATCTCCGGCGTGATCCTGCCTGCGCGGGCCTGTTCAAGTTGCGTCATAGCGGCAAACCTCCAGAAAACGGCCCGGCGCGAGTTCACCAGCCGAGCACGAAGCGATGCAAAGAGGAACGGTAAACGAAGCGGGCGAAAAGGGAACGGTTCATCCTATCGGCGCGGAGCGAAAAGTCAATCGGCGCAGCGTGTTGCGCGAAACGGAATGCGCGCGGATCGGCTGCTGCAATCAGAGCGTTAGCGACGGCCCTGCGGGCGCAGACTCCAACCCGCAACGCCCCACAGGTTGCGCAATTGCTGTTGGCAAGAGGGCGAAAAGGACCGCGAAAAGCGCAACCGGATTTCGCGATTTTCGGGCAAGCCGTGAAGGACGCCGTGCCGCACGCCGTGGCGGCGACAAATCGACTCGACCTCGGCAAGAAACGGGTGCGGCACGGTGCCGCGCGTCGCCGCGGCAAGTCCGTTGCGAATTCGAATGACAAACAGCGCACGCGGTCTTCGGCGGAGCCACAGAAAAAAGCCCACCACCGCAAGAATCGCCAGAAAAGTTGGGTATTCCATTCGGTCTCACTTCAGGGCGGCTCGCCCACAACAGTCCGCTTGGACCCGGCATGACCGGCGATCATCCGCGCGGCTATTATCATTCGTTTATTACCATTCGTCTATTACCATTCGTCGGCGTCATTTGCAGCTTGCCAAGGAGCAAATCGATGTCCGCGGACCGTGGCAAACCAATCCGATCGATCAACTCCACCGGACCGAATCTCGGAAAGGGTCTTCGTCGTAACCGGCGCGCGACAATTCTCTTGGTTGCACGACGCGCGGCGCGGCCGCTTGACGAGCGGGCGAGGGCTACCTAACATCAAGAGTTTCAAAGAGTTGCCACCTATTTGAATGCGCGGCGCTGGGCCGCAGCGCGAATCATTTCATGGAAAAAACGAAGGTCGCCATCGTTGGATTAGGCACGGTCGGTTCCGGCGTGGCGAAGATTTTGCTCGCCAACAGCGAACGGACCGCGCGGCATGCCGGCCGTCGCCGTCTCTGGCTCGAACAGGTTGTCGTGCGCGACGTGCGCAAACCGCGCGATGTGACGCTGCCGGCTGGCGTCCTCTCCGAAGACCTCCAACGCATTTTGAAGGACCCGGAGATTGTCGCCGTCGCCCATCTCGTCGGCGGGCTCGAGCCCGCTCGGACGATTCTGCTACAACTCCTCGAAAGCGGCAAAGACGTGATCACCGCCAACAAGGCGCTCCTGGCGGAACATGGGCCAGAGCTCTTCGATCGGGCGCGGGCGCTGGGCCGCACGATCGCCTTTGAAGCGGCCGTCGCCGGCGGCATTCCCATCATCGCCAACATCGGGCAGTGTCTCTCGGCCAATCAAATCCTCTCCTTGCACGGCATCTTGAACGGCACGAGCAATTTTATCCTCAGCGCGATGGAGAACGAAGGCAAGGACTATTCCGCCGCCGTCGCCGAGGCGCAGCGGCTGGGATACGCCGAGGCCGATCCCACGCTCGATGTGGATGGTTCCGACGCAGCCCAAAAACTGGCGATCTTGGCCCATTTGGCATTTGGGACGCGAGTCCATTGGAGCGAAATCTCGCGCCGCGGAATCGACGATCTCGATCCCGTCGAACTCCATTTCGCCAAAGAGTTGGGCTATCGCATCAAGCTCTTGGCGGTGGCCCAACTGGCCGAGTCGGGCTTGGAAATGCATGTGTCGCCCACGATGGTCAAGATCGGCTCGCCGCTGGGCGAAGTGCACGACGCCTATAATGCGGTCAGCGTGGTGGGCGACGCCGTGGGTCGAATCTTCTTTCACGGGTTGGGCGCCGGCCAGATGCCGACTGCCTCGGCCGTCGTCGCCGATATGATCGACACGATTGTCGGCCGCACTGCGATCACGTTTCGCACGCTCGAGCCGTGGACGAATCTCGAAATCGCTCCGCGGCCCGTCGCCCACGGCGCCTCGCAAGGGCGCTATTACCTCCGCTTCCGCGTGGCCGATCGACCCGGAGTGCTGGCGGACATCGCCGGCAGCCTCGGCCGGCAAGGAATCTCGATCGCCTCGGTGATTCAACACGAAACGCAAGACGGTTCGGAAGGAACCGTTCCGCTGGTGATCATGACCCATAGCTCGAGCGAGGGCGCCATCGAACAGGCTTTGCGCGAGATCCATACGCTCCAAGCCGTCGGCGGCAAATGCGTGAAATTGCGAGTGAGAAACTAATCGGCAGGATATATTGCTGCGATTACGCAGGATTTATGGCTGCGGCGACGCAAGTTTGATTGCTGCGACGACGCAAGTTACATCTTCAACCGTTCGAGTTCGTATGAAATACGTCATTATTATTCCTGACGGCTGTGCGGACGAACCGCAAGCGTCGCTTGGCGGGCAGACTCCGTTGCAGGCGGCGAAGGTCCCACACATGGACGCGGTGGCACGGGCGGGGGTCGTCGCCCGCGCGAACCATGTGCCCCTCTCGTTGCCCCCCGGATCGGATGTCGCGAATTTGAGTCTGCTCGGCTACAACCCACTCGAGCACTTCACCGGTCGCGCGCCCTTGGAGGCGGCGGCGCAAGGCATCGCGTTGGGCGCGGCCGACTGGGCGATCCGCTGCAATCTGGTGACGGTGCAAAACCAAACGATGCGCGATTTCACGGCCGATCATATCTCGACCGCCGAAGCGACGGCCCTGCTCAGCACGGCTCAAGAGAAGCTAGGGCATGACGGCTTGCAGTTTTATCCCGGCGTCAGCTATCGCAATCTGCTCGTCTATCGCGGCGCGAAACAACCGGCGCCGTTTTCGACTGACACGCGCGCCACGCCGCCGCACGACCTGACCGACCAGACCGTGATCGACGATTTTCCGCGCGGGCCCGGCAGCGACCTGTTGAACCAACTCATGGCCGATAGCCTGCCGCTGTTCGCCGATCATCCGGTCAATCAGGCACGCGTCAAAAGCGGCAAGCTGCCGGCCACCAACATCTGGCTCTGGGGTCTGGGCCGCACCCCGGCGCTGCGGTCGTTCGCGGAAACCTATGGCGTTTCGCGCGGGGCGATGATCACCGCCGTTGATTTGCTCCGCGGGTTGGCGGCGCTCATTGGCTGGGAACGAATCGAGGTGCCCGGCGCAACCGGCTATCTCGACACTGACTATGGCGCCAAAGGCCGGTATGCGATCGAAGCCCTGAAGACGCATGACTTGGTGTGCGTGCATGTCGAGGCGACCGATGAAGCCTCGCACGAAGGGAACGCGGCGGCCAAGATCAAAGCCCTCGAGGAGATCGACCAGCATATTGTCGGCCCGGTCCAAGCGGCTCTCCAGCAGCTCGGCGAGCATCGGATTCTGGTTTCGCCCGACCACCCGACCCCGCTGCGCACCAAAACCCATAGTCATGGGATTGTGCCGGTGGCGATGGCGGGCAGCGGCATCTCGCCCGACGAGGCGCAGACGTATGACGACATGGTCGCGAGCCGGGCGCGGCTATCGTTTGACGAGGGTTGGCGAATGATGGGCTATTTTCTCGGCAAGTAGCCGCCGGACGCCGCGGCCCGGCGACAAATGAGCGGTTTTTTTTGACCTTGGGGCGGAGGACCTGTTCCGCGTTTTCCTTTTTTGGCGGGCGATTTTCCGCCGTCATTTTGATTATGCCCTTGATCGTGCAAAAATTCGGCGGCACGAGCGTCGCCGATCCGGAAAAGATTTTGGCCGCCGCGCGGAAAGCAATTCGCGCGCAGCAAGAAGGCAATCAGGTGATCATGGTCGTCAGCGCGATGGGCCACGACACCGACAAATTGCTCGACTTGGCGCATCAGATCGACGATCGCCCGCCGGCCCGCGAGTTGGATATGCTCCTTTCCACGGGCGAGCAAGTCAGCGTTTCGTTGATGGCGATGGCGATTCATTCGCTCGGTCATAAAGCGATCAGCCAGACCGGCGCCCAAATCGGAATTCGCACCGACAGCACCCACACGAAAGCTCGGATTCGTTCGATCTCGACGGAGCGCGTGAAGAAACTGCTCGACGAAGGGAACATCGTCATCGCGGCCGGCTTTCAAGGCATCGACGAGGACTTCAACATCACCACCTTGGGCCGCGGCGGCAGCGACACGACCGCCGTGGCCTTGGCGGCGGTGCTCGGCGCGCATTCGTGCGAAATCTATACCGACGTCGACGGCGTTTACACGACCGACCCGCGGTTGTTGCCGGAGGCCCGCCGCGTCAAGCAGATCAGCTATGACGAAATGCTGGAGTTGGCGAGCCTGGGGGCGGGAGTCATGCACAACCGGTCAATCGAATTCGCCAAGAAGTTTTCCGTGCCGATTCACGTGCGGAGCAGCTTTAGCGATCGCCGCGGCACGATGATCGTTTCGCAATGCGAGATTCCGGATCAGGCGGTCTGTGGGGCGGCGCTGGAAAAGGACGAAGCCCGGGTGACGATCGAAGGCGTGCCCGACCGACCCGGCGTCAGTCTGGCGATCTTTTCGCAGGTCGCCAACAAGAACATTGCCGTGGACATGATCGTGCAAGACATTGGCGCGGCGGGGAAGGCCGATATTTCGTTCACCGTCCTCCGCGACGAACTGCCGACGACGCTGGAGGTGATCGGCGAAGCGGCCGACGAACTGGGCGCCGGCCGAGTCACGCATGACGATCAGGTCGCGAAAGTTTCGGTCGTCGGCTCCGGCATGGCGAAGCAGACCGGCGTGGCAGAGAAGATGTTTCGCGCGCTGGCCGATGCCAAAGTGAACATCTTGATGATCACCACGAGCGAGATCAAAATCTCGGCGCTCGTCGCCCGTAACCAAGGCCAACTCGCCCTGCGGACCGTGCATCGCGCCTTTGGACTCGATAAGGAGCCGGCCGCGAGCGCTGCGGCGGCGGCGGCGACGAGTTCGACGCCCGCGTCCGCCGCGCCGGCCAACAACGCCGTCGAGATTATTTCGCGGTTGCAACACATGGAAGGGCTCACCATCGACGAATTGCTGCTCGACGATCGGCAGTCGAGCGTGACGATTTCTTCGCTGCCCGACCAGCCCGGCTTGGCGGCTCAGGTCTTCGAGGAAATCGCCGGCGGGGGCGTGTTCGTCGACATGATCGTGCAAAGCATTGGCCAAGGGGGCAAAGCGAGCTTGAGCTTTACCGTGCCGCAAGCCGACCTCGCGCGGAGCGTCGAGCTCGCGACGAAGCTGGCCAAGCGGCTAGGCTGCGGGCCGGTCAGCCAGTCGCCGCGCGTCGCCAAGCTGTCGGCGTCCGGCATTGGCATGCGGAGCCACACCGGCGTCGCGATCCGCATGTTCCAATCGTTGGCCGAAGCCGGCATCAACGTCGACATGATCAACACAAGCGAAGTTCGCGTGAACGTAATCGTCGAAGGAAGCCAAGGCAAAGCCGCCCGCGCCTGCTTGCAACACGCCTTCGCCGACGTGATGCACTAGAAAACCCTTACCCACACGATGCGACGGGAAAGTTCCCGTTAGATTTTAC
>DASRSE010000332.1:0-44572 GCA_035656655.1 Pirellulales bacterium
CTTTCTTGCACCGGGTTGATCGGTTCGACGATCGCGCCGCCGGAGGTCGTCGCGGTGTCATCGACGCTGATCAGACCGGAGCCGTCGCTGCCGCTGGACGTGGCCGCTTCAAAGATCTGTCCGGCGGCCGGATCTTGGTTCAACGCGTGGATAATGTTCTGGGCCGTCGTGCTGCCGGCGGCGATTTGAAAAGTGAGCTTCGGATGGTTCGGGTCGCTGTTGTCATAAGCGACCGTTTCATGCCCCGCCGTGATGCTCGGATTATCGACGAACGAAATCTCGGTGTTGTCGAATGCTGGTCCGCCATTGACCGCGGTGAATACCAATTGGCTATTTAGTCCGAGCGTGGCGGGGGTGGTCGCCGTCGACGGCGGGCCAATGATGTAGGCCGTGTCGTTCACGTTCACGATTCCATTGCCGCCGGAGCCGGCGACGGTCGTGGCGGTAAAGGCGGCCGAAGCGGTCGGGTCGCGCTGCAGCGCCGAGACAATGTCCTCGGCGGTCGTTTGCCCGGATGAGATATTAAATGTCAAGGTCTTGTTGGTCGCGTCATAGGCGGCGGTCTCTTGGCCTTCGGTGACGGTTCCATCGTTGACGAACTTGACGCTGACGCCGGCCGAGTCGGAGCCAGCCTTAACGGCCGTGAACGTCAACTGCGAGCTGGTCCCGTTGGCGGCGGTCGTTGTTCCTTGGGCTTTGGTTCCAGGCGTCGAAAGCTGATGAAAATCGACCGTGCTGCTCGTGCCGTCTTGAAAGTTGATTTGCAAGTCGGAGAGGGCGTTGTCAAAGCGGACCCCGTTGCCGTTGTTGATTTGGCTCAGGCCTAGGTCGTCGAAGAGCGACACCAGATTAGAGCCGCTGGCAGTGGCGCTGGAGGTGTTGATGCCGGCCAGGCCCAGCGCCGCGGCGGTCGTGCCGGCGCCGATATCTTGGACGGTGAGGTTTTGGCTGCCGATGGAATTATCGGTCAGTTGAATGTGGCCGTTGACGGTGGTTGCCGTCACGTGGATGGTCGAATTGCTGTTGATGGCGCCGAGAACATCGTCGATGTTGGTCGCCGAGGAGAGGTCGATTTGGGCGGTCGCCCCGCTATGGTCGGTGATTTGGAGGGAGCCGCGCGGCACGCCGTTTCCGCCATTGAGCACATCGAGCGCCACCCCCTGATTGACCGTTCCGCCAAATCGCAACGTGAACGAGCCGGCGCCGATCGGATTCGTCTGGTTCGCAAACGCGCTGCTTTGAAACTGATCGTTTTGGGCCAGTTGCAGCGGAGTATACTGATAGTTGCCGACCGCCGGATTGCCCGTCACGGTGGCGGTCAGGGCCGCCGTGTTGGTGCTGGTCGCGGTCCGCTGTGCAAACAAGCTGCTCTGCTTCAAGGCGTCGCCGGCGAATTGCACGCCCAGCACCAGCGCCTCCAACTGGGTCAGCGCCGATTTTTGCGAGGCGAGCGTGGTGTTCTGCGCGGTCAGCGCGTCGCGCGGGGCCGCCTGAATCGATACGAGCTGGCTCACGGTCTGGGTGATATTCAGACCGGTGACCAGACCAATTCCCGCGCTAATCGAAGCCATAACCGCTCATTCTCCGACACCGCCAAGATCGTAACTGGCCACCGCCGCCGTGCCGGCGCCAGGCCAACGCGTCAAACCGCCGCGTGCTCGCGAACCGCTAGCGGCGCAGGTCGCGCTGCAATTCGGCCGGCCAATGGGGGCCGGACAAGGACGTCGGGCCAGGGAGCCGCTTCTCTTGGCAATCGGTTGCGCGACCGTTAAAGTTCAACAAATCTTCCGCGGCTGCTCTCCATGGGCCTGGCTCCGCCGGTGCGGGAATCCGTTCTCGCTCCGGCCGGGTGGAATAATCGTTATCGCCGCGCGCAAGGACCGGCGGGGCGGCTTCGCCGAGTTCGCGGAGGATCTGGGCGCGGAGTTCCAGCGCCGGGGCATGGCGCGGCTGAATCTGGATCGCGGCGTCGAGCATTTCCAGCGCCTCCTCGAATTTCCCGCGCTCTTTCAAGAGTTTGGCCAAGCGGATTCGCACCTCCGGATCGGCTGGCGCGAGCCGCGCCGCCTGGCGCCAGATGCGGAGGGCCGCTTGCGGTTGCGCAAGCTGCTCGTAGGCGATTCCCAAATGGAGCAAGGCATCGAAATAATTCTCGTTCGCCCCCAGGGCCCGCTGAAAGCAGACGATCGATTCCTCCACGTGGCCGGTCTGCAACATCAGCCGACCGAGATTGGAATGCGCCGGCGCGAAATGCGGCTTCGCCTTGATGGCTTTTAGCAGGACCGTCGCCGCCTCGTCCCAGCGCTGATCTTGAAAATAGATCGCGCCCAGCAGGTTATATGCCGCCGCATGCTGCGCATCGTACCGAATTGCTTCAAGCAGGCTCCGTTCGGCTTCATCCAAGCGATGAGACTCGAACAGCACCAGGCCCAATTGAAAGTGATGTTCGGGCAACTGCGGATAGACCGCCAGCGACCGTTGCAACGAGCGAATCGCCAGTTCGGGGCGGCCCGTCGCCCGCGCGCAGAGCCCGAGCCCATACAGAGCGACCGGGTGCCGCGGTTGCAATTGCAATACTTGCCGATAGAGCGATTCGGCCTGCTCAAATTGCTTGGCGTGATACGCTTCTTGCGCGGCGGTCGTCAGCAGCGGCAATTGATCGAGCGCGCCTTGCGGCGAAAAGTCATGCACGGTCAGCCAGTCTTCGGCCTCCGCGGCCTCCTCGCCGACCTCCGCGAAGTGCATAGGGGGGTCCGACTCGGGGCCTTCCTCCGACCGCGCGAGCGGCGGCAGTTCCAGCTTGCGGCGCAACTCGTCGCCCACCTGTTCGAGAACCGGCTGCCACGCGCCGCGCTCGGCTTGTCGAAAGAGGCGAACGCTCTGATACCAAGGGCTATAATCGCCGTGCGCCATCCAGCGCCACGACGGAATCCGCGGGAGCATCGCCCAGGCCGGCGTGCCCAGGGCGCCGGCCATGTGGACCGTCGCATTGCCAACCGAGATAACCAAGTCGAGAGCGGCGATCTTGGCCGCATATTGATCCATGTCAATGAGCGGATCGCCCGCTTCCCAATCGTGGATTTTGATCCCCAGTTCGGTCTCGACGGCGGCGATCTCGTCTGCGGCATCGCTATATTGCAGATTCACGAATTGCACGCCCGGCGTGAGCAGCAGTTCGCGCCAGGCGCTCAAGGGAATCGACCGCTTGCGGCGTTCGGCCGGCTTGCCCCCGGCGCGCCACGAAAGGCCAATTTTGTAGCCGTGGCCCAGCGCGGCGAATTCCGCGCGCCAGCGGGCGACGTGCAGCGGATCGGCGATCAGAAATCGCTCGGTCTGCGCAAACTGCTCGCGCGCGTTGCGAAAAAAGTGCGGCAGACTCCCGGCCGCGACCTGCACGTCAAACGGTTCTGGAATGGGGGGCGGCACGCGATTTTTGAGCCGCATGTAGCCGTAGACGCGTGCTTGCGGGAACGAGCGGCGATACAAATTGAACAGCCGCGGCTCGCACACCAGAATGCATTTCTGCGCCACCTTCAGCAGATCGTGATAGCACGACGCGAAAATAATCTCGTCGCCAATCCCTTGTTCGGCATGCACGAGAATCGTCTTATTCGCCAACGGGGAGCCATCCCAGGCCGGTTCCGCATAGCGGTCCAGGCTGACTTCGCCCGAAGGTCCGCGCGTTTCAAACAGCTTCCACCCTTTTTCATAATTGCCCAGCAGCAAATGGCAGATTCCCAGGTTCCAATGGGCCTTGGGGAAGTCGGGGTTGTAGCGGATTGATTTTTCATAATGCTGCACCGCTTCTTCGAGCCGTCCCAACTCGCGCAGCGCGTTGGCGATGTTGTAGTGCGCCAGTGGACACTTTTCATTGAGCGCCGCCGCTTGGCGCGCCCAGGCGAGCGATTCTTGAAAGCGCTCTTGCTCTTCCAAAACCGCGCTGGAGTTGACATAGGCCTGTTGCAAGTTCGGCTTCAGCTCGATTGCCTTTTGGAAGCAGCGAAACGCCTCGCGCCCCTGATGCTGATCGACGAAGACATTCCCCAGCTCGAAGTAGAGCAGACCGCTCGCCGGGTTGTATTCGATTCCTTGTTCGAGAATTTGCTGCGCTTCCGCCACGCGTTCGAGCCCCGACTTGCGCACGGTCAGGCCGAGCAGGCGCCACAGATTCAGATCGCGCGGCGCGTGCTGCATCAGCCCGCGGCACGCTTGTTCCGCCGCGGCAGATTCGCCTTGCTCGAACAGATTCACGACGTTTCGCAATTCTTTTTCAAAGCTAAACATGACTCGCTCTCGATCCGATTTCGAAGAGTAAACTCAGGCCGATTGGCGACGCGTCTTGGCCAACGCGTTTGCTAGATTGCGGCGGACTGTGCCATCTTGCGGCGCCAAGCCGGCGGCGCGCTCGAACTCAGCTACGGCCTCAACATGGTTTCCGAGCCGCTCGAGCGCCAAGCCCAGATTGTTGTGCGCGGCCATGTAGGCGGGATCGAGCTCGAGCGCGCGGCGAAACGCCAGGGCCGCCTGTTCCCAGCGATCCGCCTGCATTTCCAAACCGCCGAGCGCATTGAAGGCTTTGGCGAAAGTCGGTCGCACCGCAATCGCCGTTTCGAACGCGCGGCGCGCCGCGTCGCGGCGACCACGCAATTGATGCAAGCCGCCGATTTCCCAGTGCAATTGCGGATCGCGGTCGTCGGCGGCCGCCGCCCGCTCGAGCCAACCGAGCGCGTCGTCGAACCGTCCGGATTGCCGCGCGATCGCCCCTGCCAGCCGCAGCGCGCCGAAATGCCGCGGCGAATGCCGCAAGATCGCCTCGCACAACTCCCGCGCCGGCTCGGACTCGCCGGCCTCAAAATGCCGCGCCGCCCGCTCGCACGCGCTCGTCAAGTCGGACCAGTCGCGACCGACCGCGACCTCATCCGGCGCGTTCCGCGCGGCGACGCGCGGAAGCGCCGTAAGCGGAAGTGGGCAAGGTCGCGCGGACCCGGTGGCTCCGGATGCGACGGTTCGATAGGGCTGAGCGTCGCGCCAGCGGAGCAATTCGTGGGCAATTTTGGCCAGCAATTCGTCCCAGGCGTTTGACGCTGACCGCGCGGCTTGACGAAATAGCCGCACGCTGGGATACCAGCGGCTCTCGTCGCCCTGTTCTTCCCAGCGCCAAGCCGGCGCGTGCGGGAGAAGGGCCCAGGTCGGCGCGCCCAGCGCCCCGGCCAGATGGACCGTGGCATTGCCGACGGAGATCACTAAGTCGAGCGCCGCGACCTTGGCCGCGAAGGCGTCGAGATCGAGTAGTGGGTCGCCGGCCTTCCACTCGTGCAGCGGCACGTCCGCCTGCGCCCGCAGCGCCGCGATTTCCGTCGCTGTCTCGCCATATTGGAGATTGACGAACTGCAAGCCTGGCACGCGCAAAATCGGTTCCCAAAGCGCCAAGGGGATGGTCCGTCGGCGGCGTTCGCGCGGCAGACCGCCGGCCTGCCAAGACAGCCCGACCTTGAGTCCTGGCAACTCTGCGTATCGCTGGCGCCAGCGTTGCCGCTCGAGGGGGTCCGGCAAGAGAAACCGCCGGCGCCGCGGAAAGGCTTCCGCCATCCCGCGCAGATGCCGCGGCACGCTTCCGGCCGGTGTTTGAAAGTCGACCTGCGCCGCGATGGGCGGCGGCGCCCGATCCAGGCGCCGGCGATGTCCCACGATCTGCGCGATGGGAAACGAGCGTGCGAACAACCGTTCCAGTCGCGGGTCGCAGACGGCGATCGTGTGCCGCGCCAGCGGAATTAAATCGGGCCAGCACGAGGCAAACAGGATTTCGTCGCCGATCCCTTGTTCCGCATGGACCAACACGGTTTTGTCGCGCAGTGATTCGCCTTGCCAGCGCGGCTGCGGATAGCGATCGAACGTGGCTTGCGCCGCCTCCTCGCGGGCTTCGTAGTTCGTCCAGCCCGGTTCGAAGCGGCCGGTGGCCAGTTGCGCCAAGCTCA
Organism: Pirellulales bacterium; assembly: GCA_035656655.1. Lineage (GTDB taxonomy): Bacteria > Planctomycetota > Planctomycetia > Pirellulales > DASRSE01 > DASRSE01. The sequence continues at coordinate 5,976 of DASRSE010000332.1, forward strand.
AATTCCAGCGGGCCTGAATCAAGCTCGGGTCGAGCAGCAGCGCCTGCTCAAAGGCGGCAATCGCCAATTCTGTTTCGCCGCGCGACCGGAGGATCGTCCCTAGATTGTACTGGGTCAGCGCGCACTCGGGCGCGAGCGCCTCGGCTTGGCGGCAGGCCCGCAGCGCCCGTTCGTGTTCGTCTTGGTCCTCGAGCAGCGCGGCCAGGTTCAGATGGGCCGATGCCAATTGCGGTTCCAGCGCAATGGCCGCGGCGAAGGCGCGCTCCGCCCCCGCCAAATCACCAGCTTGGCGCAGCGCTTGGCCCAGCTCTTGATGCAGCGTGGCGTTCCGCGGCGCGCGCGCGAGCGCTTCTTGCCAGCAGTCGATCGCCAAATCCAACCGGCCGGTCCGCCGCGCCACCGCGCCTAATAAATAGAGCGCGCCGGGATTGCCTGGCTGACGCATCAAGACCGCATGGCAAGCATCTTCGGCGGCCGGAAAACGCGCGGCGTCGAACAGGGCGGCGGCCTCCGCCAAAGAATCGGCAAAATCTGGCATCCGTGCCTCGCTCGATCAGCCGCTAGGGCCGCCCAGTGAACCGCCAAGTGAGAATGAACCTTGTTCCGTGATTCGGCATTCTTGGCGGAGAACCTGGAGGAAAAATCGCCACAATCGCGCAAGTCAAGGCAGATTGCCGAGATTGACGCCCGGTCGCGGCGCGGACGTTCGACGTTCAGTAGGCGGCGGGCAGAAGTCGGAAAGACAACGGCGCGAGAATCGTCTCGACGTTGTCGGCCCGAGCGGACGCGCTGGCGTGGGATGATTCAGCTTGCACAGAACCGCGCTAAACGGGGCGGGTTTGCCGAAATTCAGCAGTTCCCTTTTTCGTGCTCGAGTTCGGTCATCTTTTCGACGCGGCGCGCGTGGCGCCCCCCCTCAAACTCGGTGGCCAGCCAGATTTCGACCATTCGGTCGACCAGTTTTTCGCCCAGCATGTCCGCGGAGAGGCACAGCACGTTCAGATCGTTGTGGCGGCGGCTCATTTCCGCCGTCAGGTCGTCATGGCAGGGAGCGGCACGCACGCCGGGAAACTTGTTCGCGGCAATGCACATCCCAATCCCGGTCCCGCAAATCAGGATGCCGCGATCGACTTCCTGGTGGCTCACCTTGCGGGCGACTTCGGCGGCGATGTCGGGATAATCGACCGAATCGGCGCTGAACGTGCCGACGTCTTGGACTTCGTGGCCCAGCCGGTTCACCAATTGAACGACCTTGGATTTGATTTGGACGCCGCGGTGATCGCTGCCAATTGCAATTCGCATGACCTACTCCTCGAAGTACCCTAGTCAAGGGCAAAGAACGACTCGACTCGGTGCGGGCCAGCTTGTCGAAATACCGGCGCGGCTTGAAACTTCAATTCTTAAACCATTTGCTTTTCGCCCCCGGCTGGAATAGGCCGGCCTGGCATTCTCCCGCCGCGCCGAATGCGGCGCAAACCTGCGCATGGCTCGCAAAACGACGGTTTGCCTCGTCCTTTTGACATCGCGACCTGCGCTGGCGCAGTCGGTCGAATGTTTCGACAGGTTCCTCCCTCGTTTCAGCTAAAACTTCATCGCTTTCACATGCGCTTCCAACTCTGCCTTGATCTGCTCGGCACACCGCTTATAGAACTCGGGAGGGCCGCCGATCGGATCGGCCACGTCCCCTTGATTATGGCAGACCAACCGCGTCCGAGCGGCTGCCTCCGGCCATTGGTTCAAAATCCATTGCCGGTGCGAACGGGTCATGGTCAGGATCAAATCGGCCTGCCGCGCCAGTTGCGGTGTCAGCGGCTGGCTTTCGTGCCCCGACAAGTCCAAGCCCATCTCCGCCAGAACCTGCACTCCTTCGGGGCTCGCGCGGCCTCCGAGATGAGCCGATGTACCGGCCGAAGCGATTAAAATGCCTCGTTCGTCCAATTCGTCAGGCGAACAGCCCAGCCGCTCGGCGATCATCTGGCGGCAAATGGCTTCGGCCATCGGACTGCGACAAGTATTGCCCGTGCAGACGAAGAGGACCATAAAACTCGAGAGGCGGCGCAAAGTTTGTTCCGAGACGACTCCTTGCCGGAGGATTTTTAAGCCCGCCTCATTGATTTGGACGACCGACGAAGATTGGCCAAAGCGGCAGCGGCCATCGTCGAGCACCAGTTCGACATCCTCGCCCAGCGCCGCGATCACATCTTGAGCCGTCAGCGGATCGCTCCCCCCGGACCGGTTGGCGCTGGTCAGCGCGACGGGACCGGTCAGCATGTTGAGCACATCCATAATGGCCGGATGGGCCGGCACGCGAAACCCGATCGTGCCGCTGGGGGCAATCGCCTGTTGCACCGCGAGCGGCAACTGATGCAGCAAGCTATCGCGATGTTGGTCGGGAACGACGAGCGTCACCGGCCCCGGCCAACAACGCCGCGCCAATCGTTGGCCGAGCGGGCTCATTTGCGGAGCATAGTCGAGCGCTTCGTCCGCACTTTTCACCGCCAAGGCCAATGCATGGCCGGCCGAGCGATCCTTGACCTGGAGCAATCGGTGGACGGCCTTCTCGTCGAGCGCGCTGGCCGCCAGGCCATACACCGTCTCGGTAGGAAAGGCGACCAGTTTGCCTTCCGCCAAAGCCTGCACGGCGCGATGCACCACATCGCGCGGGTCTTCAGCATTGCGGATGTCCATCACTTGCGGAGGCATGAGCGGTTTTCGCGCAAAAGAAACACAAAGGGAAGGCCCGTTCCGCGTTTTCGATTTCCGCAGCGCGGCGCAATCTCTTATAATAAAAAACCTTACGCACGTCGGCAAGTAGGCCGATGGGGGGCCGGAACACAACCGCCGCGGGCGCCGGCCGAGCCAGTCCCCTTTCCCTAGCTCCCATTCTTCGCAGCCGAGGCCATTGGGCAAATTCACCGCTAAATTGGCGGTCGCCCGTCAGAAGCCTCATTTTCGGCAAGCCGCGGTGTCGGCTCCAATGCCGATCTCCGTCCCACCAGCGATCCTCGACGGTGCCTCAAAACGCTCGGGCGACAGACCAAACCGGTCGAAATCAAGCCAGGATAACGGAGAAGGGTTGCCGCACCAGCGGAGCGCGAGGAGCGAGCACTCCGGCCAAAGCCGCCAATGATGACGGCTCCCAGGACCGCGCAAGCACGCCAAGCGCCTTCTATTCTTGGTCAGGCCATGTCACTCGGTTTAGAGCTTTACCAGCGGTATAAAAATGGCCTTCGCAAACGTCCTGCGTTAGATAGTGGCTCCTAGAGTACAACGTGATTAAGCTTGAGGCTGAAACGCGAGCACGAAGAACCTGTCGTGTTCCGCCTGTTCCCCTGCGCATCGTCCCTCTATCGTGGAGAACTCCCATGTCGGTGTCCATGTCTGCCAGCCCATTCGAAACGCATGTGTCAGCTTCGATCGGCTCGAGTCTGCAATGGGGTTTTGTGTCGCTGGTCATTGGCAGCGTGATTTTCATGGCGTCGCCGGTGTTGCTGTTGTTTAATACGATCCTAGCTCATGGCGGACGTTTTGGCATTCCGATGGGACTCGCTTGGACTGCGTCGATGATTGGACTGACGGCGATCTTGGCGGTGGCAATCGCCAGCTTGGTTTTTGGGATTTTGGCCTGGAGCCGCAGTCGGCGCGAGCAGCAATGCGTGGCCCTGCCCGTCGGCAGCGTGCTTATGAATGTCGCCGCTTTGATCAGTTGGATCATCGCGGGCGTTGATTTGATCGTCGTGCTGGCGTCGATGTAAGAATCGGGAGCCGATCTCCTTGGCGCGAGCGTTCGAAACATCTCCGCAAGTCGTCCCGCGCGCCGAGCATGAATGCTGCGTGTCGTCCTTTTTTGAGTGCGGAATTGGCGCTGGACGCCGGCGAACATTTGACAATCGGAAAAACCGGCCGCTCATCGCGGCAACGTGGCCGAATTGCTCGGGCGCCAGACCAAGCCGGCCCAAACCGAACCCCCGCAGGGTGACGGAGCAGCGATGCCGCACATGGCGCGGAGCGCGAGGATCCGCAACTTCCGTCAAGGCTGCCATTAACGGCGGCGCGCAGGACCGCGCAAACACGGCAAACTTCTTACTCTAAGTCAAGCCGTGGCAACCAATTCAGAGTTTTGCCACGAGTAGACCAAATAGACTTTGCATCTTTCTGCACGGGGGCCGGAACGCAACCGCCGCAGGCGCCGCCCGAGCCAGTCCCCCTTTTCCTGGCTCCCATTCATCGCAGCCGAGGCCATTGGGCAAATTCACCGCTAAATTAGCGGTCGCCCGTCAGAAGCCTCATTTTCGGGTCGAATCCGCATGCCCAGACGGCATACGCGGGCGCGCGGCTAATTTGCCGGATCAGAACAGCACGGCGACGCCGCGCGCGGGCTGCCGTGCTCGGAGAGCGAGGCGGCTAAACCCTTGTTTGGCGAGCTGGCGTTTGCCGCGCGACGGGCGTCTCAACCTCAGCCGATGATTCGCTGGCGGTCGCGCGGCCCTCTCTGCGTTTGCCTTTTCGCCGAACGAGCGGCTATAATCGAAAGATCGTTTTTGATCTTCACGCAGTCGGGCGTCATCCCACCTTCCCGATCGACTTGCTGTGCTGCTGCGGCAAGTTCCAAGCTGGAAACCAGCATTTCTGACTCGACTGCAAGTCTTGGCCCCCTCTTTGGTTTTACGATGATGTCCCAGTTTTGGTCGCGTGGCGTAAGGGCCGAGGTCGCGACGGGCCCGCGCCGACGCTCCGCCCCGGCGTCACGCGCCGCAGGGCTCGGATGGTTGGCCTTGGCGGTTTGCCTCGGCTGTCAAAAAGGAGACGACATCCGCCATTACGAAGTGCCGCTGACGCAGCCGCGCACCGCGGCCAAAACGCCGGAACTGCCCGAGGGACATCCGCCCCTTGCGAGCACGGCGCCGGCCACGGAGCAGACGATGCTGGCGGCGCTGGTGCCGGTGGATGAGATCGCCTGGACCTTTAAGACAACCGGCCCGATGCCTGAGATGGCCGAGTTTGCTGCGGCGTTTGAGACCTTTGTGAAGAGCGTAAAATTCGACAGCGGCACGCCGAAATGGGCTTTGCCGGCGGGTTGGGCGGAATTGCCCGGCAGCCAGTTTCGCTTTGCGACCTTGCGGGTTCCGGTCGAGGGACAAAAGCCGCTGGAGATCGCGGTGAACCAGATCACGCTGACGCCCGATTTTGTCCTCGACAACGTGAACCGTTGGCGCGGGCAGATGAGCTTGCCCCCGCTGGCGCAAGCCGACTTAGCGAAAGAAACGAAAACCGTGACGATCGAAGCTAAAATAACCGCGACGATGGTCCAGATCACCGGCAAACTGAAGGCCGGCGGGATGGGTCGTCCCCCGTTCGCTCCAGGAGGCGGCAATGGCCAATAAGCGGCGCAATGTCTCGAAAGAAACGGCGGCGCTCGGCCGATCGGCCGCGCAGCCTGATTCGTCGCGGCCGGCGCCCGCCGCCGCTGCGCCTCGGCCGGCGAAGGATTTGCTGATCTCGATTTTGCGGCCGCTGGCTTCGCTCAAGCTGACCGTGGTGTTGATGGCATTGGCCATTCTGCTCGTCTTCTTCGGCACGTTGGCGCTGCAAGACATGAACGAGTTCGAGGGAATGAAGAATTTTTTCCGCACGTGGATTTGCTTCGTGCAGTTCAAAAACTTCTTTCCCAAGCACTTTTTTCCGAACGTCCTTTTCAACCGTCCGACGGGAATCACCGGCGGCTTTTATTTTCCCGGCGGTTGGATCATCGGCGGCCTGATGGCCTTGAACCTGATTTCCGCGCATGCGATCCGCTTTAAGGTGCAATCGCGCGGCACGAAGCTCTTGTCGGGGTTGTTCACCGTGGCGATCGGCATCGCCATGACTTGGTTCGTGATCATGCTCGGCCCGGACAAGGAAGGCTTCCAAGGGACGACCGGAATCACTTGGAGCGGAATCCACTTTTATGTTGCGGCGGGGCTGATTGTCCTCTCCTTGGCGGCGCTGGCGCCGCTGACGAACTTGCCGCTGGAGCGCCGCTTTGAACGGCGCTTGCTGACGGTCGCCGGCGCGGTTGTCGGCGCATTGGCGATTTACGTGCTGTGGCGCGGCCCGGAGCAGATCATCGATCCCTCCGGCCTGCGGATTCTCTGGCAATTGATGAAAGCCACGTTCGCGGCCTGCGTCCTGCTCGGCGGCTGCATGATGTTGTTCCAAAAACGGGCCGGCGTCGTGCTGCTGCATGGCGGCCTGTTGCTGATGATGTCCAACGAGCTGGTCGTCTATAGTTTGCATGCCGAAAATCGGCTGAGCGTGCATGAGGGAGAGTCAAGCAATGTCCTGATGGACATGAAGTCGCCCGAGCTGGCGCTGATCGACACCTCGAACCCGACCAAGGACGATGTCTTCGCGGTGCCGATGTCGATGCTGCTGTCGCAAGGGAAGTTGCACGACGACCGCTTGCCGTTCGACTTGGAACTGGTCAAGTATCTTCCCAACACGTCGCTCGAGCCGCCCGAGCCAAGTCAGGCGAATCTCGCGACGCGCGGAGTCGGCTTGAAATTTGAGCTTTCGCCCGCGCCGCGCTCGACCGGCGTCGAATCGAGCGCGGAAGATATGCCCAGCGCGTACGTGCGGTTCCGGGACAAGAAAACCGAAGCGGATTTGGGCGTTTATCTCCTTTCGTACTATTTCGATCCGACGGTCGCCGACGTCCGCTGGAGTCAGCTTGGCCTTAACCCCGACTCGGTCACGGCGCAAGCGCTCGAGGCGAATGGCAAAACGTATCGTGTGGCCCTGCGGCCGATGCAAACCTATCGCGATTATTCGATCGAGCTGCATAGCATCAAAAAGCTGGACTATGTCGGCACCGACACGCCGCGCAGCTACGAATCGACCGTGACGATCCACGACGCCAAGCGAGGCGATCGCGATGCCAAAATCTGGATGAACAACCCGGTCCGCTATCAAGGCGAAACCTTTTATCAATCGGACTATGGCGCCGGTCAAAACGGCAAAAAGTACAGCGTCTTTCAAGTTGTCAGCAATACCGGCTGGATGATTCCCTATGTCGGCTGCATGATCGTGGCCGTAGGCATGTTCTTTCACTTTTTCCAGATGCTCGTTCGCTTTTTGCAGCGGCGCGAACGCGAGACGGATCCGACCAAGGTCACGGCGCTTGCGACCTCCGGCAGTCCGGCGGCGGCAGTCGCCCACCCACCCGCCGGCACGCCGCCGCCTGAATCGCCGCCCCATTTGAACGAGTGGCAAGTCTGGCTGCCGCTGGCCGTTCCGCTGGCGATTGTTCTCTCCGCGGCGGCCGGATTGGTGCTGGCCGCGCGGATCCCGGAACCGGCGCCCGATTCGCCCGACTTCTACGCCGCCGGCAAGCTGCCGACCGCGTACGAAGGCCGCGTGAAGCCGTGGGATTCGCTCGCTCGCAATACGTTGCGCGTCACCGCCAATCGCGAATATGTGGACGTTCTGCGCGACGTGGTGGATTCCGTCGGCAAGCCGATCATGGTCCAAAACCTCGATGGCAAGTCCGAACCGAAAAAAGAGTTGGTCAAGATCACCGCGATCCACTGGCTGCTCGACACGATCACCCATCCGGCCGAGGCGCGCGACTATCGAGCGGTTCGCATTGAAAGCGCGGAATTGCTGAGCTTCTTTGGCTTGGAGCCGCGCGAAGGGCTCCGCTATTCCTTGAACGAACTCCAGACCAACATGGACAAGTTCGAGGAGCAAGCTCAAGCGCTCCGCAATAAGCCGGTCGACAAGCTCACCGAGTTCGAGCATAAATTGCTCGATCTGCGCCGCAATCTCCACATGTTCGTCGCGATCCAAGATGCGTTTCGGCTGCCGCCGGACGCCGACGACCCCGACCTCCCGCCCATTCGCTATTTGATCGCGGTGGCCGGCATGAACAATGAGGGGGCTTTCGCGGGGATTCCGTGGGCGGTTCCCACCGCCGATCCGAAGCATCCTTGGGAGCCGCTGGTGCTCGCATCGACTCGAGTCTGGCTGCAAGAGCTGGCGGTCAAGTCAAACAAAACGACTCCCGACGCCTTCGCGCAGCACCTGCTCGACGATTTGAAGGACGCCGACCGCCAACGGCTGATCAACGCGCAAATGTTCAACGTGATCGAAGGGATCATTGAACAGATGTCTCCGAACGAAACGCCGGAGAACATCCGCAAGTCGGCCCTCGAAAAGTTCAAACTTCTGCCGCCAGAGATGCGCGGCCCGCTGGAAAAAGAGGCCACCGCCTACCTACAGAAAAAATTGACCGATGCCGTCCACGCGATTTTGGGATCGCATCAGTTGACTGACGCACCGGAGCATGGGGCGATCGTGCTCCGCGATCTGCTGGAGGCGTACAAGGCGAACAAGGTGGAGGCCTTCAACGAGCAGGTCGCCCATTATGAGACGGCGCTCGCGACGGAACCGCCGAAAGAGTATCAAGCCTCGCGGATCGATTTCGAGGCGTTCTTAAATCACCTGACTCCTTTTCCAATCGCCAAATGGATGTATATCCTGGCGTTTGCCTTGGCCGGACTGAGTTGGCTCGGTGCGCAACAGACGTTCCGCCGCGCGGCGACCTGGCTGATTCTCTTGACCTTCGCGCTGCATACGCTGGGGCTGGTCGGCCGAATTTATATTTCCGGCCGCCCGCCGGTGACCAACCTCTATTCGTCCGCCGTCTTCATCGGCTGGGGAGCGGTCATTTTCGGCCTCGTCCTGGAGTGGATCTACGGGCTCTCGCTGGGCAACGCCATCGCCGCGTTTGCCGGCGCGGCCACCTTGGCCGTCGCCGACCACATGGCGCTCGAAGGCGAGACGCTGATCGTGATGCAGGCGGTCCTCGATACCAACTTCTGGCTCGCCACCCACGTGACTTGCGTCACGCTCGGCTACACCACGACCTATATCAGCGGCTTGCTCGGACTTGGTTATTTGCTCGGCGGCATGTTCACTCCCGGCCTCAGCAAAGAAACGTCCAAGAACCTCGCCCGCATGATCTACGGGACGGTCTGCTTTGCGATCTTCTTCAGTTTTGTTGGGACCGTTTTGGGCGGGCTGTGGGCCGACGATTCTTGGGGCCGCTTCTGGGGTTGGGACCCCAAGGAGAACGGCGCCTTGATCATCGTGCTCTGGAATGCGCTCGTGCTGCACGCGCGGTGGGACGGCCTCGTGCGCGAGCGCGGGCTGGCGACCTTGGCCATCGTCGGCAACATCGTCACAAGCTGGTCGTGGTTTGGCGTCAACCAACTGGGGCTTGGCCGCCATTCTTACGGCGCCACGCGGAGCGTCGCCGACATGCTCGTCTTGCTGGTGTTGGGGCACGCCATCTTGGCGATAATCAGCTTGGCGCCGAAGCATTGGTGGTGGAGCGTGCGGCGGCAAGAGAAACTGGCGGAAAAATAGCGACTGGAAATCCGCGGAGCAAATGCGGTTTATTCCGCAACGAGTGATTCCGCTTCGAGAACCGCTGCGCGCATTGGCCGCTGTTAATGTTCGGGCCGCTGCAGATGCAGCCGCGCGGCCGCCGGATTGCTGGTCTCGTCGTCCGATGCGGTCAGCTTCGGCAGCGGCAGATGCTGTAAGAGCCAATCGCTTTCGCGCGTCGCCGGAATCTGCACTTCCGCCGCCGGCACCAAGGCCCGCACCAGATTCAGTACCGGCTGCGGTTGCTCCTGCGGCTCCATCAGCAGCGGCCCTTTGTGGGTTTCCAAGATCGCGCCCGGACGCCCGTCGCGGCATTGGCCGCTGAACACGAGTCCGCGCGGGTCGAGCACGAACGAAAACGCCAACTGCTCGTAAGGAGTCAATTCGGCGGCTTCTTCCGCGAGCTTGCCGGGTTCCCAGTGGAGTTGCTGGTAAAGAGAAATGATGAGCGAACGGCCGATCACGCCGGGCCCCGCGCTGAATGAACCCTCGGCCGCTTCGACACGCCCTTGTTTCAAGACTGCCTTTTGCACGGTGACTTGGGCCGCGCCGCTCAAGTGATGCGGAAACTGTCCGCCGATCAGGCGGCCGAGCGCCAAGTTGGCGAACTGGCCGCTCAGCTCTCCTTCCCAGCCGCTCGCGGCTTCCTTGAGCCAGACGGAGCCGCGGAACGTCGCCCGCGGGCCGAGGCATTCCGCGCGGCCGACCGGCGAGAGCAGAATCGCGCAAGGGAGCGCTCCGCCGCCGGTCTGCAATTCCAAGTTTGTCGTCGGCGGCGACGTTTTCCGATTCCGCTCGATCCGGATCTTGGCCGACTCGGACATCTCCACGCCCGCCAGACGAAACGAAAGCGTCAAGGCCGTCCCCTTTTCGCTCGGTTCGATCAGCCCGCGCAATTCCGTAAAGGTCTGCGAATCGTCGCCGTTGTGAACGGTCAATTCGGCGGCCGAAAACCGCACTGGCAGATCCGGCTCGGCGGCTTGGCGCCGCAGCCGCCGCCCGAGCAATTCCCAAACGGTGGTCCATTCGGTGCCGCGGATTTCCGGCTGCGATGCCAGCAGGATCAGCTCTCCGCCGTTGATTCCGGCTTCGATCAGGCGCGCTTTGAAAAACGGCTCGCTGGCCTCGGGCTCGGCCAATTCGACATCATGGTAGAGCAGGACCCCTGGCCGCGTGTGGTCGATCGCGCCGATTTTCGCCAGCACGCCCAGATTGGACCCCAACGCTTGTTCGCACTCCGTGCGATGTCCGGCCGTGTTGCGATTGGCGCACCAGGCGGCCACCCCCAGCGTCGGCAGGACGCAGAGCAACAGAAAGCCGGCGCGGCACAGCAGTCGCCGCGTGTGATCGTGCAGAGAGAACATGGTGATCGACGTAATCCGTTAGCGGTCGCGCGCCATTTTCAAGAACAACTCATATCGAGCTTGCATTTCGCTCAAGCTGTCGCCGCCGAACTTGTCGATGAGGGCGGTGGCCATCTCGAACGCCACGACCGCTTCGACAATGACGCTGGCCGCCGAGACGGCGCACACGTCGCTCCGCTCATAGGCCGCCGCTTCGGCTTGCTTGGTGGTCAGATTGATCGACTCGAGCGGCTTGCGGAGCGTGCTGATCGGCTTCTTCGCGGCGCGGATCACCAGCGGCTGGCCGTTGGTCATGCCTGCCTCCAAACCGCCGGCATGGTTGGTCGGCCGCACGTAGCCCAGCGACGGCGTATCGCGCTGGGCCGCGTCGTACAAAATCGGGTCGTGAACTTGCGAGCCACGGCGGCGGGCCGCCTCAAAACCCAACCCGATCTCGACCCCCTTGATGGCTTGCACCGCCATTACGGCTTGCGCCAGCCGGCCGTCGAGCTTGCGGTCCCATTGGGCGTGCGTTCCTAGTCCGAACGGCAAGCCTTCGACCCGGACCTCCATGATTCCGCCGAGCGTGTCGCCGTCCTTGCCGCAGGCGTCGATCAACTGCTTGACTTCTTCGTCCCGCGCCAGATTGAGCGAGTAGATTTCGCTCTGGTCGCGGAGAGCCCGCTGTTCCGCCAGCGTGCCTGGCGTCGGCGGCAAGGCGATTCCGCCGAGTTCAACGACATAGCCAAAGACCTCAATGCCAAACTGCGCGAGAAGTTGTTTGGCGAGCGCGCCGGCGGCGACGCGAACGGCCGTTTCGCGGGCGCTGGCGCGCTCGAGAATTCCGCGAATCGAGCCGAGATACTTGATCGCGCCGGTCAGATCGCCATGCCCGGGCCGCGGCTTTTCTAAATCGCCGAGCCTCTCTAGTTTGTAGTCCTTGTTGACGACTTGCAGGGCGATGGGACTGCCGAGCGTGGTTCCGTGCCAGATTCCGGTGAGGATTTCGACCTGGTCCGTTTCAATGCGTTGCCGGCCGCCGCGACCGTAGCCCCCTTGGCGGCGACGGAGTTCAACGTCGATCGGATCGGTCTCAAGTTTAACGCCGGCTGGAAACCCATCGATCAAAGCCAGGAGGGCCTTGCCGTGCGATTCGCCCGCGGTCCAATAGCGCAACATAGCCCGATTTTAACCGCGGAGCGCACCTGACGATAGGTCGATTGACGGCCGAAAACGAGCGCAAAACGGCTCCCGCAGGGCACCAGACGGGTGCTCCGCGCCGCGCACCGAAGGGTTCGCTAGCAAGCTTAAAACGGCCTCGGCAACCGGCCATGGACGCCTTGCTGGCAGTTTGCGGAACTCGTTTCCCGGATCGCGATTCGGGCGGCAATTTGACAAGCGAGCGTGGGCGGAGATGATCAAGGGCGCGCGGCGACCGGCGATAAGTTTCGATTCCGTTGTGAACCGCTCGCCCCTTCGCGCGGCGGCGGCACCCCCGCGCGGTCGCCGGCGCGGTCGATGGAAAGATGTGCGAAGGGATCGTCCGATGAACCCGTGGCTCTTGATCTTCTGCGGTTGGCTGTTGCTCGCCGTATTGATGGGCCTGTTTTGGTGGTCGCAGCGGAAGACAGGCAATACCGGGATCGTCGACTTTGGTTGGACCATGGGCGTCACCGCAATCGGAGTCGGATTTGCCCTGCTCAGCGATGACGGCTGGCCCTTGCGGCGGTTGTTGATCGCGACCTTGCTTGGGCTGTGGGGCGTGCGGCTGGCCGGCCACGTGCTCGGCCGACTGCGCGGCGGACCGCCCGACGGCCGCTACGAACGTCTCCGAGACCGTTGGCAATCGCACTTGCAGACAAAGTTGTTTTGGCTGTTTCAGGCGCAAGCCGCGGCGGCCTTGGTGTTCGCGTTGCCGCTGTTGATCGCTGGCCGCAACGCCGCGCCGCTCAACGGGTGGGACCTGCTAGGAATCGCCATTTGGCTGGTCGCAATCGGCGGCGAGTGGCTGGCCGACGCGCAACTGGCGCGTGCCGCGGCGATCTCGAACGGCGTGGGCAGGTCTGCCGCGCCGGTTTGTGGAAGGTCTCGCGCCATCCCAACTATTTTTTTGAGTGTCTCCACTGGTGGAGCTACGTGTGCTTCGCCGCGAATAGCTCCTGGGCTTGGGCGACCTTGATCGGACCGGTCGCAATGTGGATTGCGATCCGATTCGTTTCCGGCATTCCGCCGAACGAAGCCCAAGCGGTCCGCTCGCGCGGGGCCGCCTATCGCGACTATCAACGGACGACGAGTGCGCTGATTCCGTGGTTTCCGCGGCGGCCAGCTCGCTAAAGCGATGTTCGCCGCGCCTTTTGGTTTTAGAGAATCAGCGTTCGCTTTTTCTGCAAGCGTGGCGTTCGGCAGTCCGGATTGCCAATTCCTGCGCCGCTTCGCCGGCTGGAATCCGGTTGGCCTGCGGACGGTCGGACGCGCCGCGCGGTTGGCAGCCCGTCGAATTCTTGGACGCGCATTACGGTTCGAGCGACAGAGTTTGGTCGTCGTTGTAACTGTACCAGGCGCCAAGTATTCGCGGGTCGATGTCGTCGTGAATCGTGTGCACGGCGCCGTCCGCCATGACGCCTTGCGCCAAGCCGGGGTGAAAGCTGTACGGGCCGTAGCAGTATTGGTTGCTGCAATTCACGGTGCAAGGGCTGACCTTCATCGCCAAGGAGTAAAGCGTCGGATTGACGCCGGACAGCGAGCGGCCGATCCAACTGCCGTCAGAGTGATACCAAATTTTACCGGTTTTCGTGTGGAGCGGACCATAGAGCACATCGCCGCCAACCGACTCGACCAGGGCCAAGGTCTTGCTCAGGCCGTCGGTGACTTGCCGCGCCGCGACGGAAAATCGGCCGGTGATGCCCGGCCGCCAGCCGGGTTGATTCCAACCGGCATACAGCGGGTCGCTGCCATTGACCCCTTCGCAGCCACGATAATCGCAGGTGCCATACGTGCGCTCCGTGCCGTTCAAGGTAAACAGATAGGTCGGATCGCTCGGCGCTGATGGGCACTTGTAGAGTGGAATCGACGTTGCAATCAGCTTGCTATTCACGCCGTCGGTAAAAGGACGGCTCGCGTCGAACTGGCGATACAACGAACCTTCTTCGATAAACGGAAGCAGACTGCGCGCCCAAGCGATTTCCTCATTGCCGTTCGGCCAACTGCAAGGAAAACAATGATGCGCCTCCTCATAGCGGCGCAGCGCGATGCCAAACTGATGGAGATTGCTGCCGCAACTCGAACGCCGCATGGCTTCGCGCGCCATTTGCAGCGCCGGCAACAACAGCGCCACGAGGGTTCCGAGGATTGCAACCACGACCAAGAGTTCAATCAGCGTGAACCCGCGCGGCAGCCGTCTGGAATTCGGCATCATCGACACAACCTATTTCGGCTTGGCATGCGGTTCTTCATTGATCGCTTTGATCTTGGTGAGAATCTCCATTGTGGGCTCGCCCAACTCCGACGCGACCGTGCGTTTTTCGATCGTGGCGGTGAGATTGGCGAGACACACCACGGTCACGTCCGATTCGGGAATATAGAAAGCGAAGGCGGAAAAACCCGGCATGTCGCCCAGGCTGCCGATCCCTCCTTGGATGCGCGCAATATGGAACCCATATTCAATCCCTTCGTGCTTGGTATCGATCCAATCGAAGAGGACCTTGCGGCTGCCGGCGCTGACCAGTTCGCCGCGTCCAGCCGCCCGCGTGAACTTCGCCAGATCAGGCAAAGTGCCGTACAGATCGCCGGCGGCCCCCGCCCAGCTCGCGCTCCACTTGGTGGCGTCGTACCAGACATCGCCATAACGAACGAGGTTTTCCTTCTGGCCATAGCGATAACCGCTAGGAGCCGGCGCGGGCAACTGGTAGGAGCTCGGATGCCCTGTCTCGCGCAGCTTGAGCGGCTTGAGAATTCTTTTTTCGATCTCTTCGTACCACGGGTGACCGGTGACTTTGGCGATCACTTCGCCGAGCACGATCGTGTTCGTGTTGCTGTACATCCAGCCTTTTCCTGGCGGAAACAGCGGCTTCATGTCGAACGCATATTTCAGCAGCTCGTCGGTGCGCCACGTCCGCGAAGGCTCCGCGGCAATGGCCTTTTGAAATTCTCGGTTGGCGATCAGGTTCGCCAATCCACTCGTATGAAAACCGAGCATTCGAATCGTGATGTTCTCGCCATTGGGGACTTGCGGCACATACTTCGACACCGGGTCATCGAGGCGAAGTTGGCCGGCATCGACCAATTGCAGCACAACCGTGCCGACGAACAACTTCGTAATGCTCGCCAGACGAAAATGATCCTTCAGCGAGATCGGCCGGCTCTCGGCCTCGTCCGCAAATCCTAATTCCAGTTCCACTAAAGGCTTCAAATCCGCGCCCGCATAGACTCCGAAGACCGCGCCGGGGCAGTTCAGCGTCTTGAAATGCGTTGCGACTTTGTCGCGGATCGCGTGGAGCTGGTCCGCGGTGGGCGCTTCCGCGCGGGCTGACGGAGACGCCAGAACCAGCAGCGCGAGGAAGGCCGAAATAGCGCCGATTCTGGGACCCGCACTCCGGGCCGGCGCGGTGCGCCGGAAAGGTTCACGACTCATAGTCATCCAGTTTGCTTATCAAGGATTGCGGAAACGAAACGAAAACTGCGAGCCGAAAAACCGCGGCCCACGAAAGCCTACAGGGCGCACAGCGGCATGTTTTCCGGCGCGGGCGCGACACCCGGCGAATACCAGCAAGCAAACCACCGCGCCGCCGAGGATGGCAAGCGAAGAAGGCTCTGGAACCGCGCTGATGTTGCCATGCACGTCCCACACGAACGAGGTGCCGGCGCCCAGCACGTCGCCGCTGTCGAAATCGCCGTCGAAGTACGAGCCGTTGACCGTGAACGTGCCCGGAGCCGAGACCGGAACCGCGAACGCGGTAAAATCGAGGGTGGCGGTGGCGTTCAGATAAATGCCGGTTGGCACGCCGCTCAAAAACGAAACCGTCCCGGAAAAAGCATTGACGGTCGTGGTCGGGCTCCAGCGATTGATGTTGATGTAGGTCGGGTCGGCCGGGTCGGCCCCAATGCCGAGCGAAACGGCAGTGATCGGCGCGGAACCGGTCCCGCCCACCAGCGCCGTCTCATCATAGGTGATGCTGCCAAGATGAAAATTGGCGTCGTTCGGATAGCCGTCGTAGGTCAAACTGCCATATTCGGTGGCGGGATTGCTGATCGAGTGAAACCGCTGCTGTGTTTCACGCGGCGGCGGATCGTAGAGGTCAACCTGAATGAAACCATCCGAAAAATGCTCGTAATACGCCGAGCTTCCATCGGCGACTCCAGCCAGCGAAATTGTGCCGGCGAAGGCCATTTGGCTCAACGGAAACAGGAGCCCGAGGCATCCCCATATCAAAGCGGTACGAAACCAAAGCATAGCGCAACCTTTCCACAACAAAAGAAAAAAGCAAAGCTTATCGCCAAGATGCAAACTCACAAGAGATGCAAACTCATCAGAGACGGCCAATGTCGCTGCGGTCGGCTGTGGCGCCGCCGCCCATGAGAACGTGGCCGACCAACCCGCCGCTAACCTTTCAAGCGAAGTTCAATCATTCACGAGCGGCCGGTCCGTTGGAAGCGAAGGGATTGAACGCGGCGCGCACCGAACAAAACGAGCGCGCCTACCCCGAACAAGCAGGCGCTGCTCGGTTCAGGCAGCGGCGCCGTTGCGACGATCGTGCCGGAAAAGAGGTCGTTCACCTGCAAGAACGTGATCGGAAAATTCAAATTGAACGACAGCGGCAAGGTTAACGTCTGCGTTCCGCCGCTGGCCGATAGAGTGCCGCTTAAATTGGCGATGTCGAGCGTCGGACCCGGCGTGACAGTGTTCACCAGATCGGTGATTGGCGGCGAGCCGCCCGACGCATAGAAAATAATTCCGGAACTGAAATGGGTCGTGCTGCCCGACTCGTCGAAGGCTCCGCCGCTCAAGACCTTGGCACTCGCATCGCTTAGATTGATTTGCAGATTGCGAATTGCCGATGGCGAGGGTCCCTGCACGCCGTTGACCGTCCCCAGCGGAGTCAAGTCCGTAATAATCCCATAGTTGGCCGGTTGCGGAGTCAGCACATAGCCGTTGGGGTCGTTCAAATCGCCGGGATAGTTTGAATAATCTATGCCCGGCAGCCAGTTGCCACTGTTGGCCGCAATCAAATTCGCGGACAGGATCTGAAAGCTAGTCGCTGTGACCTCCGCGGTGATCGTGCCGGAATAATGGGTCGTCCAACTGCCAGCTCCTTGCGGAGTCGTTTGAAAATTGACGGTCGGCAGCGTCAAGCTCGGAGCGATGTCGAGCGCGCTTTGCGTCGCGTCAACCGTAAACACGACGGTCGCCCCATGGGCGCGCACCGTCAGTAGTGAAGCGAGCAACAGAGCGGCGAGCCATTTCCAACACAGTGCGGTAGGCAAAACGCTAAACCGATCGGGGAGGAGGGAGTATGGAAGGAAGCACCCGTGCTCAACGCCACGAGTGCATTTTTCAACCGCCCTTTAGCAGTTCGCATGCCAACTGTCTGGCAATTACTAGGACCTTTGCGGCTGCGCGCGTTTTTCCTCGACAAACAGTCCCCATTGCCGAAGAACTTTTTTTATTTCGCTCCCACAAAAGAAGGAGACTCGCGGCGTCGTGGCTCCGATTTGCGCGATCGCCAAGGATGATTTTTTCGCCATCCGTGGAAAAAAGATTGCCACGCTGCTGCACGCCTCAAAAGCGAAACCCGTTGCTTGATCGGCCGTTTCCAATACGAACGACGATCCGCTCGCGACCGGACCGACTCTCCTTATCGGCCGCCGAGGCACGTTCCAAACCGCTCGGCAAATCGCGAATAAGTTGCGAATCGCCGCAGCGAACTTTATCATTGATCTCTCGCTGCTCCGTGGCGAGCCGGGCGTTTGCATCGCGCGACTTCGCCTTGCTGGCGACTCTCTGCGACCGTTCCAACCACCCTTTTATCGTGAGCCTCGACCATGAACCTTGACTCCGCGAATGCTTCGTCTTGCTCTGCTCCTGCGGCCAGTTCCGCTGCTTCATCCACCCCCGCTTCGTCGGGGCATTCTTCGCGGCGCGAGTTTTTGAAGACGACCACGGTGGCGGCAGCCGGCACGGCGCTGGCCGGCCTGATGGTGCCGGCGGTGCATGCGGCCGAGGACAACACGATCCATATCGCGCTGGTCGGATGCGGCGGGCGCGGGACCGGCGCGGCGGGCGACGCGTTGCAAGCCAAAGGGGGGCCAATCAAGCTCGTGGCGATGGCCGACGTCTTCAAGGACCGTCTGCATAGCAGTCACGAAGGGTTGTCGAAGCGGTTCGCCGATCGGGTCGATGTCCCGGAAGATCGGCAGTTTATCGGCTTCGATGCGTATCAGAAGGCGCTCGATCTGTTGAAGCCGGGCGACGTCGCGATCTTTGCCACGCCCCCCGCCTTTCGCTGGGTCCATTTCACCTATGCGATCGAGAAGGGTTTGAACGTCTTCATGGAAAAGCCGGTCACCGTCGATGGCCCCACCACCCGCAAGATGATCAAACTGGGCGAAGAGGCCAAAGTTAAGAATTTGAAAGTCGGCGTGGGGCTCATGTCGCGGCATAGCCGCGCGATGCAACAATTGGCTGACCGCGTGCATGGCGGCGAAATCGGCGACATCGTCATGATGCGGGCGTACCGCATGCATGGACCGGTCGGCTCGATGCAGTCGCTCCCCAAGCCGGCGAATGTCTCCGAGGTTGAATATCAGATTCGCCGCTTTCACAGTTTTCTCTGGGCGAGCGGCGGCTGCTACAGCGATTTCTACATCCATGTCATCGATCATTCGTGCTGGATGAAAGACGCGTGGCCGGTCAAAGCTCAAGCGATCGGCGGGCGGCACTATCGAGGCGATTACGTCGATCAGAATTTTGACGTATACGGCGTGGAATACATCTTTTCCGACGAGTCGCGGCTGTTTCTCGACGGCCGCTGCATGAATGGCTGCACGGAAATCTACAACAGCTTCGCCCACGGCACCAAAGGTTCGGCCATGATCTCGCACGATCATGATATCGGCACCCCTTCGGCGATTTATCGCGGGCCCGGTTTTTCCAACGTCGCTTGGGAATCGAAAATCGGCGCCGGCGAGACGAACCCGTATCAAAACGAATGGAACGATCTCATCGAAGCGATTCGCAGCGACAAACCGTACAACGAGGTGAAGCGCGGCGCGGAAGCCAGCTTGGTGACTTCGATGGGACGCATGGCCGCGCATACCGGCCGGCTCGTCACGTTCGACGAAATCATGAACGCCAAGCATGAATTCGCCCCTACCGTCGACAAACTGACGATGGATGGCCCGGCCCCGGTGATGTCCGATGCCAAAGGAAAATATCCGGTCCCGCAGCCGGGCATCGTAACCAATCAAGAATATGCGAGCTGAGCCGGCGGACGGCCGGGTGAATGCTGGCAGGAGCTGTCAGCTCGCTGCACGGCGGGCCGCCTGCCGGGCGGATTTCGTTCGCCTGGCGCGGGCGCCGGGCGGCGTTCAGCGATTCACCACTGCCGCGGCGATCTCGCCGGTCGTCAATGTCCCGCGCCATTCGCCGCGAGCAGGCGAAATGCGATGCATCAGCCCATCGGTCCGATCGCGCTCCCAGTGCGAGCCGACGCCGATCGAAACGGTATATTTTACTCGATAGCGGCCGACTCCAGCCTCCGCCTCGGAAACGGCATAGCCGGCGGTGGGACTTGCCTTTTCGCGAAACACGAGCGAAGGTTCCGCCGCAAGCCACCGTTCGTGCGGGCCGAGAACATGCCGTGACAATAACTCCACGCCCGAATACCAGACCTGCGCGACCTTCACCTGCGTTCCGTCCGCGCGGATCACTTCGGCGCGGCTTCCTTGCAGCAAACCACTACAGGAAAAGCGAATCGGCTGATCGGTTGTGTTCTCGACGACGAGTTTCACTTTGGTTTCCGCATCTAAGGACAAGGGGTTGTCCGCCAACACGAGCGCGGCGCGCAAGCCATCCACCGGCTTCCCAAAGGCGGCGTCGGCAATCTTGGCCAGTTCGCCGGCGCTGTTCGGATCAACGGATTGATATTGATCGGCCGGAACCGAGATCGTCAGTCGATCAATCGCCGCCGCGCGGGATTCGACTGCCTTGGCGAGGGCGGCGCGCTGAACGTCGGTGGCATGCCGTGTGAATTCATCGGAAAACTTTTTCAAGATTTCGCGCGACTCGGCCAGATTGCCTTCCGCGGCCGCCGTTTTGTCGTTCTCCAAGCCGGCCTCCAAGAGCCGCACCGTCAGTTGCGTCAATTTTTCATCGTGCAGCCGCAGCATCAGCCGCACCCGATAGTACGCGTCGGCGGTGAACTCCGAGCGAATCTGCTGCTCGAGAATTTTGTCGAGCTTGAGCTTATCGAACGGATCGCCCGCGAATGGGCCGAAGGTTCGCTCGGTTTCCGGCTTGTCGCGGGCGGCCCGATATTCAAAATAGTATTTGCCGGCCGGCAGCGAATACTTGAGCCAAGTATGTTCATCAAGCGGCATCTCAAACACCCCCGCGCGCTGCTGAAAAATGCCCGGCGTGCTGGAGGGCTCATAGAGGTCAGGCAGCTCGGCCGGCGCTCGCACCGACGGTTCGTGAGTAAGGTCGATGCCGAGCACGACCGGTCCACGCTGGTTGTGTTCGCCAAGCGCGGCCGCCGGTGGTGGCCCGGCTTCTTTGGCCGGATCACTCTGGGC
Source organism: Pirellulales bacterium (assembly GCA_035656655.1). Lineage (GTDB taxonomy): Bacteria > Planctomycetota > Planctomycetia > Pirellulales > DASRSE01 > DASRSE01. The sequence continues at coordinate 26,537 of DASRSE010000332.1, forward strand.
CGGGGCGATTTTTTCGGGCACGATGGGAGTTGGTTCGCTTGGCTTGGCTGGGTCGCTTGGTTGGGCCGGTTTGCTTGATTGCTTGATGTCGTTCGGTTGAGTTGGAGACGCCTTCCGTGTTGCATTCGGCGGCAAAGGTTGCGGTTCTGGCTCGGCGGCTCGCAGGCTGGACAAGAATGCCGCGAATGCGATGATCGCCGCGCTCGCCGCGACGGCGCCGCCGCGTGAAAAGCCATCCCGGCGGCGGTCGGAATCGAGCAGCGAGACGATGCGCCGCTCCAGACGCGAACGCTGCGCCATCGCCAATGCCCAGCTTGGCGCGCCGCCGGCGGCCCCTGGGCACCGCGACAGCGACAACAGATGTTCCGCATAGTCCGCGGAATTCTGACCATCGCGCAGCACGTCGTCATCGCAAGCGCGCTCTTGCTCCAACCGCAATTGCGACAAGGCGAACCAAGCCAGCGGGTTGAACCAGTAGACCGCCCGCGCCAGATTGCCGATCCACAGGCCGAGCGAGTCGCGGCGGCGGAGATGGCCAAACTCATGCACGAGCACGGCCCGCAACATCGCCGGCGGCCAAGGCGAATTGGCGACGGTTGGTCCTTTATTCCGGCCGATCGCGGTGCCGCCCGTCGGCAACCGGAGATGGCCGCGGCCGATTCCCCAAACGATGGGCATGGCGTCCGGACCGCCGGCAAAGAGGCGCGGACAGCGAGTGCGCAATTCCGCCGCCATCTGTCGAACCGTGTCGTAGAGGGGCCCCTCCGTGAGCGGAGGAAATCGCCGCGCGAGCCGCCGGAGCGCCCAGCCGCTGCGGATCAATTGACAGAGCATCGCAATCGTGCCGGCGAGCCAAGCACTTAGCAGCAAGGCGGGCCCCCAGCTTCTTTCGTCCCCGCGGCGCGGCGCCATCGCTGCGCCTTCCGCCCGCGCGGTTCGTTCGGAAGACGATCGAATCGCGTCGCCGGCGAGCGACGTTCGCGGCGCGAGGGCGAGTTGCGTTCCGGCTGTCTCGCCGCGATCAGCGATCGCCGCGGAATCCGGAGTGCGGTCGAGCGCCGCGGTGCTCGAGAGTTCGCTCCACCGCGGCAAGATGCGCCAGCTTGGGAGCAGCCAGCTCAGCCCGGGGGCGACGAGCGCCGCGCTCAAGGCCGTCAGCCAGACGAGTCGCCGAACCGCGGCCGCGCGGCGAGCCAGCAAGCCGCAGACGAGTGCGGCGGCGGCCAACAGAATCGTCACCGTTCCGACCAGCGGAAGGGCAACCGAGAGAAAACGGGGCCAACCGACCGCGAACAACAGGTTCATGGTTTTTTCTCCGCAGGGGATGGTTCTGAAGATCGCTGCTTCTTAGAATCTCGCGCTTGGCGAGCTTGCAAAATCAGCGCCTCGAGCCGAGCCAGTTGCTCGACCGAGAGCGATTCAGGCTGCGCCAAATGGGCGGCGAGGGCATCTTCGACGGCGCCGCCGAAGAAGGTATTAACGACGTGCCGCAAGGCCTGGATGCCCGCGCGCCGCCGCGATTGCTTCGCCAGATAGACAACCTCGCGGCCGCTCGATTTGCGCCGCAGCAAACCTTTTTCCGCGAGAATATGGAGCATTCGCCGGACCGCCATGTCGGTGGGCGGATCGGGCAAGGCGGCTTGGATTGCGCGGACCGTGCCGCCGCCTAGATGGTGCACGGCGTCCATGATCTGGCGTTCGCGGCGCGAGAGTTGAGGGATTTCGCTCATGGCGCTTGGTTTCCACGGAAGTCGGCCGGGTTCCGCCCCATCCGTTAAATTTTTAACGCCACGGGGCCTCCGGGTCAAGCCTGAATCGTTAAAATTTTAACGATTCCAGCCGCGCCGAGATCGCCGCGCGCGCCGCCGGCGCGCGCAACCCCAGGAAATTCCGGGGGCTCGCGCGGCCCCCGCGCTCAGAAAATCATGCCTGACAACGCCCTCGGCAGCCAGCTCGGCTCCGCGGCCTGCTCGGCGCCTCCGCGACTTCGCGGGCGTCCTTTTCCTGCCCGACGCCCATTTTCAAAACAGGTCGCTAGCGCCGAGTTGTTCTTCGATCTTGTCGGCTTGAAAGGCGATGGCGGCGAGCACGCGGCCGGCCTCCACATTATTGAGCGTGTCGGCCAGCAAGTTCGCCTTCAACACGATCATCTCTTGGCCGTTGATCGTATCGACGGCGAACGCGCCGTAGACGAGTTGGCTATTGAAACGGAGCAGCACGGGCGCGTTTTTGTCATTCATCGGTCCGCAAGTGGACGAAATTGCGACGACCGGGTGTTGCTGCAAATCGTTCGTGCCGAATTGGACCGTGACCGCCTGCTTGCGCAGCGGCCCGGTGGCAATCGTGATCTTCCAAACGTCCCCTTGCTCGTCAACCGTGAAGCCGGCGGTTTGCGCCGCAAAACGAATGACCGCTTTCGGGTCGACTGCCGGATGCTGCCACTGCGAGGGGTCAAACGCGCCGGCTGCCGGCGCAGCCGCGCCGGGCTGGGACGATGCGACCGGCTGAGGCGGCGCAGCCGGTTGGAACGGCGCAACCGGAGGAGTGCTCGCCGCGGGCGGCCCCGGATTCGCCTGCATCGGAAACGGCGTCTGCGGCATCGCCTGCGGGACCTGCGGATTCATCGCCTCGCGGAGCAAATTCGGAAACATCATCCCGAAACCGGCGCCGAAGCCGAGCCCCATCGCCCCGCCGTCGCCGCCATGCTTGGCCATTTCGCTCATGCTGTTGGCGGCCTGGAATTTCATGTAGGCGTTCAGATCTCCGACCGCGCCCATCGAACTGCGCTGGTCGATCGCTTTTTGCACTTCGTCCGGCGGCGTGATGCCGTTGATGAAGAAGTCGACCAGTTCGAGGCCGTACTTGGCAAAGTCGTCGGAAACCTTGGTCCGCGTGGCCGAACCGATCACGTCATATTTGGCCGGCATATCGAGCAGGCTGATCTTCAGCGCACCGAGCAAATCGGTCAGGCGCGAGACAATCAGGTCTTTCAAATAGCTGGTGATCGCGTCGGTCGTCATCTTGCCTTGCGTGCCGACGAGCGTATTGATCAGCACGGCGCTGTCCACGACGCGCATCGAGTACTTGCCAAACGAACGGAGCCGGACCATGCCAAAGTCGGCATCGCGAAACGTGATCGGCTGCGGGGTGCCCCATTTCTGGTCCAGGAATGTTTGCTTGCCCACAAAGTAGACCGAAGCCTGAAACGGCGACTTCTCCCAAGGAATCGTGAGAATCCGCGTCAGCAACGGCACATTGGCGGTGGTGAGCGTATGGCGGCCGGCTTGAAACGTGTCGAGCGCCTTGCCATCGCGGAAAAAGACCGCTTCTTGGTTCTGCTGCACGATCAATTGCGCGCCCAGCTTGATGTCGGCAGAACCGTCGGCGGGAACACGGCTGACGATGGCGGAATTCGTGTCGTCAAAATATTGGATGACTTCCAGACGCATAGAAACAACGGGGGTTCGAGGTGAAGTGGAACTTGGTTCCGAATGGATGTATTGCGAAGCGGACGATCGGCCGCTTGCGCGCCGGCCGCGGAGCGCGGGGCGCTATTCAAGTCCTTTGAGCATTTCTGCACGCTGGTCCCAGGCCTGATCGATCGTTTCGCACTGCGTGCCCAACTCGGCCAAGATCGTTTCGGCGTCGGGCGGATTGGCCTTCAATTTGGCGGCGGTCGCCGCTGCCTGCTCGCAGAGTTCGGTGATTTTGAGGTCGTTTTCGTAAACGCGTTGCAGCAGGTCCGCCTTGATTTGCACCAGGTCAAACATCCCGCTGTAGCCCTGCATCGCGCCGCGAATACGGGCAATGAGTCGATCGAGCTTGGCGCGGCGCGAGTCGATCGCGGTCAGCGCCTCGAGCTTGCCTGCCGCGACCAAGGCTTTGGCGTATTCGTCCAAGGCCGGTTTGCATTTTTGCAGATCGTCGGCCAGCGTACTGCGCAACAAGGCATCGCTATCGCGGCGATATTCCTTTTCGAGGTAGCCTTTGAAGCCAGGAATGTGCCGCAGAATCGACTCGATCCAGCCGCGGTGCTGAGCATGATCCAGAGGAGCAGGCATGCCTTTAACCCTCGTCGTGAGTGGGAAGAACTGCGGCGAACGCGGCACTCGGGAGGGCACGCATCGGAATTCGCAACACGGAAATGCCCAAAACAATGCCTGCAAAAGCGCGATTTCTGCGCCGCGCGCCAAGACGGCGTCCTAAAATCGAGCGCACCGCCCTCCCGCCAGACGTCTATTCGCCGCCGCATTGCCGATCTTAGTCCTTGCGCCCAGTCGCCGCAACTGTTGGGCCGCCGACGTGGCTTGCGTCATGGGCAATGTCCGCCTCCGAGCGTTTCCACGGCGGAGACCCATCGGTTAACGAGGTCGTGGGTCAGTCCGAGCGGGCCGGTCGGGCCATGCCAAGCCGCCCGTTTACGGAGGGCCCAGCGAGATTCGGCAAAGTCGCCAAATTGCCCGGTTTCAACCGCGATCGCTCTTGGTCGAAAACCGGCGGCGCTGCTATAGTCCCGCCCGCTTTTCTTCCGGTGTTCACCCGTCTGGCCGACGAAATCCATGCCAAACCTTTGTAAACTTGCGATTCTGGGGGGCGCGCTGCTCCTGGCGAGCGGCTGCGGCGGCTGGCCGTGGTGGGAAAAGCGCGAACCGATCGATCCGGCGCTCTATGCGCAATCGGGCGCGTATCGAGTCGAGCAAACGCGCGCCACGGCGGACCTGCTGAAAAAGGCCAGCCTCGAAGAACAAACAAATCTCTGCGCCAAGCTCGCGCAGCAAATGCAAAATGAATCGGACCCGCTGGTGCGCTTGGAAATCGTGAAGGCCGCGACTTTGTCGAGTTGCCCGCAGGCCGTGGCGATTTTATATGGCGGCTTGAAAGATCCTTACCAGGACGTGCGGATTGCGAGTTGCAAAGCCTACGGCAAGCGAAACGCCGCGGATGCGGCCCACGTGCTCGGCGAAGTGTTAGCTAGCGACCTGAGCATCGATGTCCGCTTGGCGGCGGCCAAAGCGCTCGGCGACGTGAAGGATCCGTCGGCGGTCATCTCGCTCGGCGTGGCGCTGGACGATACCAATCCGGCGCTCCGCTATCGCATCACCGAATCGTTGAAGACCTCGAGCGGCAAAGACTTTGGCGACAATGTTCCGCAGTGGCAGCAATATGCGCGGTCGCTGTCGCCCGGCGCGCCGCCCGCGCCGATTGCCGAGCATCCTTATCCGCTCAATCGCTAGTCAGCGCGGCGCGGAGAAAGCGGCCGGTGTGGCTGTCGCCCAGCGCCGCGATTTCCTCGGGTGTTCCTTCGGCGACTAGCTCCCCGCCCCGTTCGCCCCCTTCCGGTCCCAGGTCGATGATCCAATCGACGCTTTTCATGACGTCGAGATTGTGCTCGATCACAATCACCGTGTTGCCAAGATCGACGAGCCGCTGAAGCACGATGAGCAGCTTTCGCACGTCGTCGAAGTGCAAGCCGGTGGTCGGCTCATCGAGCAAATAGAGCGTTTGTCCGGTATCGACGCGGGCGAGTTCGGCGGCCAGCTTGATCCGCTGCGCCTCGCCCCCGGAAAGGGTCGTGGCCGATTGGCCAAGCGTCAAATAGCCCAGCCCGACCTCTTGCAAGGAGCTTAGCAAGCGGCGAATGGCGGGAAAATTCTCGAAGAACGCCGCCGCCTCGTCGATCCGCAGGTCGAGGACTTCGGCGATGTTCTTCTCCTTGTAGCGGACTTGCAGCGTCTGGCGGTTGAATCGGCGGCCTTCGCATTCTTCGCAAGGGACGAACAAGTCGGGCAAGAAATTCATCTCGATCTTTCGCGCGCCATGCCCTTGGCACGTCTCGCAGCGCCCCCCTTTTGCGTTGAAGCTAAAGCGGCCTGCCTTGAAACCCAACTGTTTGGCCGCCTTGGTTCCGGCGAAAACTTTGCGAACTTCGTCAAACACGCCGGTATAGGTCGCCGGGTTGCTCCGCGGCGTGCGGCCGATGGGAGATTGATCGACCTCGACCAGCTTGTCGATTTGGCTCACGCCGCGGAGACTGACAAAGGGGCCCGGCTTCGGCCCCAGGCTCGTCAGCCGGCGGCGAATTGCTCGGGCCAACGTTTCATTGGTCAGCGAGCTTTTTCCTGATCCGCTGACGCCGGTCACGCAGACCAACGCCGACAGCGGAAAGCGAACCGTGATGTTCTTCAGATTGTTGGTGGTCGCCCCTTCGAGCGTGAGCGAGCGGGTTTTGGCTATTTTGCGGCGCAGCGCAGGGGGCGCGATTTGCAACTCGCCCGCCAGATATTTGCCCGTGAGCGAATCGCTGTGCGCGACCGCCGCGGGTGTTCCTTGGGCAACGACGTGGCCGCCGAGGCGGCCGGCGCCCGGTCCGATATCAATCAGAAAATCAGCGGTCCGCATCATCGCTTCGTCATGTTCCACGATCAGAACCGTGTTGCCCAACCCGTGCAGGTCGCGCAGCGCTTCGATCAGACGTTCGTTGTCGCGCGGATGCAGGCCAATCGACGGCTCGTCGAGAATATAGCAAGCGCCGACGAGCCCTGAGCCGATCCCGCTGGCGAGCCGCACCCGTTGCAGTTCTCCGCCGCTGAGCGTGTCCGCCGGTCGATCGAGCGAGAGATACTCGACCCCGACCTTGTCGAGAAAAGTCAGCCGTTTGGCAATCTCCTCGAGCAAGGGACGCGCGATCGGCTGTTCTTCACGCGGAAATCGCAAGGTTTGAAAAAACTCGCGCGCCTGGCGGACCGTCAGCCGCGTGATCTCATGAATCGCCTTGCCCGCGAGACGGACGCTGCGTGCCTCGGGGCGCAGCCGCGAGCCGCCGCAGGCCGCGCATACGACCGTGCCGCGAAACAGCGCGAATCGCTCCAAGGCGTCGGGGTCGGTAGTCGTGGCAAATTCTTTTTCCAGCAGCGTGATCAGGCCCGGAAACGTCCCGCCATCGCCGCGAAAGAATTGGAGCCGCTTGGCCTCCGGCCACTCCGACAAGGGCGTTTCCCCAGCGAGATGGTTCGCGGTCAGAAACGGTTTGATCGCCTTGAGCCGCTCTTGCTCCAGCGGGGCCGTCCCTCCTTTCCAAGGCAAGATCGCCCCGGCGGCCAACGACAAAGAGAGATCGGGAGCAACCAGATCCGGATCGAATTCAATCCGAGTTCCGAGTCCTTCGCAGGCCGGACACGCGCCGTAAGGGCTGTTGAAGCTGAACGTGCGCGGTTCGAGTTCTTCGTAGCTAATCTTGCAATTCGGACAGGCGAACAACGTACTGTGCAGTTGCTCATGCCAAACCCCTTCGCTGCTCTCGTCGTTCTCGCGCTCGAACCAAGCGATTTGCACGACCCCTTCGCCATGCTTGACCGCCAGATCGACCGATTCGGAGACGCGTTCCTCGACCCCTTCGCGAATCACAATGCGATCGACGACGGCTTCGATCGTATGCGCTTTGCGCGGCGAGATTTCGCCGTGGTGCTCGACGTCGACAATTTCGCCATCGACGCGGACGCGAATAAAACCGGCCTTGCGAATCGCGGTAAAAACTTCGGCGTGAGCCCCTTTCTTGCCGCGCACAAAGGGCGCCAAAATCATCACCTTCGTCCCAGGCTCCAGCGCCAACAGCTGCTCGACGATGTCTTCGGCCGATTGTTGGCGGATGGGGGTGCCACAGTGGAAGCATTGCGGCTCGCCGAGGCGCGCCATCATCAGCCGGAGATAGTCGTAGACCTCCGTCAAGGTCGCGACCGTGCTCCGCGGATTGCTGCTGCCTGACCGCTGATCGATCGAAATCGTCGGCGGAAGCCCTTCGATGGAATCCACGTCGGGCCGTTCGAGCTGATGCAAGAATTGGCGCGCGTAGGCGGAGAGACTCTCGAGATATTGCCGCTGTCCTTCGGCAAACAGCGTGTCAAAAGCGAGCGAGCTCTTGCCGGACCCGCTGACCCCGGTGATCACGACCAGTTGATCGCGCGGAATATCGAGATCAATGTTGTTTAGGTTATGCACGCGCGCGCCGCGCACGCGAATCATGTCGTCCGGAAGCGGCCGCGGCGCTTCAGACGGGAGCACTGGTTGCACGGGCGGCGGCAGGCTCGTCGGCGCGGCGCCGCGAGGCGAAAGGGGCGCCGCCGGCAGCATCTCCGCGCCGAGCGAAGGATCCGCCGCCGGCGCGGTTTCGGAGGGGGGCGCGGTTTCCAAATTGAGCGTAGACTCGGGCGGCATTTGAAATTCTGTCCGACGCGCGGCAGTGGGGAAACTCGCACTACGATGAAAAAACACTGCCGCCAAACTCATCAGCCTAACACAGTCGCACCGCGCCAAACAATGCCCGCGAGAGCAATTGCAGTGGCCGGCCTGATTTCGGTATCGTACAATGAGGACTTCGCGGAACCGCTTCGGAGCCCTATCTTGAACGATGCCAATCCCATCCAGAAACTTTATGGACGCTTGGGCGCCGTGGGATTGACGCGCGCCTACGTACGAAGTACCGCCATGCCGAGTTGGTGGGACGATGAGGCAGCCGCGAATCCAACCGGTTACGCCCAGGGACTGCTGCTATTGTCCCGGCATCTGGGCCTCGATCTCGCCTCGTTGCAGTCGGAGAACGAACCGATTCGACTGCGTGATTTTGGCGTTTGCAAATTCAAGAAGCACGCTAACGTCAGCGAAGATGAGCTCGCTTTGGCCCGAGTCTTGGCGACGCGGGCGGCTCAACTGGCAGCGTCCGCCGTATCAAAGCCGGCTGAGGCAATTCCTCTTCAGGCTAGCGAGATCCGCCAGCAAATCCTCGGGGACGACGCTCCATGGGTCGGATTGACTGAATTGCTGCGCTACTGCTGGTCGATGGGGCTGCCCGTTTTGCACCTCGATCACTTCCCCCGCAATGCGCGGCGTCCGGATGGTTTCGCGGCACGCGTCGACGGGCGGCCTGTCATTGTGCTCTGCCGCCGCGCGAAACACTCGGCTTGGCTGCTTTTTATTCTCGCGCACGAACTGGGACATCTGGCACTCGGCCACGTTCCGGACGAGGGGACCCTGATCGACCAGCGGCTCGATGAAAACAGCAAGGATGCCGAAGAGCAAGCGGCAAACGCGTTTGCGATGGAGCTGCTGACCGGAAATTCTAACCGGAATTTCGTGGCGACAGGCCGCTGGCCCAATGCGCCCGGCCTGGCCGAATCGGCGCAAGCCATCGCCGCTCAGGCGATGATTGACCCCGGCCACGTCGTTTTGAACTTTGCGCATTCCATGGGCCGCCCATTTTTTCCGGTTGGTTTGGCGGCATTGAAATTGTTGAATCCTCATGATGATGCCGTTGCCCAGGTGCGAACCATGATGGCGGGAAACTTGGACTGGTCTCGGTTGCCCGAGGACAGTAGCGAGTTCTTAATGAGGGTGACGCAGCACGGTCATGCCGAATGATCTGCATGGCCGACAACGACGTGCTCAAGAAACTGGCGATCTGCGATCTTCTGGACGAAGCCATTTCGGCCTTTGGCGTTTCGCCGAAAGAGATCTTGGTGCTGCCGACGGCGCGTTTCAAGCTGCTCACGCCCAAGAACCCGAACAAGGGTCGAGCGCAATTGGGCAACGACGCGTACGAACGGCTTCAGGCTTTTCTGGACAATGCCGGCGTGCTCGACGCCCGCCCTTCGCCGGACGATCAAAAGCTCTTCGAAGATGCGCTCGATATCGATCCTGGCGAAGCGATTCTCTTTTCCGCAACAGCTCACTTTTCGGACTTCCTGGTCGCGACCGGTGACAAACGCTGTTTGCGGGCCTTGCATGGCCTTTCCCATGCGGAACGAATTAGAGCGCGTGTCGCGGGGCGAATCATTTGCTTTGAGCAAATCCTGTCGCGTATCATCAGTTGCTCCGGATTCGGACATGTCCGAACGAAGCTTGTCCCCGCCTGCGGCTGTGACACCGTGCTGCGGGTTGCATTCGGGTCGGGGTTGAATGCCACCGAGGAATCCGTCACGCGTTGCCTGACGATTTATACCGAACATCTGCGGCGGGAGACGGGTTCCTTGCTCGCCCCAGTTTAGTCTGCCGTCTACCTTTCCATCCTGAATTGAGGTTCTCCCATGCGTGGTGATTTCGACCGGTTGCGAACAGGTTGGCGCGGATGGCTCTGGCTCGTCGCTTGCGCGGCGGGGTGCGCTGCGGTTGCCCAGGTCGACGCGGCCAGCCCGGCGGCGGAGCAGGAACTGCGGGTGCCGGCGTTCACCGCCTATCTTGCGCCCAATCCGGACGGGGCGAGCGTCTCCAGCAAGGGGATTCGCAATTGGACCGACCCGAAGCAACACGTGCAGTGGTTCGGTGAATTTGCGGCGCCAGGCGACGTGCACTGTCAACTCGCGGTCCGCTTGCCCAAGGGCGCGGTCTCCAAATTGCAACTGACGCTCGAGGATGAGCAACATAAAGTTATCCAGCGGCACACGGCCGTGGCAACCGGAGACGGCGCGAGCGGCCTTGTCGACTTTGGCAACGATCCCATTGCCAAGCCCGGCTATGTCGCTTTCACGGTGGAGGCGCTGAATGAGCCCGGAAAACCTAATGGCGACCTGAACGCGCTGGTGCTGTCGGGGTCCGCGATTCGCGGCGCGCATTTCAACTTGAAAGAGCGTCGCAACGCGGCGTCAGTCCATCTGAACTATCCCCTTCCGGCGGACGTCAAAGGGGCTGCTTTTTATGCCGAAGCGACCGCCGTGGAAGATCCGCTCTATACGTATTACGAAGTGTGCGGCTTTCAGCGCGGCTATTTCGGCATGCAGGTGAATGGCAAGGACGAACGGCGCATCATCTTCAGCGTCTGGGACAGCGGCAAAGAAGGCGTCGATCGCAGCAAAGTTGCCGCGGCCGATCGGGTCCAACTCGTCGCCAAAGGGGCCGACGTCGTGGCCGGCGATTTTGGCCACGAAGGGACAGGCGGACATAGCCATCTCGTCTTTCCGTGGAAGACGGGCGAAACCCAGCGCTTTGTCGTAACCGCTCAACCGGTCGATCCGCAGCACACGATCTATTCCGGCTATTACTTCCGACCGGACCAGAAAAAGTGGATGCTGATCTCGAGTTGGAATGCGCCGGGCAACGGCGGTTGGCTGCACGGATTGTATAGTTTCAACGAGGACTTTGTCGGGAGCAACGGCCAACTCCGCCGCCAAGCGCGGTTCGGCAATCAGTGGCTCAAAACGGACGCAGGAAAATGGATCGAGCTGACCACCGCCACTTTCAGCCATGATCCGACGGGCGATAAAGATCGCCTCGATCGATTTGGCGGCATCACGCCAGCGGGGCAGTTTTTTCTTTCCAATGGCGGATTTCTGGCCGGCACGAGCAAAGCGGGCGAAAAATTCGTCCGTCCGGCAACGGGAGTTTCGCCGGGAGAATTGGAGCTGCCGCCCTTGCCCGAAAAGCATTGATTTTTGAACCTTTTGATCTGGATTTTTTGCCGGGTGCAAAAAAACTGCGGGTTCGCGCGTCAGTACCTGGGGCAGTGTCCTGGTGCGCTGATTTTCTGCGAGAAATTTGGGCTTTTTTTGCCAAATCGACCGCCCGGATAGCGAATCTTTTCACGTAGCGTGGGGTTTTAGAAAGAGGGATTCGCGCGGGTTTTTCTGCGCGAGGAGCGCGGGTTTTTTTGCGCGAGGAGCGCGGGTTTTTTGCGCGAGGAGCGCGGGTTTTTCTGCGCCAGGCGCGCGGTATCCGCTCCACCAAAAAACGCGGTTTCCTGGCCTTCTTGCTTTTCCTGACGATCGCACCGGTTCGACTTTCTGGCCCTTGTCTATGAGTTCGCATGGATCCGCTTCAAGTTGCAATTATTGGCGGCGGCCCTGGCGGTTTGCTGACGACCTACTTTCTCGAGCGGCGGCTCGGCCCGCGCTGCGAGGTCACCCTCTTCGAGGCGAGCGACCGGCTGGGCGGCAAGATCGTGACCCGGTCCTTTGGCCAAACGCCGATGCTGCATGAGGCGGGCGCCGCCGAATTGTACGACTATTCAAGCAGCGGCCCGGACCCCTTGCGAGAGCTGATTGCGGAGCTTGGGCTCAAGACGCGGCCTCTTCAAGGTCCGACCGTGATTTTGGACGACAAGTTTCTGACCACCGACGCGGACATTGAAGCGCACTGTGGTCCGGAGACACGGGCCGTGCTGCAAAAGTTCATGCGCAAAGCCCGCGCGCAAATGAGCCCGGCCGACTACTACGAGTCCGATTGGCAAGAGGACAACGAAGATCCTCTCGCGCGGCAGACGTTCGAAGAGTATTTGGCCAAGGTGGACGATCCGCTCGCGCGGAAGTACATCACGGTGGCCGTCCATAGCGATTTGGGGACGGAGCCGCATCACACGCATGCGTCGTACGGCTTGCAGAATTATCTGATGAACGAGCCGGACTACATGCAGCTTTACACGATCGAAGGCGGAATCGAATCGTTGCCGCGGGAGTTGATCAAGCGGATCCAAGCCGACGTGCTATTCAATCATCGCGTGGAAAAGGTCGAACGGACGGCGGACGAATCGTATCGGGTGTACGCGCGGCACAAGGGGGAACTCGTCACGGAAGAGTTTGACTTTGTCGTCGTGGCGCTGCCGAACAATTGGATTCCGGCGATCGAATGGGGCGGCTCGCTGTTAGCCAAGGCGATGCACGATCATCACGCCCACTACGACTATCCGGCCCATTATCTCCGCATCAGCATCCTCTTTGAACAGCCCTTCTGGCGGTCGCTGATTCCTGGCGGATACTTCATGCACGACGCCTTTGGCGGCTGCTGCATTTACGACGAGAGCGCCCGCGGAGATCACAAACAGCACGGCGCGCTCGGTTGGCTGTTGGCGGGCGATGCGGCCATGAATCTGGCCAACTTGTCCGACGAAGAACTCATTCGCCAGGTGCTCGATTCGCTCCCGCGCGCGCTCCGCTTCGGCCGCGAACTTTTCCTAGAAGGCAAAGTCTACCGCTGGATTGGATCGGTCAATGGCAAGCCAGGCGGTTTTCCGCTCCGCGAGCCTGACTCGCGCCACCTGCCCGAGCCGGTCGAACATCCGTGGCTATTTGCCGTGGGCGATTATCTGTTCGACTCGACTTTGAACGGCGTGCTCGATTCGGCGGATGTGGTGGCGGAGTGGATCAAAGAAGAGATCGAGTACGTCGAGCAAGAGGCAAGCAACTAGGATGAGCTTTGGATGAATTTTCGCACGCCGCTTCGGCCGGCTTGGTACAGTAGAACATGTGCGATGCGGATTTGAGGGCGCGGCTGGCAACGGAGCCGAGCAGCCGGCCGCCGATCTACGAGGCCCCCGCAATCGAACGCACCCGAACGCTCGCCAAAAATGCCAGCTCGCTAAAAATCGCAACGCCCATAACTGCGGACCTTCCGCCCCCGAAATTGTCTTCGCAACCAGGTGACCTATGGCCGTCGTCACGACGAACACTCCTGCTCCCTCAACGGCTCCTCCCCATGCGCCGCACGCGAGCTTGCCGCCGGCGCCGATCCGTTCCAATGGAACGATCTATGCGCGGCGCGTTCAATTCATGGCCGAAGCGCCCGCCGAGGGGCGCGTCCGCGCGCAGTTTGCGCAGCCGTACGCGGCGGTGGCGATCGAAGACGAAGTAAATTGGAAGGATTACGCCGCGGTGCATGCTGCCGGCGATCCGCTGGATCAGCTGGTAGTCGTCTTTGTCCCGCCGGCGGCCGAAGGGGAGTGGAAGAAGACCGGCCGCCCATGGCTGACGCCGCCGCACCGCGCGAGCGATCCACGCAAGATTCGGATTGAGGGGACGAACCGCTTTGTCGAATGGCAGCCTGGCCGCGCCGTCGTGCAATGCCCCAGCCGCGATTTTGACGCCCTGTTTACGGCCCTGATCGAGTTCACGTTCTATCAGCGCGAGTTGCTCGCGCTGGAAGCGGCGCTGGCTGATATTGAATCGTCGGCGCCGGCCGACACGGCCTACGCATTTCAAATTCGCCGCTCGAACCGCCAGCAGTGGCAACGGCTGATCGCCACCAATCAGGCCTTGGCCAAATTGAGGCTGCGCTACGCTCGACTCGACCCGTGCTTCTACAAGCCGTCGCCCGCCTTGCCGGTGGAAGGGCGGCGCGTAATGGCCCGGTTGCTCGACAAGACCGACTGCGAAGATCGCATGGAGGCGTTTAACGATCGCCTCGAGGCGTGCGAAGAATTGTATGTCGGCGCGACCGATCGAATTACCGATTATCGCTGGTGGCGGTCGGGCCATTGGCTCGAAATCGGCATCATTGTCCTGCTCTTCATCGAAGGCTTGCTCGTCGCGACCGACGTTTATCTGCGGTATCTGGACTATACCACGCCCGAAGACAAGGCGGCCGCCGCGGCCGAAGCCGACTAGCGGGCTGTTGAAAAAACCGCGCCTGGCATTTGCAATCTCACCCCCGGGAGCGCCAAGCTCCGCCTGGCTCGCCATCGAGCGGGCTGGCATCGTCAGCTTGGCGTCGTCGGCTTGGCAGCGCATCTGAGCGCTGACGCAGCCGGTTGAATACTTCGGCAGGGCTGCTGGGTCTCCCCAGTTTGCGCACCGCTCGGTAAGATGGCACTCGTCCCGATGGCCGGATAGCGCCTTCAGCTTGAGTCGCGCGGCGGGGCCCTTTGTTCCCGGAGTTTGATATTCATGCTGCGCTGGCGATTGTTGTTGGGAGCGGTTTTGATCGCCGGCTTGCTGGGGCTCTGTTTGCTCGACATCCTTCACGCGCGGCCGGACGCGTTGATCTATGCGCCGCCCGGTGGTTGGCTTTATCCGCTCGCCTTCGCGGCCAGTCTGCTGGCGACCGGAGAGATTGCCGGCTTTTATCGCAAGCTGCCGACGCGGCCCCAGACGGCGATCCTCTATCTTGGCAACTTGGCGATCGTGCTGGCGAATCTGATTCCGCTGGCGTGGCCGCGCTGCGAGGCGAACCAGGCCTTGGGCCCGTCGGGCTGGCCGTGGCTCTGCTTCGCCTTGGCGATGATCGTCGCGCTCGTGAGCGAAATGCGCCGCTACGAACGGCCCGGCGGCGTGATTCCGCGGCTGGCGCTCGCCGCGTTCGCGTTCGCCTATGTCGGCGTGCTAACCAGTTGGGTCGTGCAATTGCGCTTTTTTCAAGGCGAAGCTTGGGGCTTAGTCGCACTTCTGTCGATGATCGCGGTCGTGAAAATGGCCGATAGCGGCGCGTATACGCTCGGCCGCCTGTTCGGACGCCATAAAATGGCGCCGGTCCTGAGTCCGGGCAAAACCTGGGAGGGCTTTGCCGGCGCGATGTTGTTTGCCGTCGCTGGGGCGCTCGCCGTTCGAGCGTGCTTTCAAGCTCTGGGAACGCCCGGCGCTGCCGACCCGCGGCGGCTTGGTTCCATTGGCGGCTGGGTCCTGTATGGGCTGATTGTGGGAATCGCCGGTTTGCTCGGCGACTTGGCCGAATCGCTCTTGAAGCGCGACGTCGGACTCAAGGACAGCAGCACCTGGCTGCCGGGCTTCGGCGGCGTGCTCGACATCCTCGACTCGCTCCTCTTGGCCGCGCCGGTCGCTTATCTGTGCTGGGCGCTCGGGTTGATCGGGCCGCTTGGGTCTTGAGGCGGAGCCAGAGTTCCGAACCGTGGGAGGAGCGCGGTCGCCCCCGCGCACAGTACGAAAAAGCCGGCGGAAAGCCGCCCCAGGCCGGATGCCGGCTTGAACCGCGCGCCGCGCCGGATTAGCATCACAAGGGCTGCTTTGGCCTGCACCCGGCCGGGAGCGGCAAGCGCTCAGGCCGCGCCTGCCTACCAAACGCGGCTGCTCGGCGCAACGCCGACCGAGAGCAATTCGATCCCTCCTGTTCTATCCCACCCTTTTTGGAGATGTTTGATGAAGCGAACCGCCCTGATTCTCTCCAGCATGCTGCTGTGCGCCACCGCGCTGCGGGCCGAAGACACGAAGAAAACGACCGAACCGAAGCCCGACAAGGACGGCTTCTACAGCCTTTTCGACGGCAAGACCCTCGATGGCTGGAAGGTGGGCGACAACGCCGACTCGTGGAAGGTCGAAGACGGCAAACTCGTGGTGCATGGCCCTGGACCGGCGCATTTGTTTTATGTCGGCCCGGTCCACAATCACGATTTCAAGAACTTCCACTTCAAGGCGATGGTCGAAACCTTTCCGCATGCCAACAGCGGCGTGTACTTTCATACCAAGTATCAAGAGAAGGGCTGGCCGGATCAAGGCTTCGAGGCGCAGGTCAACGCGACGCATGGCGATCCCATCAAGACCGGCAGCCTCTATCACATCAAGGACATCAACGACCCGCACCAGAAAGACGAAAAATGGTTTCTGTACGAAATCATCGTCAAAGGGAAGCACGTCGTGCTGAAGGTCGATGGCGAAACGGTCTGCGACTACACCGAACCGGAGAACTTCAAGCCGGTCAATGGCCACCCGGGCCGCTTCATCCAGCACGGCACGTTCGCCTTGCAAGGCCACGATCCCGGCAGCAAGGTGTACTATAAAGACATCATGGTCAAGCCGCTGGACGACTAACGGCCTGCGGATTTCCAGTGTGGAAAAAAATATCGCCGGGCGCAAGAGCCAATCGCTCTTGTGCCCGGCGTTTTTATTGCCGTGGAAGGCGCGCCCAAACTTTAGTGGAGGCCTTTGAACATCAATTGCTGCGCTCCGGCCGCAATCGCTTTCACGGTGTCGGCGGGCAAAGCCAGATCGGTATCGAGGCTTTGCTCGCTCGCCTTCGCCGAGAAGCCCAGCGGCGGCATGGACGGAAACGCCGGCGCGGCATTGAACGGATTGTGGGCTTCGTCGATCTGGTTGCCCAATCCTTTGAACATTGTGACAAAACCATTGAGATCGACCAGTCCGACCCACTGGGCGTCTTTGGAAAGCAGGCCCAGCGTCTTCGCATTCAGCGGGCTGTCCGCTAGTTTCTCGGATGTGGCTTTATACAAATCGAGTTTCTGCTTGGCTTCGTTCGCATCCCCCGTCACGCTTAAAATCGATTGCGATCCCAGGGCGATATAGTTGAACATTAACTTGCCTTCGTTGCCGAACATTTTTTCGATGGTCTGCTTGGTTTCGGCAGGGGAATCAGGCGGCAGCGTGGCCATAATGTCGATGGTAGATTGAATTGCCTTCATGCCGCCGATTTCCAGCGGAGTAATTTTGACGTTTTCAAAGCCAGGAATTCCGGCTTCTTTATAAGCCGCGAGATATTCCTGGAACGCTTTAGGAAAGGTTTCTAAAAATTTGCTGGAGTCATCGACCGCCGTTACGCCCATGAAATTCTGGAAAAAACCTCCTCCTTCTTTCGGCACGCCAAAAACCAGCGATATGGAATTTGTCGCGCTCATCATTTGCTCTAGCGCGGCGTTGATTTTCTTCCATTGTTCGGGCGTGACGCTTTTATACTGCGGATTCGCCTTGAGCATCGGTTCAAAAGACGACGCGATTCCCTTCGGAAGGGGTCCCGCGAAGGCAAACGCCAGCGGCAGCGACGGCAAATTACCAAACGGGCTTTTGACCGCTGCGGGAGCCGATTTGGCAAATTGCGTAAACTTGCTGTTGGCGGTGAACATCCAGCGGCTCGTCAGATGCAGGTTTGAATCATGATCCGCTTCCAGCCCGATCGCCGCGTGCGTCAGTTCCTTTTCACATGCGTCCAAAATCTGGTCATAGCTATCAAACGCTGCGGCGACCTGGGCCGCTTGCGGGTTATTGGCCGGAAAGTTTGTCTTGGCCTGGGCCAACCCGGCGCGCATCGGCGCGACGGCGGCTTTGATTCCCGCCGTGGTCGCCACGGCCGCAATATCTTGGGCCGCAATCCAGCCGCTCATCGGCGCCAACTGCTCGGCCACATTCGCCTTGGCCGCCAAAGCCGATTTCAAAACGTCTTCGTCGGGAGAAACCAAGGCATAGTTCCCCTTCTTGGCCACGTGCATCGGTTTGGAGCCGGCGATTGTGATCGTCGAGATTCCATCAACCGCTTTCTCCGGCTTGAATTGGGCCAGCAGCTTGTCGTAATCCGTGACGGGAACGCAAATCAGCGGCGGCT
>DASRSE010000333.1:0-6218 GCA_035656655.1 Pirellulales bacterium
TAGACGAGACAATCGTCCGCCCGCGTGCGCCAATCTTCCAGCATCGGCAAGGGCAAGATCTTTTCCAGCGTGCGCCGCCGCAACGAAAGGCACGAAGTCGGCGCGCCGACCCAATGCATAAAGTGCAAACTATAAACGAGCGAAAAGCCGAGGCTCTGATCGGTGTCGAGCCACGTGCGGACCGCCTCTTGCTGGCCGAACAAACGATAGCCGCAAAATACAAAATCAGTATGGGGCCGCTCGACGTAAACCGCCGCCATTTGCTCGACGTGCGTCGGCTCGTACAGATCGTCCGCGTCGAGAAAAAATACCAGGTCGCCGGTTGAGTGCAAAAAACCTTCGTTGAAGGCGGAGAGCTGCCCTCCGTTTGCCTTGGCGAGAATCCGCACGACCGGATCGCCGGCATACCGCGCGGAAAGGCGCGACACCGAATCGTCCGTGGAACCATCGTCCACGACCAGGATCTCATCGAAGGGAACGGTCTGGGCCCGCGCGCTATCAACCGCTTCGGTCACATAAGGACCGTAGTTGTAGTTGTTCACCAAGCAGCTAATTCGCGGTCGAGAAACCATCGTCGGCAAATTGAAAAAGTTCACCGGAGCCCCCTCGGCACTCGGCATACGGCCACGCAGCGCCCACCTTTGATCGCGGAAAGCGGCGCATTTTCGGTCCCAGATTCGCCGCAACTTCTAGCAAATCGCCAGGTCGCGGGTCAATGTCAATCGGTTAGCCGGAACCGCAATCGAACTGCGGTGCTTGGCGAGCGTCTGCCGTCGAAAAGGCGCGGCAGTAGGCGCTCGCCGGAAGCAGCGCGGGAATCGATTCGCTTGAATACTTTCAAGGCGGCGCGGGCGGAGCCGCAAAATCGCTGTTTTCGGATTGACGCGGCAGGCGAAAATTGACAATCTATTCCCCCGAAGTGGCCGAGTTCCGGCGGAACGGGCCGTGGACGTATTTCGACCGCTGCGCCGTCCCCCTTGGCGCGCCGCCGAAAACGTCAGGAGCGCCGCTCTATGCAAGAAGCACGGAGCCGCGCCCCGCGTCTGGCAAAGTGGAAGAGGGCCAGCATGGCTGTTTTCCGCCCCCCGTTCGACCGGCTGCACTTCGATTCCTTCGATCATTGCCCGTACTTTTGCCGAGGTGTCAAGGATGGACGCGACCTCATTGGCGTTGAGTTGGCTGTTGCTGGCGCAAACGGGCGCCGGCACGGCGAGCCCCTTCAATCTGCGCGAACAGAACCCGAACCTCCATCGGGCGGCCCCGGCGGCGGCCCTACAAGAAGAAGAGCGGCCGGCAACGCCTTGGGCCGAGCAAAACTCCAATCGGACGCTGCGCGAGTTCGACGAGAAAGCGATCCACCGCGAAAAAGAGGCGGCGGCGGAAAATCACGCGCCTTTTTACCATCCGGGCGCCACGGAATCAGCGGCTCCCAGTTGGAGTTCGAATTCGGGCCAAAATCGCGCGCTGCCAACGACCCCCGCGCTGATCAAACCGAATGAAAATCGCAATTCGCAGTGGCCGGCCACGCGCGATGCCGACGTTCGCCCGACATCCAACTCGGCCGACGAACATCTCGACGGGGCGCTGCTGATTCCTCTCCGCAGCCGTTCCGGTTCAAATACGCCGGCTGAAGTGATCGACCATGCGCTGCATCCGGCGGCCAATTTGCAGCTGCCTGGCCGGCCCCTCACCTTAATTGAGGTCTTGTCGCGGACGAGTGATCGGTCGCAGCAGTTGAAAGCGACCAAGGCCTATTGGCGGCTCGCGCTGGCCGAAGCCGAATATTATTGGCGCGCCGATACCAAACGCTGGACTTCGCAATTGTCGGCCAATCGCGGACGAGTGAACGATCTAAACGTGCTCAGGACCTTGCAAGCCGCGGCCGTGGCCCGGCTGACCGAGGCCGAGTTGGCGATCCTACAATCGCAACATGAATTGGCCGATCTGATTCATGTCGCCGATTTTGAACAATTGCCGCTGGCGACCGATCAGCCATTTGTCGGTTCTTACCGAACCTATTTCGACCAACTCTATGGCGACCGCGAAGCCCCCGGCCGTACTCGGCTGATCGATCAGAGCTTGCCCATTCGGCTGGAGCAAATCGAGGCGCGGACGAAAGGGATCTTCTCGTCGGACGAGGCGATGCACACGGCCATCAACGAGTATACCCAAGGCCAAGCCGACGTCCACACGCTGTGGTTTTGTCTGGAAGACCTGCACCGCGAGCGGCGCGAGTTTTCCAACGCGGTGCGCGAATACAATTTTGAGATCGCCGAGTATGCGCTCACGTCGGCGACGAACAACACCTCCACGGCCACGCTGGCCGCGATGATGATCCGCACGCCGCGCACCGCAACCGCGACTTCCGCCCCCACCCCGAGCGCGAATCGCAACAATACGTTCTTGCAGCGCCAGCCCAGCGAGCCGACGCGGGCGGTGCGTCCGATCGAATATCTGCAACCAGAGCCGGCGCCGGAATACAGCGAGCACCGCAAGCCTGTCTCGGTGATGGTTCCCTCTTCCTCGAATCGGCTCGAGTCGGTCGAGTTTCAGAACGATGCGCCGCCGGTGGAACCGCGCAAAATCTCGGCCGAGGTGGAACTTCAAGCCACTCACGAAGTTCCCAAGAGGCCGGTCTCGGTCCTGGTCCATCCGATTCGCGAGTAGTCTTGCGCGCGGTGTCGCAGTGGACGATTCACGGCGATTTTCCCTCGGATTTGGTCTCGCTCCGCGGGCGGCGTAGAATTTCGATGGCTTCGACCATCGCAAATTTCCACCGCCATTGCGCATGCCCGCAGAATTTTCCGCCGCCGACCTGGAGCAGATCGAGCGCTCCACGCAAGAGCTCGGGCGATTTCTGTTTGCGCACGAGCAAACCGACCAAGCGCATATCTTTCAGCGGCGCTGGTGGGACGACCGAATCATGGCCTGGGCCATGCAAGACGAGTCGGTCAAAGTCCAGATGTTTCGCTTTATCGATGTGTTGCCGATGCTTCGCACGAGTTCAGCGATCGTCGGCCATCTGCACGAGTATTTTGCGGACGTCAAAGCGCATCTGCCGGCGGCGGCGCGCCTCGGGCTGGCGGTGGCGACGCCCCGTTCGCTGGCTGGCCGAGCTCTGGCGCTGGCGGCGCGGCGCAATGCGCGAAGCCACGCGCAGCGGTTCATAGCCGGCACCAACGTGGCCGAAGTGCTCAACGCCGCGCGCCGCGAACGAAAATCCCAGCGCGCCTTCACCCTCGACGTGCTGGGCGAAGCCGTCACCAGCGAGGACGAGGCGGAACGCTACCTCCAATCGTATCTCGACCTGATCGCAGGCATTGCGCCCACGGTGAACCATTGGCCGGAAATCCCCTTGGTCGATCGTGACGAGCAGGGGCCCTTGCCACGCGTGAATGTTTCGGTCAAGTTGTCGGCGCTCGATAGCCAATTTGACGCGATCGACCCGGACGGGACGACCGAGCGCGTGGCGCGCCGCTTGCGCCAATTGCTGCGCGCCGCGCGCGAACATCAAGCATTCGTCAACGTTGACATGGAGTCGTATGGGGCGAAATCGCTCACGCTTCATATTTTTCAACAAGTTCTTTCCGAACCCGAATTTCGCGACACCACGGCCGTTGGAATCGTCATTCAATGCTATTTGCACGACTCCGAGGCCGACCTCGTGCAGTTGCGCGATTGGGCCCATGCCCGCGGCGCCCCGGTCTGGGTGCGGCTCGTCAAGGGCGCCTATTGGGACTACGAAACGGTCCATGCCCAGGCGACCGGCTGGCCGATTCCCGTGTTTCAACAGAAATGGGAATCGGACGCGAACTACGAGCGCTTGACCCGCTTCGCAATGTTGAATCACCGCTACCTTCGTCCGGCGCTGGGCAGTCACAATCTCCGCTCGCTGGCTCACGGAATGGCGGTCGCTCAGTTTCTCGGGCTGCCCAAAAGCGGCTTCGAGTTGCAAATGTTATATGGAATGGCCGATAACGAGAAGCAAGCGATCGTCGAAGCCGGCCATCGCTTGCGCATTTACATGCCCTACGGAGAGCTCATTCCCGGCATGGCGTACCTTGTTCGCCGGCTGCTGGAAAATACGTCCAACGATTCATTTTTGCGGGCGAGCTTTTCCGAGCAACGCACGCCCGAGGTGTTGCTGGCCGACCCCGCCCAACTAGGGCGGCGCACAACTACCGCTCAGGAACCGACCGCCATGTCGAACACGTCTCTCCACGGAGCAAATCTCACGACCGCCGCGGCTCCGCTCATTGCCTTTCATAATGAACCGCCGACCGATTTCAGCCGCCCCGACCGCCGCGAATCGATGCATTGGGGACTGGAATCGGTCAAGTCGCAGCTCGGGTGCGAGGTGCCGCTCTGGATCGCCGGGGCGGCGGTCGCCTCTTCGCAAACGATCTTGTCCTTGAATCCATCGCTAAAATCGCAGCTTGTCGGGCGGGTCGCGGCAGCAGAACACCGGCATGTGGAACAAGCGGTCGCCGCGGCCAAGCAGGCCTGGCCTGACTGGGCTGCGCGGCCTGCCCAAGAGCGTGCCGACTTTCTCCGCGCGGCGGCAGCCGTGCTGCGCCGTCGAAAATTCGAGTTGGCCGCCTGGGAAGTTCTCGAATGCGGCAAGCCTTGGCGCGAGGCCGACGGCGATCTTGCCGAGGCAATCGACTTTTGCGAATACTATGCGCGCGGCGCGGAGGCCTTGCTCCAACCGCGCGGATTAGATGTGCCGGGCGAAGAAAATCGCTTTGAATATCGCCCGCGAGGAGTCGCCGCGATCATCGCTCCGTGGAATTTTCCGCTGGCAATTTTGACCGGCATGACCACGGCCGCCCTGGCGACCGGCAACACGGTCATCATGAAGCCGTCTGAACAATCTTCGGTTGTGGCAGCCAAATTGATGGAGGTCTTTGTCGAAATCGGCCTGCCGGCCGGAGTGGCGAACTACTTGCCGGGCCGCGGCGAAGTCGTCGGCAGCCGGCTCGTGGAGCATCCGGACGTGGCGCTGATTGCGTTCACCGGCTCGCGCGAGGTTGGACTGGAGATTCAGCGGCGCGCGGCGGACGTTTCCGGCTCGAACGGGATCGCCCAGGTGAAAAAGGTCATCGCCGAGATGGGGGGCAAAAACGCCATCATTGTCGACAGCGACGCCGATCTCGACGAGGCCGTTCTCGGCGTCATGAAGAGCGCTTTCGGCTTTCAAGGACAAAAATGCTCGGCCTGCTCGCGGTGTATTGTGCTCGCGGAAGTCTATGATCCATTCGTGGCGCGGCTGGTCGCCGCCACCCGCAGCCTGAAAGTTGGCCCGGCGGAGGACCCTGCCACCAGCGTCGGCCCGGTGATTGATGAAGAATCTTGGCTGCGGATCCAAGGCTGGATCGAGCGGGCCGCCAGTTCCGGCAAGGAGGCGCTGGCGGTCGATGTCGGCCCGCTCGCGCAGCAAGGTTACTTTGTCGGCCCGCACATTTACCAGGACGTTGCTCCGAACGCCGCCATCGCTCAAGAAGAAATCTTTGGACCGGTCTTGGCGGTGCTCCGCGCCGCGGATATGACCGAGGCCTTGGCGCTGGCCAATAGCACCAAATACGCCTTAACCGGCGGCGTTTTCTCGCGCAGCCCGGCCAATTTGGAACGCTGCCGCCGCGAGTTCGTCGTCGGAAATCTGTACCTCAATCGGCCCATCACCGGAGCGCTCGTCGGCCGGCAGCCCTTCGGCGGTTTCAAACTGTCGGGCATCGGCAGTCAGGCCGGCGGCCCCGATTATTTGCTGCAATTCGTCCTGCCCATCACGATTACCGAGAACACCATGCGGCGCGGTTTCGCGCCGGAATCTGAACGGACGGCCGACCGCGCGGCCCCGTGAATCAGCCAACCACAGGCGGCAGATTGGAAAAACCAATGGCTGGCGGCGGTCTGCGGCGGCTTATTTTACCAGGGCAGCGGTCGTAGATAGCGCGTGCTTGCGAGTTCGCCGCCAAACCACGATGATTTGAGCAATCCGCGCGCTCGCGGAGAACCGACTCTGCTTAGGAACCACGCGACAATGGCGCTCGAGTCTTGGCTGCGAAATCTATTGGCTCAGGCCGCCCGACAACACTTTCAACAGGCGACGGGCACAAACGCCTCAAGCGCAGCGGACGAACCGCCGGAGGATAACTTTGACTCGCCGAAGCAGCGGCCGTGCGACGTGGGAGTCGTCTTCGCGCTCGGGATTGAAGCTG
>DASRSE010000334.1:0-15798 GCA_035656655.1 Pirellulales bacterium
GTTGGCGGTGTAGCCCAGGTCCAAGTAGCCTTCGATCGTCGTGCAATGCTCTTTCAAGCAGCAACAATCGTCGAACATTTTCCACTGCGGGCAAGCATCCGGGCATTCCAGCTTGCACCACCAATTGTAGTCGCAGCCGCAACCACAACCGCTGTCGCACGTGTTGCAGCCGCAGCCGCTATCGCACGAGGGAGCCGCGCAGCCGCAATCGCCGGCTGGGGCGGCGGCCGGAGCCGGGGCGGGGGCGACGGGGACCGCGTCGGCCATCGGCGCGGGCGCGGGAGCGGGAGCCGGTTTGTCGCTGGGCGACTTGGCCGGATCGCTCGGTTGGTAGTAATACTCGTACGCCGCGGGCGAAGCCGGCTGCCGCACGCCTTGCGCGAAGGCGACGGAGACCGATGCGGCGCTGGCCAGGACAAAGCCCAGCGTCAAACTCGAGAGTCGCATGTCCGTTTCTCCAATCCATGGGGGACAGGGAACCAAAGTGTGTCCGACACACATTTCCCGGGGTGGGTAACGCTGATGAATCCGCAGGGCGAATGGTCCGCCGAACCGTCGCGTGCTGCATCCTGGCAAAGAGGACGCGAGCCTTCGTTTCATCAACCGCTAGAACTCACAGGCAGGTGGCAAAGGTGGGAGGACCGACGCCGTGAGCGCAGTCCGTTTGCCAATTTTGCTATCGACTTGCAATTCAACCGGAATTAACCCCAAAGAGCGAAAGTCGGGCAAGCTAGGCACGACACTCCCGTTGGCCGTGAGAAGGTGTTCGGCCTGTAGCGAAAGCGCCGGAAACGCGATGCGAACGCGGCGGTCAAAGCTTGCGGTTTGGCCAAGCAGCGCCTCCGACCCGCGCGCGAAACCTTGTCGAAGATACCGGCTTTTGCAGGCGCACAGCTTGGCTATTCCGCAAGGCCGGAAAAGCTTAACACCGTTTGAGAAGGGATGCGGATTATGCCGGCGATTGCACCGCGGGGGTCGCCAAACCTTCAAACAACGCCTCGACGAACTCCTCCGGCTGAAAGAGGGCCAAATCGCTCGCTTTTTCGCCGACGCCGACATACTTGACCGGCAGGCCGAACTGTTGGCGGATCGGCACGACCACGCCCCCTTTGGCTGTGCCATCAATTTTGGCCAGAATCAGGCCGGTGCATTTGACCGCTTCCGTAAAGCCCTTGGCTTGGCTCAAGCCGTTTTGGCCGCTGGTCGCATCGAGGACCAGCAGCACCTCGTGCGGCGCCTCGGAGATTTGTTTGCCGATGACGCGGCTGATTTTTGTCAATTCTTGCATCAGATTGACTTGGGTCTGCAAGCGGCCGGCGGTGTCGATGATGCAAACATCGGCGCCCCCTTGCAAGGTCGCGGCGACGGCCCGATGGGCGACGCTGGCCGGATCGCTGCCCGCTTCGCCACGGACGATTTCCGCCCCCAACCGCTCGGCCCAGATCGTGAGTTGCTCGACCGCGGCGGCGCGAAAGGTGTCGGCCGCCCCGAGCACGACTTTTTTTCCTTGACCCACGAAGAGCTGCGTGAGCTTCGCGATTGAAGTCGTTTTGCCGGAGCCATTCACGCCCGAAACCATAATTACGGTTGGGCCGCTAATCGCCATGCGTATCGGCGAGGCGTCCTGCGCGAGCAAGCTCTTGAGTTTGAGTTTGATCGTTTTGAGAATGTCCTCAAGATGGACGATGCGGGCTCGATATTGGGTTTGGACCTCGTCGACCAGTTCGCCCGCCGCGTTCGGCCCCATGTCGGTCTTAACGAGGATTTCGCGCAACTCTTCGAGAAACGCCTCGTCGACC
Organism: Pirellulales bacterium; assembly: GCA_035656655.1. Lineage (GTDB taxonomy): Bacteria > Planctomycetota > Planctomycetia > Pirellulales > DASRSE01 > DASRSE01. Next base: position 1,800 of record DASRSE010000334.1, read on the forward strand.
AGCCGTCCTTCGCTCTTGAACAAGTCGCGAATGTCGGTGTTGAGCAGGGCCGCGGTCTTTTTCAGGCCGTCCTTGATGCGCGAGAAAAAGCCGCGCTTGGGCATGTCCGCCGTCGAACTCAGATCGGGCGCAGCGGCCACGGGAGTGGCGGGAGCGGACGGTTTAGCCGGCGCCGGTTTGCTCGCGGCTGGCTTCGATTCAACCGGCTTGGATTCGGCGGCCCGCGATTCGGCGGGTTTTGTGTCGCTGGGCCTTGTCTCGCTCGGTTTCAATCCGGCAGGCGGAATGGCGGCGGGCTGCGGCGCTTCCGGCTTTAATGCCGACGGCGCGGCCACGACTGCCACCGCCGGCGCTGACGGTGTAGAAGGCGCGGATGGCGCCGCCGGCGCTTTGGATTCTGCCGGCGCGATGGGCGCAGACTTCGGCGGAATGGCCGGCGCGGCCGTGGAGGGAGTCGGCGGCGGAGCGGCTTTTTGCGGTTCCGCCGGCTTCGGCTTTTTGAAACGATCGAATAAACCCATAATACGCGCAGGCCCAATTGGTCGAAGCTCAGTTGTGTCGGCTGATTTTACCGCAATCCGCCCGTAAGTTCGAGGCTTGCCGCCAAAACGGGCGCGAAAATTCGCCGATTTCAGAAGCGTGAAATCCGGCGTACCCAGTCTGCTCGGAGACCATACTCGTCTTCGCTTCGGCGGAATCAAGCTCGACCCGTGTTCGTTATTCGCGCGCAGGTGAGCAGCCTGTTCATTTCAATTCGTCATTCCCGCGCAGGCGGGAATCCAGTGCGCCTCCGCCTCTGTCGGCCGGCAAAGACCTGGATTCCCGCCTGCGCGGGAATGACGAGGAGAAGGGGCGCGGGAATGACGAGGAGAAAGTACGCTCCGCTTACGGCGCGGAACTTTTGCCGAGCTTGCCTTGAAGCAGTCGGTCGAGAATGCCATTGACGAATTGCGACGATTGGGCGGAGCCAAACCGTTTCGCCAATTCGAGCGCCTCGTCGATCGCGACGGGGGGCGGCGTTTCCGTGTAGAAAATCTCAAACGCGCCCAAGCGGAGCACGTTCCGATCGGTGGCCGCCATCCGCGCCAACCGCCAATTCGCCGCCGTCTGATCGAGCATGGCATCCAGTTCGGCCCGATTGCGGCGGACGCCTGACACGAGCGTCCGCGTAAATTCGCGCAGCGGCTCATCCGCGATCCGGGCCACGATAAACGCGTCCGAGTCGGCCGGGTTGTGCCGCGGATTCAGGTCGTCTTGGTAGAGAACCTGCAAGGCGATTTCACGGGCGCGAGAGCGACGAGGCATAACTTTTTAACGATTCAGAACGAGATTAGTTGGCTGGCCAAACGGTTGGTTACGTACTGCGCGCGGGCCTAGTTCGCACGATCGATTTGATCGAGCAGGTTGACCATGGCCAGCGCCGCCTCGGCACACTCGACTCCCTTGTTGCCCACGTTGCCGCCGGAACGGTGAATCGCTTGCTCCAAGGTTTCGCAGGTCAACACTCCAAACAGGACCGGCCGCTGATGCTTGATTCCCAATTCGCATAGTTGCAAGCTGACGGCCCGATTGATGTGCTGGTCATGGGTCGTTTCCCCGCGAATCACCACGCCCAGACAAAGGACCGCCAGATAATCTCCTTGAACAAGCAACTTTTCGGTGGCCAGCGGAATCTCAAAGGCGCCCGGCACCCAGGCGATTTCGATGTTCTGATCGGCCGTGCCGTGCGACATCAACGTCCGCACCGCGCCATCCAACAAGCGCGCCGTGATCGTTTCATTATACCGCGAGACAACAATCGCAAAACGGCCTGCCGGGGCGGCCAACGATTCCGGAAAAACCTTGGGCATGGATCAAAACCAAAAGGAGGGGGAAGCCGGCGGGAACGCGAAGCGGAATTTCATGGCTGCGGTGGCCAGCCGCCGCCCGATTGCGCCGGCGACGTAGTCCAACCGCCGCAGGCTGCGCTCGGGAAGCCGCCCGCCGCGCTGCGCTGCGTGCGGTCCACGACGAGCCATGGCGCCGGCTGCCGCCTGATTGGCGCACTTTCATTGCTGTCCATGCAGGCTGGAATCGTTTTGCACTGAGTTGTTTTGGCCTGCGGCGCAGCGCGGCGAGCCGACGCTCATTTCGCGTTCATGCTCATCAAAAATTCCGCGTTGGTTTTCGTTTTTTCTAGGCGCGTGACGAGCATTTCCATCGCGTCAGGCGCATTGCGATCGTGGAGAACGCGGCGGAGGATGCAGACCCGGCGATATTCCTCCGGATCCATGATCATTTCTTCGCGGCGCGTCCCGCTGGCATTGATGTCGATGGCTGGCCAAATGCGTTTATCGACCAACCGCCGATCCAGCACGATCTCGTTGTTGCCGGTCCCTTTGAACTCCTCGAAGATCACGTCGTCCATTTTGCTGCCGGTTTCCACCAGCGCCGTGGCGATGATGGTGAGCGAACCGCCTTCTTCCACCTTGCGAGCGGAGCCGAAAAACCGCTTCGGCCGCTGCAAGGCATTGGCATCGACGCCACCCGAGAGGATCTTGCCGGAGTTGGGACACTCTGAATTCCAAGCGCGCGCCAGCCGCGTGATCGAGTCGAGAAAGATGACCACGTCGTGGCCATATTCGACCATCCGCTTCGCCTTTTCAATCACCATTTCGGAAACTTGAATGTGCCGCGCCGCGGCCTCGTCGAACGTCGAACTGATCACTTCGCAGTTCTGACCTTTGACTTGGCGCTCCATGTCGGTCACTTCTTCGGGCCGCTCGTCGATCAAGAGCATGATCACGTAGCACTCAGGAAAATTGTGCAACACGGCCTTCGCCATCTTTTGGAGCAAAATGGTCTTGCCGGCGCGTGGCGGGCTGACGATCAAGCCGCGCTGGCCGAAACCAATCGGCACGATCATGTCGATGACCCGCATCTCGATTTCTTCCGGACCCATTTCCATCACAATCCGCTTGTCGGGATGGAGCGGGGTCAGATCGTCGAAGAAGATTTTTTCCGAATGCCGGCCGGGGTCTTCGTAATTGATCGCTTCGACGCGCAAGAGCGCGAAGTATCGCTCGTTCTCTTTGGGCGGACGAATCTGCCCGGCGACCGTGGTTCCGGTCCGTAGGCCAAACCGGCGAATCTGGCTCGGCGAAACATAAATGTCGTCCGGGCAAGACAAATAGTGGTAATCGGGGCTGCGCAAAAAGCCGAAACCGTCGGGCAGGATTTCGAGCGTTCCTTCGCCGAACATCAGGCCGTTCAGCTTTACGCGTTCCTTCAAGATCTTGAAAATGAGATCTTGCTTTTTGATTCCCGTGATCTCGGTCAGATTTTCTTTCCGCGCCTCTTCGATCAATTGCGGCATCGACATCCGCTGCAGATCGGCAATGTGCACGTCGCCTTGCTTGATGCGGGTGATGCGAAAGTCCGCATTCGGGCCGGCTCGCTCGACCTCGTCGGCGATTTCCTCGGCCAGCGACAACGGCTCGCTGTCGAGAAATTCATCAATTTCATCGCGAGCGCCGTGGCCATCGACCGCATGGTTGCGGGCGCCATTGCCATCGGCCGCATGATGCTTTGAACCATTACTGTCAAAAGAACGGCGAGGGGCCAGCGCGGGTGCATCCTTGCGCGGCCGTGCAGGCTTTTGTTCGGACATGATGAGACTCCAGACGGACAGGACGAACAGGCGGCGTGCTGAGGACGCCGGCGGAAGGGAGAAGATCCAGTATGCGATACAATCGCAGCAAGGAAAAGGTCAAAATCGACCGTCTGCCCAGTTCATAAAACATTATTCCGCGGTTAATATGCCCCACATCTGCGATAACTGACGTTCCAGCGGCTCGGAAGATTCCATGTTTTTGAGCGTTTTCGAGTTGTCGAGCACTTCGTCCGCCCGGTCGCGCTTTTCCGCAAGCGGCTCTTGAACCGCCTCGCGCGCGGCAAACTCCGCAGCGGTCCAGCCTCTATGCAAGGCGCGCGCCAATCGCACATCGCGGGGTGCATCCACAAACAAAATTCGATCACATAGCCGATCCCAGCCTGCCTTTAGCAAAATCGGAGCGTCCAACACGAGAACGTGACTGCCTTGTGCGGAGGCAAGGGCCGCCGTTTCGTCGCGCAGTCGAGCGGTGATCCGCGGGTGAACGAGATTCTCGAGAAATGTCAATTCAGGAGTTCCAGCGGGTTCGGGAGCAAAGACCAGCTTGGCGATGGCCGGCCGCGAGACCTCTCCCTTTGAAAACACCGCAGCTCCCCAGCGGTTCCGCAAGGCGGTTTTGATTTCAGGCTCGAGCAAGACTTCGTGCCCCACCCGATCGGCGTCGAAGAGCCGCGCTCCGCGGGCCTGAAGTTGCCGCGCCACCCAGCTTTTTCCGCTGGCGACCCCCCCTAGCAACCCAACGATTTTAACGGCCATAAAAAACCCTTGTAACGGCCCTGCAACACCCGGCCGGCGGCCATGAAAACGAGCGATCCGACTGCCGCATGACGAGGCAGCGCCCTTGCGTGGCAGGTCCGGCAAGCCGCTGGGATCACCAATGTATTGCCCTTCCTAGGGACCGGATGGCTAGGTCCAAGGTTCGCATTCGGCCCAGTTCGCGCCGCTCTTCAAATCGACCTTCAAGGGCACGCTCAAAGGATAGGCCTGCGCCATTTCTTCCGCGACGAGCCGCCCGACGGCTGGCAACTCGTCGGGAGGAACTTCCAAAATCAATTCGTCATGGATTTGCAACAACAGCTTAGCTTGCCGATTTTCACGGCGCAACCGCCGTTCGATATGAATCATCGCTAGCTTGATCAGATCGGCGGCTGAACCTTGAATCACCGTGTTGATCGCCTCACGCTCCGGCAGATTGCGATTGCGACTCGCGGCGCCCGCGGCCAAGGGGTCAGGCTGACGAATGCCACGGATGGCGCGGCGACGGCCCAATAGGGTTGAGACAAATCCGTCACGAAAACAATCGGCCAGCAATTGGGTCAAGAACCGCTCCACCCCCGCATAGCCGTTGAAATAAGCATCAATGAATCGGGCCGCCTCCTCTTGCGAGATGCCGAGCGCCTTGGCCAGACCGAATGGGCTTTGACCATAGATCACGCCAAAATTGACCGCCTTCGCCGTCCGCCGCATGTCGGCATCGACCCCTTCCGGCGCGACGCCGAAGACCTCGCTCGCCACGCGGGTGTGAATGTCTTCATCGCGCGCGAAGGCGGCCAATAGCGCCGCGTCTTGCGAAAAGTGAGCCAATACGCGCAACTCGATTTGCGAATAATCCGCCGCCAGCAGCTGCCAGCCAGCGACGCCGGGCAAAAACGCCGCGCGAATTTCGCGGCCGCTGTGAGTCCGCACCGGAATGTTTTGCAAATTCGGATCGCTACCGCTGAGGCGGCCGGTCGCCGCGACTGCCTGATTCAACGAAGCGTGCACGCGCCGCGTCACCGGATGGACCAGTTGCGGCAAGGCGTCGACATACGTGTTCTTCAGCTTCGCAAATTGGCGATACTCGACAATGCGGGCCGGGAGCGGGTGGAGCTTGGCGAGCTCTTCCAGGACCTCGGCGTCCGTGCTCGGGCCAGTTTTCGTCTTTTTCACGACCGGCAGTTTCAAACGCGTGAACAGCACGTCGGCCAACTGTTTTGGCGACGCGATATTGAACGCCCCGCCCGCGTCTTGGTGGATTTCGCGTTCGAGTTCCTCGAGCCGGATCCGATAGTTTGAGCTGAGAATTTCGAGTCGATCGACATCAATCTTCATCCCCAGGAATTCAAGCTCGGCCAGAATCTCCAATAGCGGCATCTCCACGTCGGAGAACAACGGAGTGAGTCCAGCCTGGTCCATTCGCTCGGACAGAATCGGTTGCAGACGCCGAATCAGCGCGGTCGTTTCGATCGCATACCGCGCTAGGATCGCGAGCGGCACTTGAGCGAAACGGGCGGCGAGGGCCTTGCTCGGGCTCGGGTCCTCCGGAGCAGTCTCGTCCAGATGACGCTTGGCAAGTTCCGCCAGACTGTGTCCGCGTTCGCCGGCATCCAAAAGATAGCCGGCCAGGAGCGTGTCGAAAGCAATCCCGCGCAGCGCGATTCCTTGGTTTTTGAGCGCAATGACGGTCGCTTTCAAATCGTGACCGGATTTCAAGATTTTTTCGTCTTCGAACAGACTACGCAGTGCGGCGAGCGCTTCCACCGGATCGAGCGCGTCGGAATTGTCGCCGCGCAAGGCGAAATAATAGCCGATATTATCCGCGGTTAAGATCGCACAGCCGATGATTTCTGCCCACCGGGCGTAACGGTGCGAAAGGATCACTTGCACGGAGAACGTGCCGGCGCGACGAATTTTTTCCACGGCCGCCACCAAGGCCAGGGGATCAGTGACGATCTCCAGCGGCGTTTCTTGCGGCGTGAGGAGCAAGCGCTCCGCCGGAGCGGTCGCCCATTTGGCGGCGAGCGTGCGAAACCCGCATTCGCGAAAGTGTTCGACGGCGCCGCCGGGATGAAGATTCGCCTTCGCCCCCCCGGACCACGGAATATTCAGCGGCGTGTGGACATTCAACCGCGCTAATTCGCGGCTCAGGAGGGCCTGCTCGCGCCCCGCGATCAAGTTCTCGCGGAGTTTCTTTTTTTCGATTTTGTCAGCCGCGGCCAGCAGCGCGTCGAGGCTGCCATAGTGCTGGAGCAATTCGGGGGCGGTTTTCTTGCCGATGCCCGGAACCCCCTTGATATTGTCGACGCTGTCGCCGACGAGCGCTTGATAGTCGACGACTTGCTCAGGGGTCACGCCCCAGTCGGCCTGCAGGGCTGCGACATCGAACAACGTATTCTTGCGGATGTTGAAGATTTGGACTTGGTCGCTGAGCAGTTGGCGGCAGTCTTTGTCGCCCGTGACCAAGATACAGTTTCCCCCTTGCTCGGTCGTTACGCGGGCGACCGTGGCCAGGACATCGTCCGCCTCATACCCCGACACTCCGAGCACCGGCACTCCCATGGCGTCGAGGATGCGGCGAATGGTCCCTAACTGGGGCGCCAGATCGACCGGCATTTCGGTCCGATGAGCCTTGTAATCGGCCACCAATTGATCGCGAAACGTCGGACCGGGCATATCGTAGGCGCAGAACAAGTAGTCGGGCTGCCGATTCTCCAGCAGCGAGAGAATGTCCTTGACGAAACCGAACACGGCCGCCACCGGTTCGCCCTTGGCGTTGGTCATCTCCGGCAAGGCGTGGAAGACTTGAAAGATCAGCGAGAAGGAATCGATCACATAGACCGTCTTGCCGCGCAGATCGGGCGGAGGGCCGGGCGCCTCGTCGCGCGCCGCCGCGTCAGCAGAACTGGGCGAAAAAACGACGGCCGGCTCAACCGCGACCGTGGCGGAAGGAGCCGGTTTCTCCGGAGTTTTCGCGTCCGTGACGGCGTTTGAAGGGTCTGTTTCGGTGTCCCGCGAAATCTCCCTCTGATCGGTCGTCAGGGGGTCGTTCGGGGCGGGTTCGGCGGCTGCGGTTGGCGCGGGCCTGTTCGCGGAATCGGCGGAATCGGCCGCGCGAGGCTCCGATTCCGTGAATTCTGAAAACAGGGGTTGCGAGGAAGACGACTTGTGACGCGCGGCAGCCATGATCGTACGACCCGTCCAGCCGGCGACGAGGCTGAAAAAAGAGGACCGCCGCGCCCCCGCCAAAGCCGATCGAAAAGGCCAGAGCACAGGGCGCAGACTATTGGCGGACAATGACTTATGTACGCTTGTATGCTATCGCCCGTGGGCTCGAATTGTCAAGCGCGGAGTCCTCGCACCGCGAGCGCTCGCCGGGCCATTTTCGTTGACAGTGCTTAGTTGGCCATTTATTATCGAAATAGGTTGTCGCCGGGCGCGAATAGTTCGTCGGATTCGACACGATTCGATTCGCACGCCTCGGTAGCCGCTCTTCTCAATTCGGAACAGCCCCGGTCTTGCCGCTTTTTCCATTCGGTCTCGTCGCCGAGACTCCAGGAGTCGATATATGGCCGCTCGCGAAAATCAAAGCCTCCAGATTGCCCTGATTATTTTCGTCATGCTGACGATGATTTTGGCCGTCACGACATATCTCTTTTTTCAGAGCGCCGACAAAAGCGGCAGGGAAGCGGCTGCCAACCTGGCAAGTCAAACGAAGGCAATCCAAGATGCCGCTGCCATCAGCGTAAACGATGAAGCGCTCAAGAAGATGATGGGATATGCGTCGGATGTCGGCGTCGACAAGATTCAAGAAGACTTCACCAAGGACATGGCGACCTATGGCTCGACCGTGCCGCAAGCCGAGAACAAGCAATATCGGTTTCTGGTCCCGTATTATGTCGCGGCCCTGAACAAGAAATCGGCCGAGTTGGCGGATCTGCAAGACCAAAACAAGGCGCTCAGCACGCAATTGGCGGCGATCACCACCGCCAACCAAAACGAAGTGACCGCCTATCACACCAGCGCCGACACCATGACCAAGGACCTCGGCGGCGAACGGACGAAGTTCGCGGCCGACCGCCAAGCCCTGACCGCCGCCCGCGATCAAATGTCGGGGCTCAAGGATCAGGCGGAAAAAGCCCTCAATGACGCGATCGACGCGAGCCGCAAAAAGGTCGACGAAGTGAACGGCCTGCTCGTCAAAGCGAACGACCAGATGCGGTCCGCCCTCGAGAACTTCAAGAAGAAGGGGCAAACCGAGTTCGAAATCGCTCAGGGCAAGGTCATTTGGATCAACCAGGCGACTCGGACCGTCACGATCAATCTGGGCCAGCAGGACGGCCTGCGGAAACAGATCACCTTCGGAGTGTACGACGGCACCTCGACCAACATCAACAAGTCGCAGAAAAAAGGCTCGATCGAGGTGATCCAGCTCGATGGCGCGCATAGCGCCCTGTGCCGCATTTTGGACGACGATCTGAAGAATCCGCTGATGCCGGGCGATGTCATCTACACACCGGTCTGGCAACCGGGCCATACCGAGCACTTTGCGATGGCCGGATTCTTCGACATCGACGGCGACGGCAAGAGCGACCGGCAGCGGATTCACGACATGGTGATTGCCAACGGCGGCGTCGTCGATTCGGAAATGGACGAAAAGGGGAAGATCACCGGTTCGATGGACATCAACACGAAGTACATCATCATCGGCGAGCGGCCGACCGACAAATCGGATAAGGCGATGCTCGACAATTACACGAAGATGATCGCCAAGGCGACCGATCTCGGCGTGACCCAGATTCCGCTGCACAAGTTTCTGAGCTATGTCGGCTACACGCCGGAACGGGCCAACGGCGCCGCGCGAGGAAGCGCGGGGACCTACACCCCTCCGGCGGACAAGAAAGATGACTTCCGCCCACGCACTCCGCCCGCGGCGGCCGCTGCGGCACCCGATAGCGCGTTTGGCAAATAGTCGATTCCACGGATCGCGCCGAGGATTTCGGCGCGGGGCAATCCGGCTCGATAAACCGGCGCCAGAGTCGCGTTCTCAGCCGGCGGCGGCGTTCCGGTCGCGTCCGGCATCGTGCTGATAAACGGTCACGCATAGCGGCGCTCCGTCGCTCTCGAAGCGCATCGCCATGAGCAATTGGCGTGGTTCGGCGGCCGGCCTCGACTCGGACAGCTCGGAACATTCCGGCACGGATAAATCGGACGGACCAGGCAAAATGCTTTTCAAGTTGCCGCCGACGATGTTCGTCAATTCGGCGATCGCATCGCGCATGTCGTCGAACGACGCGGCTTCGCAATCGTGAGCAAACATGATCTGGGCGGCTTGCTGCGCGAAAACGGGCGAACTCTCGAGGATGACTTCGCCGCGCCATTGGCCGGAAATGCGCACTCGCCCGGCGAGGCCAGTTTCGATTTCCGCGCCGTCGCGGACCGGCTCGAGCGCCAGATCGAGCACGGCGTGGCAGATGGCTTGAGTTAATTCGATGATTTCGGTTTCGCCAAATTGCATGGGAAGACGTTGGGGGCAAGAGGGGAAAAGATCGCCGCGGGCATGAATCCGCGGCCGCTCAACGACCGGCCTGATAACAGACGGTTTTCTCGAATTGAATCCGCTGGTAATGATCGTCCAGATTCATCGTGGTTTCGGCGCCGCCTAAAAACAAATAGCCGTCTTTCGCCAGCAAGCGGCGGATCTTGCCGAGGATTTCTCTTTTCGTCTCGGGCGAAAAATAGATCAGCACGTTCCGCAAGAAAACCAGGTCGCAGACGCCCAGCGGCGGCCAAGTGCTGATCAAGTTCAACTCGCAAAAGTCAACCATGCGGCGAAGCTCGTCGCTGATCTGCCATTGCAGGCCCCGTTTTTGGAAGTATTTCACCAGCAGCGCCGCCGGCAATCCGCGATTAATTTCGATTTGGTTATAAAGCCCTTGCTTGGCCTTGGCGAGCACTTGCGACGACAGATCGGTCGCCGTGATCCGGACGTTCCAATCGCGGAGGGCGGGGAAATGCTCGCGCAAAACCATCGCCAGCGTATAGGGTTCCTGGCCGGTCGAGGCCGCCCCACACCAGATGTTCAAGGTCTTGGTCGCGGCGCGGGCTTGGATCAGTTCGGGCAGAATCTTAGTCCGCAACGTATCAAACGGATGCTGATCGCGGAAAAAGCTCGTCTCATTGGTCGTCATCGCCTCGACGACCTGGTGGTGCAAGCCATTGACGGGCTTGGTTTTCAAAGCCGCCACCAAGTCCGACAGCGATGCATAGCCGTGTTGTTTGGCCACGGGCGTAAGCCGCGACTCGACCAAGTAGGCCTTGGTCGGCTCCAACACGATCGCCGACTTGGTCGCGACCAGGTTCGAGATATAGCGAAACGCTTCGGGATCCAGCGTAGCAGTACTCATGGATTATTGTTGCCCACGTGCGGCGACCAGCGAAAAAGAACTAAGTGAATTGCGGCTCTTGCGGACGTCGCGATCGATTTCGATGGCCAGACGATCCAGCGGCACAATGTTGTCGGCGAGACCCGCGCGCGCGACCGTGCCGGGCATTCCCCAGACGACCGAGCTGGCTTCATCTTGGACGAGGATGCGGCCGCCGGCATCGCGAATGCGTTCGCAGCCGCGCAAGCCGTCTTGCCCCATCCCGGTCATGACGACGCCCAGCGTTCGCGCTCCGAAGGTGTCGACGACCGACTGAAACAGCACATCGGCGGCGGGCCGGCACGAGTTTTCCGGCGGACCTTGCTGGAGGGCGAGGCTCGCGACGCCGCCTTGCCGACCGACCACCAGATGAAAATCGCCCGGCGCGATCCAGACCTCGCCGGGATAAAGGACCGCGCCGGCCTCGGCTTCGCGGACCTGCAACGGCGAGATTTTGTCGAGCCGGAGGGCTAATTGTTTCGTGAAGATCGGCGGCATGTGTTGCACGATTACGATGGGAACCGGAAAATCGGCCGGCAACTGCGGCAGCAATTGCGACAGCGCGTTCGGCCCGCCGGTTGACACGCCGATTGTCACGATCTCGATCGGCTCGTTCACCTTCCGCGGCTTGGCGTTGGTCTTGTTCTGCGCGGCAAATCGCCGCGACGGGTCAAGCGGTTGCGTCGGCCACGGCAAGTTTTCGGCAAACGGGCAGAGCGCCCGGATTTTCGGAATCATCTGCTCGCGAATGTTTTGCATTGCCGCGACGGCATTGGTCATGTTCGTCGGCTTGCAAACGCAATCGCTGGCGCCGGCCGCCAAGGCGTCCAGCGTCGCATCGGCGCCGCGGGCCGTCAGCATGCTGAACATAATCACCGGAATCCGCGGATACGAGCGGCGAATTTCTTTCAACGTCGCCAAGCCGTCCATCTCCGGCATCTCGAGATCGAGCGTAATCAGGTCCGGATTCACCTGCGGGATTTTTTGCAAGGCAATCCGGCCGTTCGACGCGCTGCCCACGATATCCAGCGCCGGCTCCGCGGCCAAGACATCCGCCAACATTTTGCGGACGACGACCGAGTCATCGACGATGAGGACGCGTATTTTTCGCATGAGTGAATCACCGCTGCAAGATGGGCCGATTGCCGAATAACTTCCACGCCGAACCGAGGGCTTTGCCGGGACAAAGCTAGAGAATTCCCAACAGGGCGAGCTTGTCTTGAAGGGCTTCTTTTCCGAAGGGCTTCATCACGTATTCATTGGCGCCGGCATCCAGCGCGGCGGCCACGCGCTCCATTTCCGTTTCCGTGGTAACCATCACCAAGGGGAGCGCGGCAAACCGCGGCTGCGCCCGGACCGCTTTGACGAAGTCCAAGCCGTTCATTTCCGGCATGTTCCAGTCAACCAGCGCGATGTCCACCGGCGGAGCGCTGGCCAGTTGTTGCAAACCCTCGCGGCCATGTCCCGCTTCGATCGTTTCCAGGCCGCAGTCGTGCAACATGCTGGCGATGATCCGCCGCATGGCTCGAGAGTCGTCCACGATGAGTGCCCGCATGAGTAAAGTCCTTCGCTGAAGTCGGCCGAATCGGCACGAGGGGATATCGCCAAGCGCGCGTGAGGCTAAAAAAGGCAATCCCGCTCTTGGCTGCGCAGAAAGCGGGATTGCGCATGTCGTGGTTAATTCTTGCTTTGAAAGCGATCAACGAGCTTTTGCAAGTCGCCGGCCATCTCGGCCAGTCGGCGGGCCGAATCGAGCGAGCGATTGGCCCCTTCGGTCGTGCTGCGAGCGGCTTGCGCCACCGAGGTGATGTTCTGAGCGATCTCGGCGCTTCCCTTGGCCGCTTCCGAAATGTTGCCGCTGATTTCGTTGGTGACCGAGGTTTGCTCTTCCACCGCGCTGGCGATGGTGTTCGAGATGTCGTTGATCTGATCGATGACTTGGCTGATCTGCTGGATCGCATCGACCGCACCGCGGGTGTCGACTTGAATCGCTTCGATCTTGTGGCCGATGTCTTCGGTGGCCTTGGCCGTTTCCTTGGCCAGCTCTTTGACCTCATTCGCGACGACGGCAAAGCCCTTGCCCGCTTCGCCCGCGCGGGCGGCTTCGATCGTGGCGTTCAAGGCGAGCAGATTGGTTTGCTCGGCGATCGAAGTGATGACTTTGATCACCTTGCCGATTTCCACGCTGCTTTCGCCGAGTTTGTTGATTGTGCGATTGGTCGTTTCGGCGACTGAGACGGCTTGCTGGGCGACCTTGGCCGAATCGGCCGCGTTCTTGGCGATCTCGCGGATGGAACTTGTCATTTGCTCGACGCCGGTGGCGACCGTTTGCACGTTTTTGCTCACTTCTTCCGAAGCGGCGGAAACGGCATTCGCCTGGGCGGCAGTCTCCTCGGCATTGGCTGCCATTTGCGTGCTCGCGGAACCCAGGTCTTCGGAAGACGTGCTTAAAGTCGTCGCGTTCTGCGCGACCGACTGCATGATCTCGTTCAATTCGGCGGCGCGAATCTTCTCGCGTTCGGCATTTTGCCGGATCTCGTCGCGGAGCTTCACCTGGGCGGTGATGTCCGAAGCATATTTAACCACTTTGAACGGCTTGCCGTCGCGATTCATGATCGGGTTATAAGAGGCTTGAATCCAGACTTCTTTGCCGTTCTTGCCGAGCCGCTTGAACTCGCCCGCTTGATACTCGCCGCGTCCGAGGCGGGTCCAAAACTCGCGGTACTCCGCCGAATTGCGCAGCGACTCTTCGCAGAACAAGCTGTGATGGCGGCCTTGAACTTCGTTCAACGTGTAGCCGAGCGTATTCAGAAAGTTGTCGTTGGCGGTCAGGATGGTACCGTCGAGTTGAAACTCGATGATCGCTTGCGACTTGCTGATCGCGGCGAGTTGGCCGGAATAGTCCGCGTTTTTGAGCACTTCGGCGGTCATGTCGGTCGCGTATTTGACAACCTTGAACGGCTTGCCGTTGCCATTCATGATGGGGTTGTACGAAGCCTGAATCCAAACTTCTTTGCCGTTCTTGCCGACTCGCTTGAACTCGCCCGCTTGATACTCGCCGCGTGCGAGCCGTGCCCAAAACTCTTTGTAAGCGGCGCTGTTCTTCAGCGATTCTTCGCAGAACAAGCTGTGGTGACGGCCTTGAATCTCATTCAAAGTGTAACCG
>DASRSE010000335.1:0-7400 GCA_035656655.1 Pirellulales bacterium
CCAGTTTACCCTATGGCACGAGTTTTGCGAGCGTCGGGACTGAATTTTCCCTCCGCAAGGCTGGTCTCCGGCCGGCCGAATCGTTTTTTTCGCTGGTCTTCGCCATTGCGCAGCATCATGGCCAGCGCGTTCGCCCATTTCCCTCGGTAATGGAACAACGAGACCGTTGGTCAGGTGCCGTCGCGAAAGGGCTCGGGGCGCAGGACATCGGCGCGCGGCCGATGCGGCCCCGACAGCTTGTGCCCGAGCGGGCTGGCGGCGCGTTCCGCCGGCTGACCGTTGGCCAACCCTGCGGCCGGAGTGCAGCCGCGGATGAAATAGCGGCCGATGGGGCCGGACAACATCGCCGGCGTAAGAACCAAATCGGCGATTAAGCCAAAAAAGAGAAGCGTGCCCATCAGCATGCCAAAGCGCTGCGTCGGCATAAACGAACTCAGTGAGAAGGTCGCCAGGCCGAGCGAGACAATCAGCGTACTTTGATAAATTGCCCCCGCTGAATTCTCATAAGCCATGATCACGGCCTCGCGGCGCGGCACGCCCTGGCGCGTGGCGCGGCGAAACCAATTCGCAAAATGGACCGTGTCATCGACGCAGACCCCCATCGCGACCCCCGCGGTCATCATCGTGCCGATGTCGAGCGGTATGCCGAGCCAGCCCATCATGCCAAAGACTACGGCCACCGGCCAGACATTGGGCAACATTGTATAGAGTCCCGCGCGCACGTCGCGAAACACGACGGTCATCACCGCGGCGATCATCACGAAAGCCCAAAAGAAACTTTCAATCAGGCCGTCAAGCAATGCGCGCTGAGCCTTGTAGACGACCGGGGTCAGCCCGGTGTAGACGACATTGCGCAGGCCGAGATGACCGGCTGCTTGTTCGCCTTTGACGACCGGCTCGACCTTGTCCTTGATGCTTTGGATAAAGGCGCCGTAGTCGATGTCATTTAGCGCGGCCACACGCAAGCTGACGCGCCACAACTCGGTCCCGTTTTCGTCTTCCTCGGCGTAATAGTCCCCTTTGAGCAGGTCGGCGCGATGCGCCAGCAGCCGCTTGTTCAGCACCGAGCGTTTCGAGCGGCCGGCTAGGCCGAGCCCGGCGCCCCCTTTTTCCAAAATGTCGGGCGCGAAGGTCAGAGCCGACATTGTGCTGCCGACGTCGGGGATCGATTCGATGCTCTTTTGAATGCGGCCGATGAGCTCCATTTTCTGAAGCAGCGTCAGTTTGCCCTTGCTCTCGTAAGGATCGAGATTGGGGTCCATCCGCACGACGACCTCCATCGGCACGAGCGGGCCCAGATTCTTTTCGAGCCACGTGTACGAACGAATGATTTCTGAGTTTTTCGAGAACAAGCTCATGAGCGAGATCGTCGTCGTCGAATAGCGCAAGCCATACCCGCAGACGGCTAATAGCGTCATGAACACGATCCAGACGTAGGCCGGCCGGCGCGTGACGAGTGTCCCCAGCCAGCGCATCCGGCGGCGGTGGTCAGGGTCCAGGGCTTCGGTCGGCTCGCGGCCTGTTTTTGGATCGACCGGCACCTTCGGCGGACGAAACTGCAGCGCCGAGGGCAAATACAGATACATCAGCACGATCGTGACCATCACGCCGACGGCCGAATAGAGGCCGAAGAATTTGATCGGCACCAGTTCGCTCGTATAGAGCGAGATCAGGCCCAGCGACGTGGTTCCGGCCGATAGCAAACATGGCAGCCAAGCCGCCTTGAGCCCTTTTCCCGGCGCTCCATCGAGCCCTTCCGAAGCCCGCGTGTGACGATAGTAGTTGACTAGGTGAATGCCGCAGGAGAGGGCGGCCGTGTAGACGACGGCAGGCATCGTCAGCAGAATTGAGTTTACCGTGCCGCCGGAGTATTTCACAATCGCCAGCGACAACGACGAGGCGTAAACCGAACCGTTAAAAATCAGCGTGGTAAATTGAAAGCTGCGCGTGCACCAATAGGTTAAGGTCCAGCCGACGAGCCCGCACAGGATCATCAGCTTGAACAGCATCCGTTCGCCTTCTTTGTCGATCGAGACATTGTCGACCGGCGGGCCGCCGAGGTGCAGCGCAGCGGCCGGAACGGCGCTTTCTTTCGCGATCTGTTCGACTCCGGCTACAGCGGCGCGCGGGTTCTCTTTGCCATTTTTGGTCAAGATAATCAGCGCGCAAGTTTGGCGATCGTCCGGCTCGTCGGCATGCAATAGCTTGCCATCGGCGCGGCGGGCGCGTTTGTCAGGTCCGAGCACGGAACCGGTCATGCGGGCGATTGCTTCTTCGCGAGTCAGATTGAGTGGCGCCGCGGTCAATTGCTCGATCACGTTGCGGCCGGTCAAAACCTTCTCAAACAGAACCGGACCGGTGGGCAAGTCTTCGGTCACATGCACCGTCAGCTCGAGCGATTCGTCGTCGCGCACGATCGCCAGCCGCAGGTCGCTGCCGTTGTGATAATAGCGCAAACCGCTGGCTAAATCGGCGTACGCGCAGATCGGTTGACGGCCGATCTCGCTGACAATGTCTCCCACCTGAACTCCGGCGGTCGCGGCCGAGCTGCCGTCGATGACCTTCGTGACGCGGGCCTTGCCGCCGAACAAATTGACTTCCATCCCGAGGACCGGCGGGACCAGCTTGTTGGCCAGCGTGACGAGTCGTTCGTCTTGGACCGTGCAGCCGTCCCAACTTGCCAGGATGAACGTGTCGTTAAAAAAGTATTTGCGAAACCACTCGAATTCGGTCGTTTCCTTGAACGAAGACGGCAGCCATTCCTTCACATCGTTGCGGTTGCTGTGCAGGGCCAATTGCGAGCCCAGCATTACTAGCGGGAGAACGAATAGCACTCCCGCCAGAATCGGAACGGCAAAACGCGCGAAGAACGTTTTCGGCATGGTCGCAATCGGCAAAATGGCGAGATAGAAAAGCCCCCGCGGCGCAGCATGTCGCCGGGCGCATTTCCGGCACGGTCGCGTTCCGCATATTAGTTTTCTATCGTCCGGGCGGGTCCGATTATCCGTTTAAACGGCGGCCGGGAAATCAATCGGCAAAGTCTGCGCAGCTTCCGCGGAAAAAAGGGCAATTGCCCCGATTTCGTCTCAGTGCAGTCAGAATGCCAATCGGCGGCCTGTTCACAAAGATGAACAGACTACGGGCCGCAAGTCGCGGCTCTGTTTCAAAAGCGAAACGCTCGATTTGAAGCCGCTTCGCTCAGTGAATTGCAAGTTTTTCGCTAAGTCATTGCCCCATCGCGACGTACCGCACGAACGGCCATGCCGCATCAATATTTTTCGCGCCTGGCACGGCCCTTGCCTTAGTCCCGGTCGAGAAGCTGTCGGCTTTGGGCACAACTTCGCCGCCAGTTCGAGGTTCCAATGTTGGACTTCGAGTTTTCGTAGATTCGCAAGCTGAAGGAGTCTCCTGTGACCGTGACACTGCGCAGAATGTGGCAGGAAGAGGAAGGTGTGCTCACCTTCGAGTGGATTTTGCTCGTGACCTTGCTGACGATCGGCATCGTCAGCGGTCTGACCGCGGCCCGCGATGCGATCATCGACGAGCTGAGCGACGTCGCCGAAGCGATGCTCTCGCTCGACCAGTCGTACACGATCGATCATCCGTTGATTGTCACGGTCCACACGACGCAAAACCCGTTAACCGATAGCCAAGGCGTGAATTCCGGCTTCTTGGACAATTTTACTTTTACACACTGCTCGCGCGGCATTTTGGTGGACCAAGGCGTGATCCCCAACTGCAACGTCGGCAGTTAATGAATCAGCCTGCAAACGATGTCGTTCCGGTCGCGCGACATCGGCCTTCAGACGATTTCGCTTCCCGCGGTGGGCAATGAGTCGCCCGCCGCGGGAAGATTCGGCGACCGAATTGGGGCTAACCTGTTTTCGTCGCTGGCGCATTTTCAAACCTTGCAACTTGTACGGCTCTGAAGCCTTCCGCAGCATGAAACAGCCTCTGCTCCGAATGTGCCGCGAAGACGCGGGAGTCCTTTCTTTTGAATGGGTCCTACTGCTGACTTTGTTGACGATTGGAATCGTCTCCGGGCTGACGGCGGCCCGCGACGCGATCATCGATGAGTTAGGCGACGTTTCCGAGGCGGCAATCCATATCGATCAGTCTTTCACGCTGGCGCCCGACCCGACATTCGGCACCGGCGGTTTTGGTTATACCGATGCGTTGCCGACTTTTACCCGGTGTGGCCGCGGCGCCTTGGTGCAGCAAGGAACGAGTCCGAATTGCAGTACGGGAAGTTAGCTCGGAGCGATGGCGGTCCGGGTGCTTGAGCTTGGTGCGTGAATTGCGCCCAGAGCGGAAGGCTGAGATTGAAGGAGCCCGTCACCCGGCCCTTTCCTTGCGAGAGAGGGAATAGGGCGCTGTCGATTTTTTGATTTTGTCGCCAGGTGTTTCCGACATGCACAAATGGATCGTACAACTTTGGCGCGATGAATCCGGCGTGCTCACGTTCGAGTGGGTGCTGCTGGCGACGCTGTTGACGATTGGAATTGTCTCCGGCTTGACGGCGGTGCGCGATGCCTTGATCGATGAGTTTGGGGATGTCGCGGAGGCGGCTTCCAGCATCGACCTTTCTTACACCTTAGCGCCCGATCCGACTTTCGGATTCGGCGGTGCGAGTTATACCCAGCCTAAATCGACGGTCACGCGCTGCGGACGGGGAACACTCTCCGCACAGACGCCGTAGCCGTGTGCTCGGCC
This sequence comes from Pirellulales bacterium, assembly GCA_035656655.1. Lineage (GTDB taxonomy): Bacteria > Planctomycetota > Planctomycetia > Pirellulales > DASRSE01 > DASRSE01. Next base: position 4,714 of record DASRSE010000335.1, read on the forward strand.
GGCGTTTTTCCACCGGCGTATCGGCTCGCAGGGGTATCGCGCTAGGTTTCGCAGGCCCGATTCAGGAGTCCGATCGTGGTATCGACATCTCTCTTCGTCTTGACGGTGCTCAGTTATACGCTGGCCGCGGCCTTTACCGATTTGCGCCAGCGGCGAATTCCCAACGCGCTGACCGTACCCACAGCGGTCGCCGGACTGCTATTTCACACGTTTGCGCCAGGGGGCTGGGGACCATCCACAGCGCTGTTGGGGTTTGCGATCGGCTTCGGGCTTCTCTTTTTGCCGTGGTGTTTCGGGGGCGGAGGCATGGGAGATGTCAAATTGCTTGCCGCGCTGGGGGCGTGGTTCGGCCCGCACTGGATGTTGATCGCATTTGCGCTCGGCATAGCGCTGGCCGCGGCTTTGGCCTTGGGTGTGATCGCCGTGCACACGGTGTCGACCAGCCTCGCGCCGCTGGATTCTAACTCTGCGAGCGCGGCGATTGACGTACCGACAGCGCGGATGCTGCCCTTTGCGGTTCCCGTCGCAATTGGGGCCTGGATGATCGTGTTTTGGCTGGTGCACCAAGGCGTCTTGGCGATGTAGTCCGGCGCGAGTGCGCCGCCGATTCCTAGGTCGGGAACTTTCCTAATTCCGCAGCAAACTTTGAAAACCACGCGTTGACATGACAACCAGCCAGCCACTATCGCCGAGAGCACGACTGCAAAAGCGGCGAGCCGTCCTGACGGTCGAGCTGATGCTGACGTTGCCGATTTTGCTGGTCGTGTTTTTTGGAATTATCGAGTTCAGCATGCTGCTGCTCGGCGATCAAACGCTGGCCGCGGCGGCCGCGGTCGGGGCGCGCCAAGCGACCATGCCGCAGACGACGCACGCCGAGGTGGTCGATGCCGTCAATCAGGCAATCGCGGATTGGAGCATCGCACCCTTTGTCGAAGTCGCCATTCAGGTGAACGGCCAACCGGATAGTTTGGCTCCTTTATCGGCGGCCCAAACGGGCGATCGAATTGAGGTTGTGCTAACCGTCGACTCGACTCGAGCAGCGCCAGACCTGCTCAAGTTTGTCGGTCTCTCCTTGAATAGCCAAGCCTTGCGAGCCTCGTTCACCTTGCGCAAAGAGTAGCGCTTCAGCCAACTTAAACCCAACAAAAACGCGTTGAATCGCCGTCAATCGTCGTTCCAACTGGCTTGCGTCGGCGAATCAACTGTGTCGCTTCCAGGTTTTTTATCAACTTCGACATACTGGAGTCTCGGGTATGAAACGCGTCGGTCCCGGCACGATTACCTTAGCCGTCTGCGCCATCTTATTCGGTTTGGTTGCGGCGTATGCCGCGAAACAGTATCTCACGCCGAAAGTGCGCGAAGATCGCGGCGTCCCCGTCCTCGTGGCCAAGTTCAACTTACCGCAGAACTCGCGGTTGGTCGAGCAGAGCCTGGAGGTCGTCAAGAAGTCGCCCGAGCAGGTTCCGCCGGGCGCGATGAATTCGAGCGCGCGGGCCCTGATGCGGGTGAACAAGGTCGCGATTCTGGCCGGCCAACCGATCACAGAAGACCAATTGTTCGGCGTCGGCTATTCGCCCACGTTGTCGCAACAGATTCCGCCGGGCATGCGGGCCGTCACCTTCGCGGTCGATCAGACGAATGCGCTGGGCGGAATTCTCGGGCCGCAAGCGATCGTCGACGTTTCGCTCACGGTCAAGGGCGAACAACCGGAACTGCATGGAATGACCACGAAGACGATCTTGTACGGCGTGAAAGTCCTCGCCACCAGTGAGGGCCTGTACAAGGTCGAAGAGCGACCGAACCCCAGCTTGAAGAACGTGACGGTCGCGGTCTCGCCCGAACAGGCCAACAAACTGATCTTGGCCCAACGCTTCGGCACGCTCAGCGTAACCTTGCGCGGGGCGGACGATTCGGTCGTGGCCGCCGAAAATCGCGGCGGCGATGAAGTCAACCCGCAAATTCTGCTGGGCCTGAAACCCATTGAGCCGAAGCCGCCGGAAGCGCTGACGAAAACCCAAGTCTGGCGCGGCGCGTCGATGACGGAGTTGACTTTCAAAGACAACCGCGTGCAGGAGGAGAAACCGATTTCGGTCGCTGGGAGCCCGCTGGTGGAACCGCTTGCTCCGATCGTTTCGACCAGCTATCAACGCCCCGAACCGCCGGCGCGCGACGGCAACGCGAAACATGGCGTGGTCAGCCGCGGCCGCGGCGAGTAACCCCGAAAACTCAAGCAATTTCGCACCGCCATGATTCAGCCCATCGCTAGTCTCCGCGCATCCACCGTCCGCCGCCGCCGCGCGCCGCGCACGGCTCGGCGCGGAGCGCTGGTGGTCGCGGTCATTTTCTTTTTGCTCATTGGCGTCTTGCTCGGCAGCCTAGTGTTGAATTGGGCGCATCTGATTGTCGTGCAGCGCACGCTGCAAGGCCGAGCCGACGCGATTGCCTTGGCGGCCGCCCCTGCCTTGATCGATTCGGGCGCGCTCACCGGCTGGCCCCTCGATACGGCCGCCGATTTTTCCACGGCTGCCATCGTGGCCGATCAATACCGCGAAGCCAACAACGATGGCGGCGCCGCGTCGCTGCGGGTCGCCGCCGCCGATCTCCATCTGAGCGCCGGACACTTGCTCAATAAGTTGGGTCAGCCGGACGCAGCCAATTTCATCGCCGCTGCTCCGTATGATCTATTG
>DASRSE010000336.1:0-2807 GCA_035656655.1 Pirellulales bacterium
GACCGGCTCATGGAGATGGCCGCCCAGCGTTGAACGATTCACGATCCTAAATTTCGCTATTTCGTTAACACCCTTAAAACCCCAATTTTACGTGCGAACTCGCCCCGCTAGCGGGTCGGACCGCGCGGCCGGAAAGCCAACGTTTCAGTCATGGACGAACGCGTAGTCCAATTTCGTGTCGGCGTGATGGTGCTCGCCACGGCGATCATCACCGCGATCCTCGTCGTGCTGTTCGGCAAGTTGCCGTCGCTCGTGCGCGGAACCTACACGGTCTACGTGCAATTTCAAGATGCCAGCGGCGTCGCCCAGGACACCCCGGTTCGCGAAAGCGGGATTTTGGTTGGCCGCGTCGCCAAGACCGACCTGAACGACCAAGGCGTGCTGGTTACTCTGCACATTCATTCGGACGTTGTGCTGACTCAACGCGAAGCCATCCGCGCGAGCACGCCCTTGCTCGGCGACACGGTCTTGCAGGTGGTGAAGCAAGCCGATCCGGCCAAGCCGGCCACGCCACTCCACAGCGGCGACTTCATCGCCGGCGCCCCTTCGCCCGACGTGTATAAAATCGCCAACGACCTCGAACACGAAATGCTCTCGACGATGCGCGGGTTGAACAATGCCAGCAGCAAAGTCGAAATTCTCGCCGGAAACGTCAATAATCTGCTCGAACAGAACGATGAGCAATTCACTCGCATCATTGCCAAAACCGAACGCGCGATGGACAGTTTTCAACGCGCCATGTCCAGCATCGACGATCTGGTCAGCGACGAGCAAACCAAGGCCGATCTGAAACGGAGCATTGCCGCGCTGCCCAAGCTGCTGGCCGACACCGAGCGGACCATCAACTCGGTCCAAGACACGGTGCTGGCGGCCAAAGACACGGTCAACACGGCTAACCAGAACCTGAAAAATCTGGAAGGCTTCACCGAGCCGCTGAGCCAGCGCGGCGGCGAAATCGTCAAGAACATGGACCAAGGGGTCGCCCATCTGGAAGATTTGCTGAAGCAGCTTTCGATCTTCACTCGCAATTTGAACAACAGCGACGGCACCTTGGCGCAATTAGTGAATAACCCGCAGCTTTATCAACAATTGGTGCAAGCGGCGGAAAATGTCAACTCCGTTACGCGCGAACTCAAACCGATCATTCGCGACGCCCGCGTCATTTCGGACAAAGTCGCGCGACATCCGGGCGTGATTCTCCGCGACGCGATTGTCCCTCAGCCAGGCATCAAGGGAGTTTCTCCGCGCGGCTATTGGGATCTCGAAAAGCCCTGCGAGGTCTACGACCTCGACCAAGGGAAGCTGATCGTTGACGCGCCGCATTAACAGCGCCGCCAGCAAGCCCCGCGGCAATTTGCCGTATTGCGCGTTCGCTTGCGCGCGAGCCGCCTGCTAGAATTGGGCCATGAACCCGATCTCGCGCCGCCGGTGGTTTCAATTCAGCTTGCGGACGCTGCTGATTCTGGTGGCGTTGGCGGCGGCGCCGTGCGTCTATGTGACTCAGCAGCAGCACCTGGTCCGCGAACGGCGCGCGTTTGTGGCTGCGCATCCGGAGTGCTACTTTGCGGAAACGACGCCCGGCCCGCAGTCGAACTGGCTCCGCGCTCGGCTCGGCGATACCGCGTATGGCCTGGCGGCGCTGCCCCTGGACAGTTCGCTGGCGCAGCGCGAAGGCGTGGCGGAGTTGTTTCCAGAAGCCAGCCTCATGGCGATCAACCCGCGCAATCCGCGGCGGCCCAACGGCGGCGGCGCATCCTCGCGGTTTCCTCCCTTCATTCCGTTTCCGCCGGTACGCGCCGCCGAGCCCTGAAACGGCCGGCGCGGATCACCAGGAATGCCGGAAGCACGCTGGATTTTTTCGTAACCGCGACCGCGAACGGTGGTGAAAAGTCCGCGCGGCGTTTTAGGCGGCCGCGTTTCCACGGCCCGCCGCCGCTCGCTAGAATGCAGGCATGACCTCTTCGCTGCCCGCCCATTCCGCGCAATCGGGGCTCCATCCGGCTGCTCGCTCGGCTTATTTTCATGTGCCGTTTTGCGCGCATCGCTGCGGCTATTGCAATTTCACGCTGGTGGCCCGGCGCGACGATCTGACGGCGGCCTATTTGCAAGCGGTCGAATTGGAACTCCGGCAACTGGGCGAGCCGCGCGAAGTCGATACGCTCTTTTTCGGCGGCGGCACGCCGACGCATCTCTCCGCGGCGCACCTGGAGACGCTGCTTCATTTGGCGCGAACCTGGTTTCCTCCCGCCGCCGGCCACGAATGGTCGGTCGAAGCCAACCCGATCGACCTGAATCCGGATCGCGTCGCCGTCTTGGCGGCGGCCGGAGTCAATCGGATCAGTCTCGGCGCGCAGTCGTTTCGCGCGGAGAAATTGCGCTGGCTCGAACGCGATCACACGGCCGAGACGATCGGCGCGGCCCGCGAGTTGTGCCGCGCGTTTCCCTCGGTGTCGCTCGATTTGATCTTTGCGAGTCCAGGCGAAACGCTCGCGGAATGGACGGCCGATTTAGAGGCAGCGCTGGCGCTGGCCCCGGATCATCTCTCGACTTACGGCCTGACGATCGAAAAGGGGAGCGCCTTTTACGGCCGCTGGCAGCGCGGAACGCTGCCCCAGGCCGGCGAGGAGCTCGAGGCCCGCCTGTATGCCGCGGCGATCGATCGGCTGGCCGCGGCCGGGTTCGAGCATTATGAGGTTTCGAACTTCGCGCGGCCTGGACACCGCTGCCGGCATAACGAGGTCTATTGGGCCGGGGGAGAGTACTACGCCGTCGGGCCGGGCGCCGCGCGCCACCTGAACGGCCGGCGC
>DASRSE010000337.1:0-25875 GCA_035656655.1 Pirellulales bacterium
CGACGCGAGACCGGCAATGGTCGGATCGACCATGGCCATTTGGGTGAGAAAGGGCGCGAACGCGGCAAACGGCGCCCCCGAGCCACCGTAGGCGCGATCGACCAGCAATCCCCAATAGCCGGCCTTCGCAAGATTGCGCAAGACCGGCTCGGCGATTTTGAGATTTTCGTCGTGCAAGGTCCCGGCGGCCTGATGCTGTCGCACGGCCTCGAGCGATTGCTGCATGACCCGCGCGACGTCGGGAGGCGTCTCGTGCGGTCTGCTTTGAAACAACTCGAGCGGAAAATCGCGATCCCAAACCGCTTTGTGCACCGGGCTGTTGACCGTTTGAAAGCGGGCCGCAAATAGCGTTTCGACCTGGTCGTCGGCCGCGTCGATGGCTCCCGTCCGGCGCGCTTCTTCTTCGCTCTTGCCCCCCATTTTCAGAGCGGTTTCTGCAAACGACGGTTCGTGTTCGGTGGTAGACATAAGGCTCGTCACGAAAGGAATCGAAGGCAAGACATCTCTATTATACGCCCCTGGACTCGGCAAAGGCAGGAGCGCCGGCCGTTTCGCGCGGCGGCGGGGTCCGGAAAAACGAACCCTTTGCACGATTCAATTGCGAGCGGAGGAACCGTGGCGACGCAATCCGAAACCGGTTGGAAGCCCCTTAGCCGGCATAGAGCGCCTCGATCAGCGCGGCATGATTCGCTTGGATCATGGCGCGGCGCAGCTTCAGAGTCGGCGTCAACTCGCCCGACTCGATGCTGAAACCTTTTCCAACCAGCGCGAAGCGGCCAATCTGTTCGGAACGCGACAAACAGCGCAAGCGTTCGTCGATCGCAGCGCGATATAAGTCCAGCACGGCCGGATGGACCAAGGCCTCTTCGCGCGAACGAACGGTCAGCGCTTGTTTAATGATCTGTTCGCGGAGCACATCGGGATTGGGCACAATCAATGCGGTCAGATAATTTCGCCCGTCGCCGAACACGACCGCCTGGGCAATCAGCGGTTCTTCGGTGAGCAAGGCTTCGATCGCGACAGGGGCGATGTTTTTGCCGCCGGCCGTCACCAGAATCTCTTTTTTGCGGCCGGTGATTGTCAAATAGCCATCGTCCGATAAGACCCCAAGATCGCCCGTATGTAGCCAGCCGGCGCGGATCGTGTCCGCGGTGGCGTCCGGCCGATTCCAATATCCGCGCATGACATGCGGGCCGCGGGTGAGGATTTCGCCATCCGCGCCGATTTGGATTTCAATCCCGGCCAGCGCGCGGCCAACCGTCCCATTGCGATAGTGGCTCGGCGTCGACATCGAAATGACAGGCGATGACTCAGTCAGGCCGTAGCCTTGCAACAGCGGCAACCCCTGAGCCTCATACCAGCAGGCAACATGTAGCGGCAGCGCCGCGCCTCCCGAGCAACAGGCGCGCAGCCGGCCGCCCAACAATTCGTTCAGCCGACCGCGCGGCGCCGCCTCGTTCGACTCGCGGAACTGCCGCATGACCTTCTCGTAAAAATAAGGAACTCCGTTGAGAAGGGTGGGCCGCAGCCGCGCACAATTGGCGACAATCCGTTCGCGGCTTTCGGCCAGTGCCAATTGCGAGCCGCAGCAGAGCCACGTATAGAGATCGCAAGTCCGCGCGAAAATGTGGCTCAGCGGCAAAAACGTGAGCCGCAGATCGGCGGCCGTCACCTCGAAGGCGGCCGTCATGGCGGTGGCGTTCGAGACCAGATTCGCGTGGGTCAGCATGACCCCTTTTGGCTCGCCTGTCGTCCCGGAGGAGTAAAGAATGGTCGCCAGATCCTCGGCGCCCGCGGCCGGCGCGAAGGCTGGTTGCGCGGCAACCGCGGCCGCGCCGGAGCCGGTCCGCGCGATTCCGCCGAGCGCAGGGACGGCCGCGACCGGCCCCCTGTTCAATTCCGCCGCGCACGGCTCATACGAAAAAAACCGCACCTCCGCCCCCCAGCGCAAGACAGGATCGGCCAATTTGGCCGCCTGTTCCGCGCCCGATAAAACGACGACGCGGGCGCCGCTATCGACGATTTGAAAGCCGATCTGCATTCCGGACAGCGGCGCATGAATGGCGACGTGAATCGCCCCGAGCAGATGGATTGCGCAGTCGAGGACAATCCATTCGTAGCAATTCTCCGCGATTTGGGCGACGCGATCGCCCGCGCCCACCTGCTGGTCGCGGAGCCAATGTGCGAGCCGGCGGACATCGGCGTCGAGTTCGTTCCAAGTGACCGCGCAGAATTCTGCGCCGCGCGGCACGTGCAGCGCGATAGCGGGGCCGCTGGCCGCGATTCGGGCAGTATATAGCTCCGACAACGTGAACACCGATTCTCCTTCGCGGACGCCTCGAGCCGTGTGAGAAACGGCCCTTGCCGATTTCAACTCCGCTTCGTCGGCCCCTTGCTTCGCACGGCTCGCAAACAACGACAGAGCTCTTTGAATTGGCCGCGCACGATGACACCGCCGCTTGAATTATGCGCGCGGCCGGCCGTTTCGTCTAATCAGCTTGATTGGCCATTAAGAATGTTTCAAAACAGTTCTCCAAAAATGTTCTCCGGTGGGTCTCCATTTCTCGATTGCCGCTCGGTATGATGGGACCCGTGAAGTGCCGCAGGGGAACCGTGGCGGAAACATGCCAGGCCGGTCACGAGCCGGTCGAAAAATTCCATCCGGCTATTTTCTTGCCAGTGGATCTGAAACCACCCGATCTGCTGCGATTCTGACGAGATTTTTCACCCGGAAGGGATGCCCGATGACCGCTGTGCAAACGGAACAAGTTTTGGTCGTGCCGACGAAGCTCTTTCATGCTCTCGGCCATTTTCAAGGCTTTTCGACCGAGACCGAGCGCTATTTGGACCAATTGCTCGATCCGGCCAACACGAGCTTTCGTCCGCGCGATGAGGTCGAAGAGGACCCGAGCTTCAAACAGCTCATTCCCTATGTGATTTTTCGGCATCGCGACCCGGCGGGACGGGTGCGCCTGTTTCACTACACGCGTGGCAAGGGGCAAGGCGAAGCGCGGCTCCACAGCAAACGCTCGATCGGCGTGGGAGGGCACATCTCGGCCGACGATTGCACCGGCGATTCGAGCGTCCCTTATGCCGAGGGAATGCGCCGCGAGTTGGCCGAAGAAGTCTTTCTCGACGGGCCGTTTCAGGAACAGTGCGTCGGGCTCATCAACGACGACGAAACCCCGGTCGGCAAGGTTCATCTGGGAGTGGTGCATCTTTTCGACGTTGAGCAGCCGACCGTGCGCTCGCGCGAGATCGATCTGGTCGATAGCGGCTTTGCTCCGGTCGACGAACTGCTTGCCGATCAGGCGCGGTTTGAAACGTGGTCGCAGATTTCGCTCCGCGCCCTGTTTGGAAAATAGACTGCTGTGGGTTTCCCCCGTCTTTTACGGCCCCTTCGTGGCGCCGCGCTCAGGTCGTTTTTCCAGGGTCGTTCGCGGCGGTGAGGGTTGGACTCCATCGCCCAGCAAGCCGGGCTCGCTCGGATGGATTACTTCGCGAGCGAGGTCCGGCTAAACTACAGGGATGGCTCCTGCGGCTCGGATTTATCTCGACAATCATGCCACCACGCGCGTCGATCCGCGCGTGGTCGAGGCGATGCTGCCGTATTTCACTGAGCAATACGGCAATCCAGGGAGCGTGAACCATTCGTTCGGCTGGGAGGCGAAAGACGCCGTGGACGCCGCACGGCGTTCGATTGCCGCCGCCATCGGAGCGGGCGAACGAGAGATTGTCTTCACCAGCGGCGCGACCGAGAGCAACAATCTGGCGATCCGCGGCGTGGCCGAACGAACGCGCCGCAAGGGAAATCATCTCGTCAGCGTGGCGACCGAGCACAAGGCGGTCCTCGATCCGCTCTTAAAACTTGGCCGCCGCGGATTCGACTTGACCCTCCTGCCGGTGACGCAAGCGACGAGCGCGGCGGCCGGCGTGCTCGATCTGGACCAGGTCGCCGCGGCGCTCCGCGACGATACGCTCTTGGTGAGCGTGATGTTGGCGAATAACGAAATCGGCGTAGTCCAGCCGCTGGCGGAAATCGGCCGCTTGTGCAAAGCGCGCGGCATTCTGCTGCACTGCGACGCGACCCAAGCCGTCGGCAAGTTGCCAGTCGATGTCGAAGCGCTGCAAGTCGATCTGCTGAGTTTTTCGGCGCACAAACTTTACGGTCCCAAAGGGATCGGCGCGCTCTATGTGCGACGGCGAACGCCCAGCGTCCGGCTCGAACCGCAGATCGATGGCGGCGGCCAAGAAGGGGGTTTTCGCAGCGGCACGCTCAACGTGCCAGGCATCGTTGGGTTTGCCGCCGCGCTCGAATTATGCGCGGCCGAAAACGCGGTGGAAATCCCGCGGCTCCGGCGTCTGCGCGATCGGCTCTGGGCCGGTTTGTCGCATGAGATCGAGGGCCTGTTGCTGAATGGGCCGGCGCTGGAGCGGCCGGAACTGCGGCTGGCGAACAATCTGAACGCGAGTTTCCGCGGCGTCGATGGCGAGGCGCTGATGATGAGCATGCGCGACATCGCCGTCAGCTCCGGCAGCGCTTGCACGTCGGCCAATCCGGAGCCGAGCCACGTGCTCCGCGCTCTCGGGCGCGATCCAGATTTAACCCGCAGCAGCCTCCGCTTCGGCTTGGGCCGTTTCAATATGGAGGCCGAAATCGAGTTCACGATTCGCGCCTGCGCGGAAGCGGTCGCGCGCTTGCGGTCGTTGCGGACGGCGTGAACGCGCGGCGCGCGGGTTGACGGAACGAACGAATTGAGGACATCCTCGGGGGGCGCCTAGCTCGCCTCGGGTGGTTTCGGACGCACCCACGTTTGCCCTTTTTTGTAGCGCTGCGCCCGGTCGATGATCGTGGCGTCCTTGCTGATTTTGATGACCTTGTCCAAGGCCGGATCGAATTCCGCTTTGTTCGGCTCGCGCAGCTCGCGGTGATGGGCGAGTTCAACAATCGTCTCGCATGCCTGCTGCGCGAACTCGGGTTGATCGAGATAAGGCAGCGCGAACCGCAACGCGCCGACGGTGTACGCGGTGCGGCAGCGGCTGATGACCGCGAGCCGGTCGGCCTTCGATTCGGCCAAGGGCATCGCTTGCTGCATCCGCTCCAGGCGCTGCGGATCGGTCCGCTTGTCGCGAATTCCGCCGCACCGGACAAAGGCCTGGAGCAACTGCGAACGCTCGGCCGGATCGCGCGATTTTTCGACCATCGCAAGCAGCTTGTCGCAGATGGAAGCGTCGGGCCATTCGCACAGCGCGTGTAGCGCTTCGCCGCGCAGCGCGCGGTCCGAGCCGTCGATCCGTTTTTCGAGATGAGCCAAGGCCTGCGGACCGCCGACGCGACCGATCGTCGAAAGCAACGTGGCCTGCTCCTGCGCGTTTCGCATCGCGACCGCCGCCAGCAGCGGCCGATCGCGCTGATCGGCCGGCGTGATCCGCCCGCAGACCAGCACCACGGCCTTCTCCGCCGCCTCGCGCTCGGCTCCGGGTTCCGCTCTCAGCACGGCGGCCAACAGCGCCGGGAGATCTTTTTCCGTCGCCATTTGCCCCAGCGCCAGCATCGCGGCTTGGCGGACGTCGCGTGCCGGATCGAGCGCCGCGCCGAGCAACTCAGGAACGGCGTGCAGCGCGCGGCGGGTGGCCAAGATTTGGATCAATGCCGGCCGCCGCTTCAATGCGCGATTCGCCAAGGTCGCGGCAATCGCCTGCGGCACGTCGTCTCCTTTGAGTTGCAAAATCGCGGCCCGCGCCGCGCTGCTTTCTTCCTTGGAATGGGACTCAAGCGGCGTGAGCAAGCCGGGCAATTCGTCCTTCCCTCCGAGCGAGCCGACCGCGCCGATGGCGGCGATGCGGACCGCTTCGGTCGGGCTTTTGGCGAGCAGCTCGAGAACCGCCGGCAGCGCCGCGGCATCTTTTCGATCGGCCAAGGCGCTGACCAGACTGACCTGCGCGTCGGCCGATAGTTTTGGCAATTGCGCGGCGAACCGCTCCGTCGCGGCCTTTCCCTTCGCTTCGGTTCGCACCTGTTCGAGGCCGACCGCACGCAGGTCTTTGTCCTTTTCGCCCAGCAAGCCAATGACCAGCGAGACCACTTGATCCTCGTTTTGATTGTCTGTTTCGGCGGCCCGCGCCGGCGCGGCGCCGGCCGCCAGAATCAGGCCAATCAAGGCCGCCGCCCAGACATCGCGTGCGTAATCCACAGCAAAAATCCTCCGAAGTCAAACGGGGCGCGGGGGCTTCCGCGGTGAACATGGAACAAACAGATCGAGCCGGGGAACACCGCGCCGGCGAGCGAAGCCAGCACGGCGCCGGCGGTCATTGGCCGACGATCGGCATGCCGGTCGCTAGATCGCCAAGCGGCTGGCGCTGACGCGCCGCGCGAGCGCGCGATAGCGTCCGTAGGCGCCCCAGGCCACCCACAACAAAAACAAGTTGGCTCCCAGCGACGCAAACAAACACAAGGTTAACGTGAGCGACGGCCAATGAAACAGGTCGCCGTCGGTTTTTTCCGGCGCGGTCTGCGCCCCCTCCGCATTGGGATAGTTGGCGACGAACTTCTCTCCCGTCGTCGTCGCCAGCATGCTCGCGGCTGGCGGTTCCGCCGCGGGTTGGTTGGCGGAACTTGTTCCGGCCGGACCGCCGGTGCTCACGGCCGCACCTGCGGACGAATTCGCAGGCGGCGTGGCAGGCGGATCCGAGGTGGGTAAATCGGCGGGCGGAGTTTTGACAATCGAGTTTGCCGCGCGCGAATTCGCCCCTGGCGGATTGGGAACAACCGGCTTCGCGACCAGCGCGTTCTTTCCAGGATCGGCCGCGGCAGGCAAATCCGTGCGTGCCAGCTTGGCCGCCCCCATCGTGATTTGGATGCGGCGAATATCGCGATATTTCGGCGGCACCTCGCTCGCCAGAACCGAGCCGGTCTTCAATATCTGCATTTGCTGCGGCTCGAGTTGAACCGAATATTGAAAGCCACCGTCGGGGAGCGGTTCCCAACCGGCATCGATTCCCAAGGTCGATAAGATCAGCAGCAGCGGCAAGGGGGACATGATGTACGAACCGTAAGAGCCAAGGCGAGAAAGCATGCGCCGCGCTCGGTCGCCAACGGGGCGCGGGGGGCGAGGCTCACTCCGGGCGCAAAGGCCAAAAACCGCTCACCCGCTGGCGATTTCGATGGAGGGGGCCTCGTCGGCGATATGTTCCTTTTTCCCACGCGGGTCGAACGACGTCAACTCTTGCTGCAACATTTTCAGCCCGGCGTGGAGAAAAGCCAGAATCAGGGGGCCGACAAAAACGCCGATCGGGCCCATCGCTTGCAAACCTCCCAGCACGCTGAGCAAGGCCCACAGGGGGTGGAGATGCGACTGCCCTCCCAGCACCATCGGTTTGGTGATGTTGTCGGACATGGAGATGACGCCGGCGCCGTAGCAGGCCAAGCCAATGCTCGCGCCGACATGCCCCGTGAAATACAGCCAGAGGGAAGCGCCTCCCCACACCGACATCGAGCCGACGAACGGCACCATCGACAAGAGCATGGTCAAGAGCATCAACAAGAAGATTGAATTGACGCCGAAAATCCAAAAGCCAAACGCCGCGAGCAGCCCTTGCACGAGCGCCGACAGGAGCGTCGCCGACACAATCGCGCGGCTCACTTCCTCAAACTGGGTCAACAGCTCCGTTTGATAGTCGGACTTTAGCGGCAACAGTTGCGAAACCGATAAGATCATTTCCGGACCGTCGGCCAGAAAGTAGTAGAGCGAAAAGACCATCACCAAGCCGCCAAACATGAAGTTGCCCAGAAACGACGGCAGCCCCTTGGCGATGTTCGCCAACACGTCAACCAGCCGTGAGATGACCTCGTCGGGCGCGATGTTGGTGCCGAGCCGCGTGTTGATGTCGCTGACCAGGTCGCGAATCCATTGCGTGTTGAACTGGATTTCGCCGGAGGTTTTGACCAAGCCGAAGGCTTCGCCGACCGCCTTTAGCAGGAGGCCCACCAACGGGCCGAGGACGATCAGCAAAATGGCCGCGGTGGTCAGCCCGGCCGCAATCCGATCGCGCCCGCGGCAGCGCCGCAAGAAATAATTGTGGACCGGCCGAAAGATCAACGTAAGCACGATCGCGATGAAGACCGGCACGAAGTAGTTGACCATCACCTGATAGAACAACAAACTCGCGACGAGCACGATCACGGCCACAATCACGAGCGAAACGATGCGCGACATGGCAAGATCGAGGAGCAGAGAAAGGCGATCGGGCGAAACTTTGAAAATCTACAAGCGGCATTGTAGAATAAGGGCTGCCGGCGGCGTAGCCCCTGACAACCGGCCCCTTTGCCGGGAGCCCCGGCACATAATCGGCCGCGCACGCCTGGATTCGTGGCAGCGTTCTTGCGCTGCCGATCGGTTCCCTCCTCGAACGGTTTGCCTCTGCATTTTGAACGACTTTTTCCGCTATTCTCGCCGCTGCGGCCAATGGGAGCCGTGACTCCCGCCGAGCAGACTTGGCGCCGCGTTCTCAAACCCTTGCTCAAGCTGGCGGTGGTTTTGCTGCTTGGCTGGTTCATGAGCGGGACGCTCCGCCAAGGGATTGCGCAGATCGAGCAAGAACAAGTGACCCTCCGGCCCGGCTGGTTGATCCTGTCGGGAGTCCTTTATCTGGCGGGGCAGCTTCCCTCGGGGATGTATTGGCATCGCGTGTTGCGGCGGCTGGGACAAGAGGTCGGCTGGGGCCCGACGTTGCGGGCTTACTTCATTGGCCATTTGGGCAAATATGTGCCGGGGAAGGCGCTGGTCATTGTCCTGCGGACCGCGTTGATTCGCGGCGCGCATGTCGATACGGCGGTCGCCGCAGTTTCGGTGTTCATCGAGACCTTAACCACGATGGCGGTTGGCGCGGCGCTGGCCGCCGGCATCTTGGCGATCAAATTCGCCGAGAACCGCCAATTGCTTTTGTTCAGCATGGGCTTGTTTCTGGCCGCGGGAGTGCCGACCTTGCCGCCGGTCTTCCGGTTCGTGATTCGCTGCTTACGAGTCGGGCGCGCCAATCCGCTCGTCGTCCAGCGGCTCGATCGGTTGGACTATCGCACCCTGCTCTCGGGCTGGGTGGGCATTACCGCCGGCTGGGTCGTGATGGGGGGCGCGCTCTGGGCGACGCTGCGCGGAATGGATCTGGCGGTTCCATTCTGGGAAAACCTGCCGTTGCTCGTGGCTTCGGTCGCCTTGGCGATCGTCGCCGGCTTTGCGTCGTTGATTCCGGGCGGCGCGATTGTGCGCGAGCTGGTGCTGACCGAGTTGTTAACCCAGGTCTTAGCCGAATTGCCAGGAATGGAAAGTGCGCACGCAAAAGGGCACGCGCTGCTCTCAGCGGTCGTGTTGCGATTAGTAACCCTGGTGGCGGAGCTAGGAATTTCCGGTATTCTATACGGGACGCACTGGGTCCAAAGACCGCTGGCTGCCGATCGGCGTCCGCCTGTTTGACCGAGAGCCGCACCGCTGCGCCGCACCGCGCTTCAACCTCCTTGGCTTGGCATGCTCACCACCGTCATTCCGGTCTACAACGAAGCCGAAAGTCTGGTTGCCTTGCATGGCGAGCTGGCGGCGGTGGCGGCGGAACATGGCTATGCGCTCGACATCATTTTTGTGGATGATGGCTCGACCGATCGTTCGTGGGAAACGATTGCGCGGTTGGCGGCAAAAGATGCCCGCGTGCGGGGCATTCGGTTTCGCCGCAATTTTGGCAAGGCGGCGGCGCTCTCGGCCGGCTTTCGCGCGGCGCAAGGCGACCTGGTGATGACGCTCGACGCCGATTTGCAAGACGATCCGCGCGAGATCCCCAGGTTCTTGGCCGAGTTGACCAAACCGCTGGACGTGGTCAGCGGTTGGAAAAAGATTCGCCATGATCCGTGGCATAAAGTTTTTCCTTCGCGCGTCTTCAACTGGATGGTCAGCCGGCTGACGGGCGTGCGGCTGCATGACCACAACTGCGGGATGAAGTGTTATCGCCGCCAAGTTGTTCGCGAAGTTCGCCTCTACGGCGAACTGCATCGATTCATTCCGGTCCTGGCCAACGCGCGCGGTTTTAAAGTCGGCGAGTTGGCGATCGCGCATCGGGCGCGCCAATTTGGCCATTCGAAGTATGGCTTTCGCCGCTTTTTCAAAGGGTTTTTGGATTTATTGACGGTCAAGTTTCTGACCGGGTTCGGCCAGCGCCCGTCGCATTTGCTCGGTGCGATGGGGCTCGGCTCCTTCGCGCTGGGAATGCTCGGGCTGTTTTATCTGGCGGTGTATTGGCTCGTCTATACCCTGCGCGGGATCGACCCGGTCTTGCACAACCGGCCGGCCCTCCTCTATTCGCTCGGGGCGCTCCTGCTGGGGGGACAGTTGTTGTCGATTAGTTTTTTGGCGGAGCTGATTACGGCCTATTCCAGTCGCGAGTCGGACTCGTATGCAATCGCGGAAGAGACGGCGCCGGCCGCGGTTGCGGCGTCGCACCGGCCTGCGCTGTCGGCGGAATCGACCGACGACTCTGAGTCCTGAGCGGCTGGCGGCGCGGGTTTGAGCGCAATTTTTCTTCCCTTTCTTTGATTCCGTTCCTTTCTTGCAGTGGGTCCACGATGAGCCCTTCTCCGGCTGTGCTGCCTCCACCCGACGGACGTTCGCCCGCTTTGGATTCGACCGACCCCACCCGCTCGCTGCGCTGGCTGGTGTATGCGGTTTTGATGACGATCGGCACGGGCCAACTGGTGGGCCGGATGCTGGCGGTCAACTCGATCGACTATTTGCGTCTGGAAAGCCGCCTGAAACAAGAATACGACGCCAAAGTCGCCGAGGCCAAGGCGAACGGCGAAGACGTGAGCCAGATCGCCGATTGGAACCGCGCGCGGCCTTTTCTCAGCGGCAACGACCGGAGCCGCTGGCTGACGATGCGAGCGCTCGTCGAAAAAGGGACCTATGCGATTGACGACGTGATGAGCGTCCCGTTCTGGGACACGATCGACATGGTGAAGCATCCGGGGCCCGACGGCAAGGATCACTTCTATTCGAGCAAGCCGCCGCTGTTGGCCACGATGCTGGCGGGCGAGTATTGCGTCTTGCATCAGCTCACCGGTTGGACCTTGGGCGATCATCCGTACGAGCTGGGGCGGTTTATTTTGCTCTCGCTCCATCTCCCCTTGATGCTGCTCTATTTTTTGCTCTTGGCCAAGGCTGCGGAGCGCTATGGTCGGACCGATTTCGCGCGGGTGTTTGTGGTGGCGGCCGGCGTCTTCGCGACCTTTCTCACCACGTTTGAAATTGCGCTCAACAACCATCTGATCGGCGCGGTGTTCGCCATGGTCGCGCTCTATGCTGGATTGCGCATCTGGCTCGATGGCCGCCGCGATTGGAAGCATTTCTTTCTCGCTGGTCTGGCCGGCATGTTCATGGTGGCGAACGAACTGCCGTCGCTCGCCTTTTTCGGACTGTTGGCGCTGCTGCTCGGGTGGTGCTCGTGGCGGCAAACGTTGCTCGGCTTTCTTCCGGGCGCGGCCTTGGTCTTGGCCGCATTTCTCGGAACGGAGTACGCGGCCCATGGCACGTTTGAACTGGCGTACAACCATCGGCACGATGCGGCGAAAGACTTGTTCACGCTCAAGGTTGACCCCGCCGCGCTGAAAACCGAGGCCGCGGCCCTTGACGACAAACGCGTCGGCGCCGCCTTGCGCGCGGAATTCGCCGCGCACGGACGAACCTTGCCCGACGATCCCGAAAAATTGGAGGTGCTCGCGCGGGGTACGACCGGCGACTCGTGGTGGCTTGAAGACAAGCAGAATCTGAAGATGTATTCGGCCACGCGCGGCGGCGAGGCGTTGCGCGTGCAATTGTGGGACTCGTGGTACTATTACGTTTACAACCGCGGCGACAAGATTTTGGCCAGCTATTGGTTCGACCCCAAAGGGCTGATCGATCAAGGCGAAAAGAGCGTTCCTGTCTACGCGTTTCAAGTGCTGCTGGGCCATCATGGCATCTTTTCGCTGACGCCGATTTGGTTGCTCACGCTGTGGGGAATCGCACGTGCGATCATCGGCACGGATCGGCGGCTGCGCGGAATCGCCAGCGTGGTGGCGCTAACGTCGCTCGTGTGTGTGGCATTCTATCTGTCGCGCCCGCTCCAAGACCGCAATTACGGCGGGATGGCCGTCGGCTTTCGCTGGGTTTTCTGGTTCGCGCCGCTATGGCTCGTGACGATGCTGCCGGCGCTCGACAATGCCAATGGATGTAAGGGCAAGCGGGTGTTCTGCTTAGTGCTCTTGGCGCTGTCGATCTTGTCGGTCAGCTATCCGACTTGGAATCCGTGGACGAGTCCTTGGCTCGTGAACTTCTTTCACTATCTCGGCTGGACGCAATTGTGATTTTCGCGGGACTAAAGCCGGTTATAAAACTTTTTTAGCGGCTCGCAAAAAATCTTTCTTGTCCGCGTTTTCGGTTCGGACGGCAGACTCCAAGAACGAGCGCAATCCCTTCTCTGTCAGGGGTTTTCGCCCGCAGCGCAAATGGCCTGGAGCGGCTCGCAGATTTTTGCGGTTCGCCGAGAAGTGGCCTTGACCGGATGATTTGCTCCCTGTATTTATCCCGCCCTCTTCGGCTGGTTTCACAGCAGCAACATAAACCCTCTGCGCAATGGCGTCGGTCCAAGGAAGGACGCGTGTCTTGTGCACACATCCGGGGTAAGGAGAATCGGGTTGAAAACGATTTACAGTTTCACTGCCGCGTTCGTATTCGCGCTGGGTCTGGCAGCCAGTGCCCTCGCGAGCCCTCAGGCCACGCTTCAGCATTTGCTGCTGACGACAGCCGGTCTTGGCGACCCGGGCCCCGCCCACACTTCGGTGGAGGACCTGTTGAAACAGGCGCGCCAAGCCATGGACGAGGGAAACCTCGAACTGGCGGATTCGTTTATTTCGCGGGCCGAGGCCCAGCATCCGTCGTACGGACCGCTGCACTTTGGCGACACGCCGAAGAAGGCGCGCGCCGACCTCGATCGCAAGCGCGCGAAGTCGGGCACGGCGCAAAAGCCGAGCAGCCTGTTTAACCCGGGCGGCGGCAGCAAAGCCAAGCCGAGCGACTCGGCGGCGAACGGCAAGGACCCGTTCGCCGGCCATCTTGGCACGGACGCCGCAGGCGCCAGCCCGGCCGAAACGCCGAACCATCTCCCGAACGCCGCCGCCGCGCATCCCTTGCCGAAAGGCCCGGACGGCACCTTGTCCACCTACGACCCGTCGGCGCAGATCGCGCCGCCGGCCGGCAAGAGCCCGTGGGCGCACCCGAACGAAACGCCGTCTGGCCGCGCCGTGATGAGCGCTCCGCCGGCTGAGCCGGCCGCCGATTTGCATTGGCCGACGAAGCCGGACGGCTCGGCGCCGGTGGCGGAAGACGCCAAGTCGCAAAGCGATGATCTCTTGCGCAGCTCGCGCAAGGCTTTGGCTGTCGGCGATGTGCGCCGCGCCACGGCTTTGCTCGAACAAGCGAAGTCGATGAAGGTCGAATACTCGCCGCTCGACAACGAACCCGCCAAGGTCGAAAGCCTGATTCGCCGGCAAGCCGAATTAGCCCAATCCAAGGCGGGAGGCGAAGCGGACGATCATTACAAGCGAGAATACTCGGACCTGCTGCTCGAAGAAGCGCAAGCCATGGTCCGCCTGGGCGAACTCGACGAGGCCGAACGGCTCGCCGGCGATGCGCAGCGGTTGAATCTCCAATACACGGCCTTTGAAACGAAGCCCTCCAGCATCTTGGATAAAGTCGCCCAAGCGCGCGGCCAAATCCGCCAGACGGGCTCGGCCTTGAACAAAACCGCTCCAGTCGCCGCGGCAGGCGCGGCGGCCGCTGGAACCGCGGCCTTTGCCGAATTGCCACCGGTGAAACAAACCGCGCTGAACTCGACCGCCAAGCAAGAAGTCCAAAGCATCTTGTCCGAGGCGCGGGTCGCGATTGCTCAAGGCGACTTCGCCAAAGCCGACCAACTCGTGCAACAGGCCGACGCTTGGCGAATTCCGGATACCGATTACATCCCCGGCGAAGATCGGCCGGGCCTGGTGCGATACGATCTCCAAAAGGCGCGCCAGCACGCGGGCGAGATGAGCCCGCCGACGGGTCGCGGCGTCGTGATTGCGAGCTACGGCGAACCGATCGGTTCGGCGGCCCATGCGGCCGAAGGGGCGAAGATCGGCGCTACCCGAGCCGTGTTCGATCCTTCGCAGGACACGACGCACAATATCGCGGCGACGGCGACCTCGCCGAACCTCACGCCGGCCGTGCAAGCCTATTCGGGCGATGTGCGCCCCGCCGGCGGGACGCTTCCCCCGCCCCCCGATCTGATTTCAAAACCGGCCAGCACAGGGACGGGGGTCCGCTTTTTCCAGCAAGGCGAAGAATCGCTGAAGATCGGCGATGCCGATCAGGCGCTCAAGTTCTTCCGCCAGGCCAATACGTATCGTTCGGAACTCGATCCGGGGCAGCAAAAAGCCCTCCGGGAGCATCTCCAAACGCTGTCGAGCCAGTTGAGTGTGAAACGGCCCGGCAACACCGAGTCGCTGCTGCCGGCGGCTGCGGCCAACCAGCAAGTTCTCGCCAAGCAAGTCTCGGCGGAGCTGGCTCGCAAGCAGGCCGAGGCGAAGTCGTTCAAGGAAAAGAACGAGCCGAAAAAGGCGATGGAGACCCTCACGAAGATGCGGGCCACCATTGAACAATCGGAACTCGATCAGCGCGACAAGGATCTGTTGCTGCGGCGCGCCGATCGTGAAATCGGCGAACTCTCCAAATACATCGAAGAGAATCGGGCTCAAATCGAGCTGGATGCGAACAATAAGGAAGTCTTGGCGACGATTGACCGCGAAAAGAAGGTCAAGCTCGAAAACCAAGAAAAGATGGCCAAGCTCGTCGAAGAGTTCAACACTTTGATGCACGAGCAGCGCTACGCCGAAGCCGAGGTGGTCGCCAAGAAGGCGAACCAACTCGACCCCACCAATCCGGTGGTGGTGCAAGTCGTAAACGAGTCGAAGTTCGCCAGCCGTTTGGCTCGCGACCGCGAAAACGCCGACTCGAAAGAGCGGGCGATCGTCGAGGAGTTCCAAGACATCGACTCGATCTCGAAGCCCTTCAAGGGCCCGTATGAAATGCCCGACGTGAAGAGTTGGCAACAACTGACCGATCGTCGCCGCAAGTCGCAGGCCGATGGCCGCAAGCGGTCGCCAAAGGAATTGGAGATCGAGCAGCGGCTCTCGACGCCGATCTCGTTCAAGTTCCAAGAACGGCCGCTCGAGGAGGTCATCAAGTACATCGGCCAAATGGCCCAAGTGAATATCCACCTCGATCCGCAAGGCTTGAGCGCCGAAGGGGCGCAAAGTAGCGATCCGGTCACGATTGACCTGCACTTCGACATCTCGGTCCGCAGCGCCTTGAATCTGATTCTGGCGCCGAAGCACCTGAGCTATGTCATCAAGAACGAAGTGCTCCTGATCACGAGCGAGCACTTGCGGGATAACAATGTCATCACGGTGAACTACAACGTGGCCGACCTGGTCATCCCAATTCCGAACTTTGTTCCCAATGCCAACATGGGCATGGCCGCCGCGATTCGCGAAGGTTACAACCGGGCGAATGCGGGCGGAATCCCGGGCAATTTTGCCGGTATCGGCGGACCGACCGCGGTCGTCGCCGCCAATGATGCCGGCAACGGCATCGCTCGGCTCAACCCGAACCTTCTGCATCAGGTCCGCGCCGCCGGAGCCGGCGGCGCCTCGGCCGGGGCGGGTGGGGCGAACGGCAACAATGTGATCGGTCACGGGCCGGGCGGGCTCGGCGGCGGAACGCATGCCGACTTCGATAGCCTGATCGAACTGATTACCTCGACCGTGCGGCCCACCTCGTGGGATGCGGTCGGCGGTCCGGGCTCGGTGAAAGGGTTTGAAGGAACGTTGAGCCTGGTCGTGAGCCAGACGCAAGAAGTCCACGACGAAATCGCCGACCTGCTGAAGCAGTTGCGCAAGCTGCAAGATTTGCAAGTTACGATCGAAGTTCGCTTCATCACCTTGAGCGACGCGTTCTTCGAGCGAATCGGCTTTGACTTCGAGTTCGATCTGAAAGACCGCAGCGGCCTGCAAGCCGGCGGCATTCAGAACCTGAACCCGAACGCCGTCAGCTTGACCTCGATCGTCGGTCTGAGCAACTCGGCGGTGAGCACCGGCGGTTTGGGAGCGCAGCCGTACAACAACATCTCGCCGAACAACAACGTTCAGTTCCGGCAAGGGAGTTTTGGAGATACGGTCGCGTCGCCCGTCTCGACCGTTCCGTTTACGACGAATCCGGCCTCGTTCGGCTTCGCCATCTTGAGCGACATCGAAGCCTACTTCTTGGTGCAGGCCGCCCAAGGAGACAACCGCAGCAACATCTTGCAAGCTCCGAAGGTCACGCTGTTCAATGGCCAGCAGGCGTTCGTCTCCGATACGACGCAACGGCCGTTCGTGATCAGCGTGGTGCCGGTCGTCGGCGATTTTGCGGCGGCTCAGCAGCCGATCATCGTGGTCTTGTCGGAAGGAACCAGTTTGACCGTGCAAGCGGTCGTCTCGGCCGATCGCCGCTTCGTCCGGCTGACGGTGGTGCCGTTCTTCAGTCAGATTGGCGACGTGCAAACCTTTACGTTCGAGGGAACCAGTTCGACGACGAAGGCTTCTTCTTCGACGAATGACGCAACCTCGGGCAATCAGACGGCACAAAACGCCAACGACACGCAAGTCAACCAGGGCACGACGGTCCAGTTGCCGACGTTCTCGTTCGTCACGGTGACTACCACCGTCAGCGTCCCGGACGGCGGAACCGTCCTGCTCGGCGGCATCAAACGCCTCAGCGAAGGCCGCAATGAATCGGGCATTCCGCTGCTCAGTAAACTGCCCTATATCAATCGCTTGTTCAAAAACACGGCGATTGCACGCTCGACCTCCAGCCTGATGATGATGGTCACGCCGCGAATTATCATTCAGGATGAGGAAGAAGAGAAACTGCTGGGCAACTCAGCGGCGCCGTAAGCGAACGAGGCTCCGCGAAAACCTGCTCCTCCCCAAAAAGCCCCGGTCGTGTGATCGGGGCTTTTTTTCGCGCCACAAAATGAAAGCGGCCGAAGCGGATTCGCGCCGTTCGGCGCGGCGCCTACAATCAAGCCGGCGTCGAGCAGCCTGTGGAGTGCTTCCATAAGCGGTTCGTTGGCGGGCCGCGGCGCGGCGGCAAATCCATTTTCAGGAGATCGGCAATGCAGGCAAAGATTTGGCTCTTGTGCGGCGCCTTGCTGGGCGGGTCGGCCATTGGGCTGGGGGCTTACCGCGCCCATGGGTTAGAGACCCGACTGCGCGCCGAGGCGCACTCCGACTCCGAAGTCACGGCCATTCCGAATCGCTTAACCGACTGCGAGACCGCGGTCCGGTATCAGATGTTTCAGGCGGTCGCCCTGCTCTGCATTGGCCTGCTGGCGGAGCGGGGCAGCACGTGCTGTCTAACCGGCGCCGGCATTTGCTTTCTGCTCGGCACGATCTTGTTCGCCGGGCCGCTCTATCTGCTTAGCTTGTTCGATCTGCATCTCCACTGGGCAATCATTCCGGCGGGCGGCGCGGTCATGATTGCGGGCTGGGTCATGCTCGCGGTCGCGGCGCTGAAGCGAAAACCGCCCGGCTCGGCGCTCTGAGTTGGCCTGCTATTTCTTCTTCGGCGGCGGCGGCGCGTTTGGGTTCTCGACGTGAGCGATCATCTTCGCGGCTTGCCTGCGCATTTCTTCGATGGTGACTTTGCGTTGCGCCTCGGGCATGTTCGCGCGGTAATGAAAATCGGCGCCGAGAATCTTGGTCAAGGCCGCTCCGGATTGGCCGCGAACGTAAGGATCGTCGTTGGTGAGCAAATCAAGGAGCATCGGCGCGGCATGCAAATCGTGATTGTCGCCCAGCAGATTGATCGCCGCGACTTTCGAGCGCTGGTCCGGCGCCGTCGTGACTTCCTCACGCAAGGTTTCCAGAGGAACCATTTTTCCTTGGACCTCGACGCTCGCATCCTTGGCCGGATAACGATTGAAACCCCCTTCGCCCGCCTTCGGCGTCGGCGGGATCTGCGCCGGCGTCCCGACATGCTCGGGCGTGACCGGGCTTACTCGAAAGAATGTGAAATAGATCAGCAGCAGCGGCGCAAGAATGCCAACGCCAATAATTGCGGGGTAGTACTTTTGCAGGGCTTCGCGATTCATATCGACCTGTGCAATAGAGCGAAGGGGAAAAAAGATTGCGGCGAACGCCGCCAGAAAAGGGCGCGATAACGTCGAGTATGAGCGATTCCGCCGTCTCCGTCAAACCGGCTGAAGAAACGGTGGACTACGATTGGGCGAGACGGCACCTTTGACCGCGTAAGGGCGATGGATTGGTCTAAACCAGGCCCGGGCGATCGCCGGGATTTGCACCGCACAGAGGCACAGAACGCGAAGAATGGACGCCGGAGCGAGCCAACGGCCGAGGGCAGCCCGGGTAGTGATGCACGCGGACCGCGAAGTTCGGGCAGGCGCATCGGAAGAATTGCAGCGTGTCGCCGCAGGCAGATAAACCGCCACAGCCGCCGCGGAGTGGATTTTTTCCAACCGGATTAGCGCAGAGCCAGGTAAAGTCCCCCCAGCAGCACGGCCAATCCGGCGAGTCCGGCCAGCATGCGCAAGGAGCGAACGGAAATCTGCCAACCACGCAGCCGTTCTTCGTGGGCGGTGGGCAAAAGCGAGTCGGCCACCGCGCGCCGCGCCCGCTCCAGCGGGGTCTCGCGCAACGGCCGTCGTTTCCGTTTGACCAAAGGGGGGCGAATGGGGGCAATCATCATCCATGCTCCAAATATCGCAGCGGTCACCGCCGCGCTGCACGACCGACGAGACAACTCAGATCCCTGCGCGATTCAACTCGGCCATCCGCTCGCGCAGTTCCGGTTGATGATCGAGCAGACCGGCAATTTTTTGCCATTCCAACTGTTCGGGACCCAAGGCGTCCAAAATCGTGCTGGCCAATTCCCAATCTTCTTCCGAGTCGATCGACAGCCGCAGGTCGTCGCGGTCGAGTTCGGCCGGAGTGGGAATCAACCGCAGGTTGAACTTTTCAGGATGGGTGTAGAGATAGCGGGTGATCTGCTCACGGTCGGCCGCTAGTTTCGCGTCGCGCTCCGCCTTTTGCAGCGCCTTGGCGCGAAACCACTCGCCAAACACGCCGACCGGCGAAAGAATCGCCGGCCGCCCGTTGCGAGCGCAGTAGCTGATGTAGTCGCTGGCCGGATGGGCGACCGCCGTATTCACGAGCCGGTCAATCAACGCCGGATCGATAAACGGAAAACCGACGTTGATTTTTACCGCGGCATGCGCCGGAAATTGAGCCAAGGCGGCCGTTACCCGCGCCAAGGGATCGTGCTGCGAACCGAGGACCACCGGCACGTCGCTGGGGACCAGTTCCGCAAGCCGTTCTCCCTCGGGGTTATCGGCCAGCACGACCACGATGCCATCGAGCCGCTGGCACTCGCTGGCGCGCCGGACAATCCATTCCAAGACCGATTTGCCGCCTAGCCGCCGCGCGAACTTGCTGCGCGAGACATCTTGAATGTGGCAGCTTTGCACGATTCCCAGCGTTTCCAACATTTCGACTTCTCCGGTTCCACCAGACGGAATGGCCTCTCGCCCCCTGAGATTGTGAGGGAGAGCAAGTCATCCTAGCAGCGTTTTTTCAAATGGGTCAAGCAAGGTTTTGAAGTCGCGCCCCCGCTGCTAGCAAGCATTCGCGACAAGCCGCAAAGCGGCGCGCGCAGGCACGCAAAATGCGCAAACTATGCGGGCCGAACGGCCGTGGCGCAGATTCCTAAGGCGGAATAAATTCGCGCGTCAGCCAGTGTATCGGCAATCAAGGAGGCGCCGCTGAAGTCGTGAGTTCGACTATGGCCCGCCGGCACGCCGACCGCGAACGCACCCGCCGCAATCGCCGCCCGGCAGCCAGTTTGGCTATCTTCCAAGACGAGAACTTGCGCAGGTTGCAAGTTCAATTGCCGCGCGGCGGCTAGATAGATGTCCGGCTGCGGTTTGCCATGCTCGACTTCGTCGCCGCATACCAGAAATTGAAATCGCGCCAGCCAACCAAGCCGATTGAGAATGTCGCTGGCGAAGCGGCGGCTGCTGCTGGTGGCGATCGCTTTCGGAATCGACGCCCCCTCGAGCGCCGCGAGCAACTCCGCAGCGCCTGGCATCGGCCGCAAGCGCGCGTCCAACAAAGCACGAAAAATTTCCTCCGTCTCTTGCGCCAATTGCTCCACCGTCGCGTCCAGCGCATGATGCTCGATCATCATCCGCAACGCGACCGATTGCGGGCGGCCCATCATCTTGTCGAGCAGGTCGGGCAAGAACTCATGCCCGCGGCGGCGGAGCAGTTCGCTCCCGACCTGGTGATAGAGCTCTTCGGTATTGACCAATAAGCCATCGAGGTCAAACACGACGGCGCGTAAGTCCGGCACGGGGCGGTTCCCTCAAGAAAACGAACCGCGGCCGGGGGACGCTCCCTGAGCGCGCCAAATCACCAGCGCCCGGCGCAGTTTCAGAAGGGGGCCATCTTAGCAGACGATCGAAAGATTCAACAGGCGGCTAAACGTGGCCTTCGGCCGGGACCACGTATGGCGCGCGATAGTCGCGCGTGAGCAGCGCGTTGGCTCGTTCGTTGCTCGTGAATTTTTCCCCTTTCGCGTCGAAGGGCAGGTTCTCCCCCAGCGCGATTTTGACCGAGTCGACGGCGACATGGTTGTCAGCCAAATGGTTCTCGAACCGCTCGAACGTTTCTTGGTTGTTGTCGTGCGAAGGGATGCCTTGCAGCTTCTCCTTGGCGGTTTTGAACGCGACTTGCTCGCCCAACCGATACGAGATATTGCCCAGATGGCATAGCGCGCTCGAGAGATGACCCTCGCGAATGTCGGCGTGCAAATCGGTCCGATTGCGGGTGCGGACGACGTTCAAGAAGTTGCCGAAGTGGTCGCCGTCTCCTTTGAAGGCGCGGAGCATTTTGCCTTGCTTGTCGAAGGCGGCGCCGTTGGTGTACGAGGTCAGCACGACGTATCCTTCGGTCCCTTCGAAAATGACCCCGACTTTCGCTCCTTTCAAGTCTTTGGTTTCCAGACCGCGGACTTCAAACACGAGCGTCTTCGGCCCGTAGTCGTGCAGAATGACTTGGGTGTTGGCCGTTTCGCCCGCCTCGTTCGGCTCATACCCTAAACGACCGCCGTAGCTCATGACATGGTTGGGCAAGGCGTCGAGCTGCAAGCCCCAGCGCGCAATGTCCATTTGATGGATCCCTTGGTTGCCTAAGTCGCCGCAGCCGTAGTTCCAGAACCAGTGCCAATCGTAGTGAAATTGCTTGCGATGGGGCGGCTCCATCGGCGCCGGACCAACCCACAGGTCGTAGTTCACGCTCGACGGAACCGGATAGTCGCCGCGCGGTCCGATCGAACCGCGCCGTTTGTAGCACAGGCCGCGGGCCAAGTTGACTTCGCCGATCTTGCCTTGATGGACGAAGTTGACCGCGTCGATCGTGCCGCCCATCGAACGGCATTGCGTCCCGGTCTGACAGATGCGGTCGTACTTGCGGGCCGCTTCGATGGCGCGGCGCCCTTCGCTGACGTTATGGCTGACCGGCTTTTCGACGTAGACATCCTTGCCCGCTTGCATCGCCCAGATCGCCACCAGCGAGTGCCAATGATTGGGAGTCGCCGTCGAGATCGCATTGACCGCCGGGTCCTCGAATGCCTTGCGCATGTCAGCGACCCATTTGGGCTTGCGGCCGGTGACTTTCGCGACCGCTTCCGCTTCGCGCTGGCCGATCGTCTCGTCGACGTCGACGACATAACGAATGTCGGCGTCGGGGTGTTTCATGAAGGCTTGCAAATGCTCTTTTCCACGGCTGCGAACGCCGATGCACGCGATGCCGATCTTCTCATTGGGTCCGACCTTTTTCGGGGCTGGTTTATCGCCAGCTTCGGCGGCAAACAGCGGACCCGCCGCGCCGCTCGCCAAGGCGGCCGTGGCAGCAAACATCGAGTTTTCTAACATTTCGCGGCGCGAAAGCTTCGGCATGGTGGACTCCGCAGAGAGCGTGGGGAATGAAAGCGTGTAGGCCAGAAGATGTGGGGTGGGACGGCCGCGAAGCGTTCCGGCAGCCGGAATTTTTACGATACCATAGCCAGCGCCCCGTTTCCAGCATTTTTACGCCCCGCGCATGGGACGGCGACCGGCTGGATTGCGTGATTGGCCCGTCCGGAAGAGTTCGGCAATCGCGATGGGCAGTTGCCAGTTTTGCGCAACTCGCGCGTCTCGCGCTTCGCGGTAGGGTGGGACAAGCACGGCGCACGCCGTGCGCGGGCCCACCAACCACGCCGGGCGGCTACATCAGCGCCCCGTGCCGCGGCACCAGCGCCCCGCGCGGTCTATTGGAAGACGGTGCGCTCGCAATGGTGGGCCTGCGCTCGCTCCGCGAGCTGGTCCGCACCCTACAAATTGCGCCAATCGCCATCGGTGGGACGCCCCGCGCTACTTAGGCCTCGCGTTTCGCGGTAGGGTGGGACAAGCACGGCGCACGCCGTGCGCGGGCCCACCAACCACGCCGTGCCGCGGCACCAGCGCCCCGCGCGGTCTATTGGAAGACGGTGCGCTCGCAATGGTGGGCCTGCGCTCGCTCCGCGAGCTGGTCCGCACCCTACAAACTGCGCCAATCGCCATCGGTGGGACGCCCCGCACTCCCTAGGCCGCGCGCGTTTGTGGCGGGTCTTAACCGAGCTTCTGGCAGATCGCGGCGGCCATTTCGCGCGTGCCGACCGCGGTGGGATCGTTGCGGTTGGCCTTCATGTCGTAGGTCACCGACCGGCCTTCGCGGATCACGTCGGCGACCGCTTTTTCGAGCCGGTTCGAGGCCTCCACCTCGCCCAGATGGCGGAGCATGAGCATGCCGGAGAGAATGACCGCGGTCGGATTGACCTTGTTTTGGCCTTTGTATTTCGGCGCGCTGCCGTGGGTCGCTTCGAAAACCGCCCCGCCCGGTCCGATGTTCGCGCCGGGCGCAACGCCGAGCCCGCCGACCAGCCCTGCCGCCAGATCGCTCAAGATATCGCCGTACAGATTCGGCAAGACCAGCACATCGTAATCCTCGGGCTTTTGGACCAACTGCATGCACATGTTGTCGACGATCCGCTCATCAAAGGCGATGTCCGGATATTGCTCGGCG
The DNA here is from genome assembly GCA_035656655.1 of Pirellulales bacterium. Lineage (GTDB taxonomy): Bacteria > Planctomycetota > Planctomycetia > Pirellulales > DASRSE01 > DASRSE01. The sequence goes on from DASRSE010000337.1 coordinate 23,276, forward strand.
ACCTTTTTCGCGGTCGCCAGCCAGAGGCCATCGGTGTGCTTCATGATGTTCGCCTTGTGCACGCACGTCACTTTCTTGCGGTTGTTTTCGCGGGCATAATCGAAGGCGTACTTCACGATCCGCTGGCTGCCGCTGACGCTGAGCGGCTTGATCGAGATGCCCGTCTCATCGCGGCCCGACTTGATTTTTTTGTCGGTGGACAAGCGATTGATGTCGTCGAACAGTTCGAGCGTGTTCGCAGCCCCTTTTTCAAATTCCACTCCGGCGTACAAGTCTTCCGTATTCTCGCGCACGATAACCAGGTCGACCGGCACATCCTTAAAGAAGGAGCGAATGCCCGGATACTGTTTGCACGGCCGGACACACGCGTACAGGCCGAGGGCTTGCCGCAGGTGGACGTTGATGCTGCGAAAGCCTGTGCCGACGGGGGTCGTGATGGGTGACTTCAAGGCGCACTTCGTGCGGCGGACGCTTTCGAGCGTGCTGTCCGGCAACGGAGTTCCGGTGCGAGCCATGACGTCGACGCCGGCCTCTTGCACATCCCAGTTGATTTTGACGCCGGTGGCATCGATGCACTTGCGAGCCGCTTCGGCCAGTTCGGGACCCGTTCCATCGCCAGTGATCAAAGTTACATCGTGTGCCATAGATTTCGCCAAAAGGGGGAAAGGCAGTGCCGCGAAAACTTGCCTAAAAACGCCGCTCACACCGTATCAGAGCCGCTGCCGAACGTCAACGAGGCCGGCGCGTGTCCCGGCCACCGCGGCGGCGCGGCCAGCGGATCCGCGCCGCCGATTTGCCAAGCGGCGCGGCGCGAGATAAAACGGAATCGTTTCTAAGGTCGCCGTCGGAGCGACCGACCGCGCGGCGGGGCGCGAATGACTGCGTGCCAAGAGTCGGCCATGTATGAGGCAACCCAATTCGGCGGCGGTCGGGCGGGATCACCGCCACGGCGCCATCACCAGCCGCTGGTGATTGCGGCGGTCGCCTTTGCCGCCGGCATCTTGGCCGATCGGCTGGCGGCGATTTCGCTGTGGGGGACGCCTGCCGCGGTGCTGGGGGCGCTGGCGATTTGGTGTCTTGCGCACGCGCGGCAGCGGCCGCGGTCCGCCGCCGTCGCGCTGATCGGCGCGTTGCTGGCGCTCGGCGCGGCCTGGCATCATCTCTATTGGCGCTGCTACGACGCGCTGGAGATCGGCCAATTTGCGACCGAGGCCGAACAGCCCGCCGCGCTCGAGGGAATCGTGACGGCGGCGCCGCGCCGCGCTCCGAAACCGGCCTACGACCCGATGCGGCAGATTCCCAGCGGAGACCACACGCGGCTGCAAATTCGGGTCACCGCGATTCGCGATGGCCGCGACTGGCGCGCGGTGAGCGGCAATGTGCAAGTCGGCGTGGACGGCCACCTGCTGGGCGTCCTCGTCGGCGACCGGATTCGCGTGTTTGGCCGCGCGAGCCGTCCTCGCGCCGCCGAAAACCCCGGCGAAACCGACCGCGCCGCGCAACTGCGGGACCAGCGCATCTTGGTCATGCTGCACGTCGTCAGCCCGGACTGCGTGACGGTGATCGCGCCCGGCAGCGACTGGCTGTTGACGCGTCGCTTAGAGCAATTACGAGCTTACGGCATGCAGCAACTGCTGCGCTATATTGAGCCGAACGAGGTCGGGCTGGCCGCCGCGGTTCTGCTCGGCGAGCGCGAGCAACTAGACGAGCAGCGCAGCACCGCGTTCATGATGACCGGCACGATTCATTTCATCACGATTGCCGGATTGCACGTCGGCATTCTGGCGTGGCTGCTGTTTCAAACGCTGCGGTGGTGCCAGATCTCTGCTCGGGCGACGGCGCTGCTCGTCTTGGCGGCCATTTCTGCTTACGCGTGGCTGACCGGGGGCGAGCCGTCGGTCATGCGCGCGGCGATCATGGTGGCGATCGTCTGCGTTTCGATCTGGTGCGGCCAAACGAGCCTCCGATTTAACTCGCTCGCGGCGGCGGCCTTGGCGCTGTTGGCGTATAACCCGACTGATTTGTTTCGCCCCGGCGCGCAGCTTTCGTTCATTGCAGTGATTGCCATCTCTTGGCTCAGCGCGCGGAGACAGCGCACGGAACAGTTCGACGCGCTCGATCGGCTGATTTGGAACACCCGGTCTTGGCCGGAGCGCGCCGGCCGCTGGCTGGGCCGGTGGTCAATTCAGATCATGGTCACGAGCGCCGTGGTCTGCGCGCTGACCGCCCCCTTGGTCATGGCCCGGTTTCATACGTTCGCGCCGATTGCGATCGTGTTGAACCTGCTGTTCGAGATTCCAATCACGCTGGCGATGGTGGCCGGCTTTGGAGTGCTGCTGCTGGGCGCCCTTTTGCCCGGCGTGGCGGCGGTTTGCGGCGTGGTCTGCGCCGCCGCGTTGAACGTCCTCGATACCGGGGTCGTGGCGGCCGGCAAGCTGCCCGGCGGCCATGCTTGGTTTCCCGGCCCGAATTTGTGGTGGCTGGTCGGATTCTACGGCGGCCTCGGGCTGCTGCTCTTGCTGCCGCGCTGGCGGCCGCGACCGCGCTGGCTCCTGACCGCTATTTTGGCGTGGTGCGCGGCGGGCGAAGGGATCGCCTGG
>DASRSE010000338.1:0-16245 GCA_035656655.1 Pirellulales bacterium
CGCCGAAGCCTTAGCCCACGCACATCAGCGCGGGGTGATTCATCGCGACATCAAGCCGTCGAATTTGTTGCTCGACAAAGACGGCCGCGTTTGGCTCACCGATTTTGGCCTCGCGCGGCGCATGGATGAAGTCACGATGACGCTGACCGGGATGCTGATGGGAACGCCGCGGTATATGAGCCCGGAGCAGGCGACCTCGGTCAAACATCCAATCGATCATCGCACCGATATTTACAGTCTCGGCGCGACCTTGTACGAGTTGGCAACCGGGCAACCGGTCTTTGCCTCGGAAACGCCGCATGGAGTCATCTCGCAGATTTTGACTGCGGAACCGGTTCGCCCGCGCGCGATTCGCAGCTCGATTCCGCGCGATCTGGAAACGATCATTCTCAAATGCCTTGCCAAGGAAGTGGGTCAGCGCTATGCCACCGCCCAGGCGCTGGCCGACGATCTGCGCGCTGTTCGCGAAGGCCGCGCCATTAAGGCGCGCCGCGCCGGCTTGGTGGAACAGTCCTTGCGGTGGGCGCAAAAACGGAAAAAGAGCGTATCCATCGCCGCCGCCACGGCCGCGGCCACCTTGCTCGTCGCCGTGCTTTCGTACGCGATCCTCAGTTCGATGGCCGCCGCTCGGCTGGCCCAGGTCTTTATGCGAACCGAAGGGCAAGGGCCGCACTTCAAAGTCGAGATTCTCAACGAAGCGGAAGATGCCGCGGTCGCCACGTTCACCGCGCCGACCCAAGCCGCGCAGTCGATTCCGGCGGGCCATTATCATGTCCGCCTGTCCGAATCGGGCGAGCTCAGCGAAACCTCGCAATTCGAGGCAACGCCCGGCCACTATTATGACCTGACCGCGGCCCTCACGCCGCGCAAGCTGTGGGATGTCTCCGTGGCCGAAGGCGAGACGAGCGAGGTCGTCCGCCTCGACCAAGGCGACGATCTTATTTTGGCCGCGCCGCGCGGCTTGCGCCGGTTGGACGGCGCGACCGGATCGCCGCGATGGCAAACGAGCTTGGCAATTGCCGATCAACCGCTATTAGCCGCGGCCTTTCCGGGCGAAGGCAATCCACCGCCGATTCTTGGCACGGATGGGTACGGGGCGGATCTGCATGTCCCTGTCTTGGTGCGGCCCGCGGTCGATCTCGATGGCGATGGCACGCCCGATCTGGTGTGGGCCTGCCGCTCGGCCGCGGCATTGATTGCGTTCTCCGGCAAAACGGGCAAGTTGCTATGGTGTCACGACAGTCGCCCGTTGCCGCCCGATGATCTGAAGGCCGAAGACATTCAGACGCATTTCCGCGTGCCGGGCGAGCGCGTCGTAGGCCGGCCGCTGTTTGCCGCGGTCGACGGAAAAAAGATCATCGCCTTGCTTTGCGCCGCGAATACCGAGGCGTTTTTTACCAAGCAAAGTAAATGGGTGAACAGCAAGCCGCAACTTTGGGTCGAAGGGGTCGATGCGGAATCCGGCGCGGAGCTCTGGCGCCGCCCGCTCGAATGGACGAACGAGTTGCAGCTTGAAACGCCCTATGACACGACCGTCGCCACCGTCAATGAGCGGTCCATCGGCGCGATCGCGTGCGGCAGCCGGCTGTTCGGCTTTGATTTGCTGACCGGCAAACCGATCTGGCCCGACCGGCAAATCGACGATCACCCGCCGCTGGCGGCGCAATTTGCCGATCTTCGCAACCAAGGTCCGCTTGATCTGCTGATCGTGCGCGAGCACCGGGCGGCCGCCGTGGTTCCAAAAGGGGGAATCGCGGTCTCGTCCTCTCTGCCGCAACTGATGCTCACCGCCCTTTCTCCGCTCTCGCCGCAGCCGCTGTGGGAGCATCCGCTCGCCGATGTGGTGAATCCCTTGAACGGTTCCAATCGGCGGGTCGGATCGAATGGGCGGTTCAAAAACTTTAATTGGCCGCTCGTCTCCCCCTTGAAGGCGGACGAGAGCGCTTCGATTGTCGTGCCGTTCGTGGACTACGCTGAGCAAGCGTGCGGTGTAGAGGTGCTAGACGGATCAACCGGCAAAAGCCGGTGGCGGCGCCGCCTCGCAAAATCGTCCCAGAATTGGTCGCGGCCGCCGCAGCCGGATCAATTTCTGGTGGGCCCCGATTTGGACGGCGATGGCTACCGTGAATTGTTCGCCGGTTCGTTCGACGACACAACGCGTTCGGCCTATATCGACGCGGTGTCGGGCCGCGACGGTCGCAAGCTCTGGAACAATATCCAGCGCACGGACACGTCGAACGGCGGCACCGTCGACCCGCTCCGCTGGTGGCAGTCCGGCTCCAATGGCTGGCCGCGACTGGTGGTTTCCTTTGGAGACTTTTGGTCCAACGACCCGGACCATAAATATCGCACGATCATTTTTGACCCCGCGCACGGAAGCATTGAAAACGTGTTGACCGGCTTTGGACAGCCCGAGGTGTTCGATTTCAATGGCGATGGCATTCCCGATCTGCTGGCGTTTAACTGGAGGGATTTTGGCCAGCCGAACAATGCGGGAACGTACCGAGCGATTCGCGGGTTGCCACCGACCGCTTGGCGCACGATCATCAACGAAAACTTGGCCACGGCGCAAGATTATAACCGCGATGGCATAACCGATTTATTGGCCACGCGCGGCAATTTGGCCTTATCCGGCCGCGATGGCAACACGCTCTGGCGGCCCGACGGTTACGGCGGCGATGGCGTGATCTCCGGCCCGCTGCCCGATGCGGACCTGAACCACGACGGCATCGCGGACCTGCTCTCGTTAAAAAGCGCAAATGTCCAAGGTCAAGGGACCATCGTCGCCACTTCCGGCCGCGATGGCAGTCCGCTATGGACCTCCAAACTCGCGATGGGGCCGACCGATTCCATTCGCTTCGCGGGCCGAGCGCTTCCTCATCTGGGCGCGCACCGCTTGGAGCCACAAGCGCCGCCCGCCGTGCTGCTGATCTATCAACGACAGGTTTATTCGCCGGAAACCCTCGGCGTGCAACTGCAATCTTGGCTGACGAATCTCGCCGGCCGCGATGGAAGCCTGCTTTGGCAAACCGCCTTGAGCGATTTGCGTGGCCAGTCCAACATTGACGTTCTGCAAATTCCCTTTGCGATCGCCGATTTAAATGGCGATGGCGTCCAAGACCTGCTGTTTTGGTTTCCTCTCCCCGTGAACGAGGGAGCCGCTGCGAGTCAAAAGACGGCCGACGGCACTGGCGGAAAAAGCCGGACCGCGATTCCTCGCGTGGCCACCAGCAGTTCCGGCGAAGCGCTCGTGCCGCAGTTTGAACTGCGGGCGTACAGCGGCCGCGACGGAAAACTACTCTGGCGGCGGCCTGATTTTTTTACCAACTCTTCGGGCGCGCAAGGCTCGTTCATGGGGCGCGTTCCGACTCCTCTTGTGGTTGACCTCGCAGGCGGCGGCCGGCCGACCGTGCTGATCACGAGCGTCACGTGCTTGCCCAACTCCGCCAATGAAAAAGATTCGCATGCCGAGGTCGTCGCGCTGAGCGGCTCGGATGGAAGCTTTCAATGGTCCTGGCAAGGAGACAGCGGCACGGGGATGGAACGCGAGTCGGCCTGGGCGAACGGCTCGCCGCAAGTCGTGCGGACGGCCGCCGGCAAGGCCATCGTCGTCAGCGCCTACGATCGGACCCTCGCCTTTCGAGCCGATCCGCAAAAGGGGACCGTGCCGACCGACAAGTCCGGCAACCGCATCGTCGTATTGAATTCGCACGGCGAATTATTGCAGCAAACCGAAATCAAACATCCCAAATTCGGCGGCCCGCGGCCGCGGCTCTGGATCGGCAGTCCGCGCGATGACGGACTCGACGCGATTGTCTGGGAAGATCAAGGAACGATCCGCGCGCTGCGCGCAGACCCCGCGCAAGCGCTCTGGGAATATGCGTTGCCGCCAACCGACGCGCCGGTCGCGCTGGGCGAGATTCGCGCGATCCGGCCGGCGGCGAAAGATCGGCCCGCCACCGTCGAGATCGCGACCCCGCGCGGATTCATCGGCCTGAGCGGCGCGACCGGAAAGCTGCGCTGGCGCTGCGATACGTTCAACGCGATGAATTGCGAACTCGTGGAGACCACGTCTCCGGCGGATATTCCGCGGATTTGGACGCCCGGACCCGGCTCCACGCGCTCGTGCGGATTACCTTTGCGGACGGACGAAGCCGGAGTTTGCTTGCCGCCGCCGACAATGCCGGAAACGTATGCCGCCGTCGTCGAAGATCCGCGGTTGAGCCGCTATTTGCCCTGGGTCCCTTACGATCCGAGCGACAATCGAGTGCGGATCGGTTTCGACCTGATGCCTCCGTGGCTGGCGGGATTGTTGCTGCTCGTTGCGATCGCCCGCTTCGTCGGCTTTCGCCGCGGCGCGCTGCGCCGGGCCGGCATGCTGGCGGCGGCTTGGTTACTGATCTCGGCCATCCTCGCCGGCCTCGGCTTCTTGCAACCGTCGGCCCGGCTCGCGCCGGCGGAACATTATGCCTTCACCGGCTGGTACCTCATCTTGTTGCTCGGTCTGCAATGCATGTTAATATTGGCCCTGCTGGTGATCGTATTGCAAGGGTTGTATGTTTCCGTTCGCTGGGGCGCGCGGAGGCTGAAAAGTAGGCTTGCTTAGCGACCGGTTGAGCTTGCCAGCAGGCCGCGCAGGCCGCGCGGGAGTCAAACCCAAATCACGCATGAGTGAATCCACAGGCAGCGGATCGCGATGGCTCGCCGCCTTGCGCGAGCAAGATCCGCGTCTGCGCGCCCAGATTCTCGCACGCTTTCAGCCGTGGTTGCGGCTCTTGGCGCGCCTGCAAATCGATGCCGGCTGGCAGGGAAAATTCGACCCGTCTGATGTGGTCCAGCAGACGCTCCTCGAAGCGTGCCGCGATCTGGCTCAATTTCGCGGTCAAACGGAGCCGGAACTGATGGCATGGCTGCGTCAGATTTTGGCGCACGTGCTGGCGCATGAGATCCGCCGGTATCGCGGAACCGAGCAGCGCGATCTGGGCCGCGAGGTCGCATTGGAAAATGCCTTGGCGCAATCTTCCGTGCGACTGGGCGCGATCTTGGCCGACCGTGGCCCGAGCCCGAGTGCCCAAGCGGTCGCTCGCGAAGAAGAGTTAGTCCTGGCCGAATTGCTGACGCGGCTGCCGGAGGATTATCGCGAAGTCCTGGTGCTGCGCAATTTGCAAGAGTTGCCGCACGAAGAAGTTGCGCGGCGAATGAACCGCTCGGTCGGGGCAGTGCGAATGCTGTGGGTCCGCGCGCTGGTCCGCTTGCGCGAGATGATGGTTGCTGGATCAGACGAATCCGCCAGCGACTGATTCCAGGGCGGCGGAGAACCCACCGACGCGGGCAGGGCGGTTGCTGGATCAGACGAATCCGCCAGCGACTGATTCGGCGCATGCTGCGACAAGGAAGTTAGGCCGCCGCGGAAATTCGCCGCCCTTGCCACCGCGCCGTAGGGTGCGGACCAGCACGGCGAATGCCGTGCGCAGGCCCACCAATCTGCCGGCTGCCTCACGCGCTTGGCGAATCCGCGCTCGCCCGGTTGCCTGGTGCTTGTGATGGTCCCGTGCACTGCCCGGCCGTCGCATCGCCGGGCCTGCGCTTTGCCGGGCCGTCGCATCGCCGGGCCTGCGAACAGCTAGGCCGTTGCTTTGGTGGGCCTGTGCTCGCTGCGCGAGCGGGTCCCACCCTACAGTCGATGCGCGGCCCCCACCGTCCATACGTTGCGCGAGGGGGTCCATCCTACAAAAATCGCGCCGCCGCTTGTCGGGTGCGGACCTCGGGAAAACGCCGGCCGGCAAGCCGAATTAATTCTTGCGCAATTGCTTCAACAGGTCGGTCATCTCGGCGTGGCCTTCTTCCGTCTGCCGAATGATGAGGGCGCCGCCGGGAGCCCAATAGCGGATGGTCCCTTGGCCGCCGGCGGCATCCCAGCTTTGCGGCACAATGACCGCTTGAATCAAATCGACCAGTTCTTGGCTATGATCGACCGCGGCGCCACCCGCCTTGGCATTCGCGCCGCGATTGCCATTGGCCCCCTTGCCAAATGCGCCCCCCGCGCCGTTGACTCCTTGCTGCGCGAGGATTCCGCCAAAGCCGCCGAGCTTGCCGCCAGCCAAATTGGTCCCGCCAAGATTTCCCCCGCCCGGAAAGAGAACCGCCGAGCCATTTCCGCCGCGCTCGACCCAAGAGTCAGGATGAATCTGTTTCAGCGCGTCGAGCAACTGTTGACCTTGATCGGCCACGGCCGCCGTGTCGGAATTGGTTTTGCCGCCGGGCAATTGCTGCGCGAGAATCGCATTCTGCATTTGAATATGCGCCAGCACTTTGCCTTGAATCGTCAGCAGCCGCTCGCGAACTTGTAAGCGGAGTGCCTCGCGGTCGGGCCGCGCGAGCTTCGTGTCGCTGCTGAGCCCTTGATAAAGCGGAATCAACGTCTGCGCCGCGCTCTCCAAATCTTCGTCCTTGAGCACGGCCGTTTGACGCAGCGCCGCCGTCACGTCGGTCTTCCACTGCTTCAACGTCCGCTCGGGCGCGGCGGCCTTGTCTTGCGCGGTGGAATTACTCTGCGCGGCGGCATCGCTCTGCGCGGCGACACGGCTGGCGGGGGCCTTGCTCAGCGCACCGCTCGATGCGGGGGGGGCAGGAACCGCCGAGACAACCAACATGGCCAACCACGATAGCGACATGATGCAGCCCTCCTCGCCAGTTTCGTAGAGAACGAACGCGACCTTCCCGCTGGCCGTTAGTCTACCGCTTCAGGGGCGGAAAGACAAACTTTTCGTTGCTCCGACTAGAGCCGGTCCGCCGGAATGATCGACCGGATTCATCCGCGGCCGCGCCGCCGCGCCGATTCGCAGCCGAAACGGGTCCAGTCCGCGCAATTAGCTCAGCGGGTGGACTTCGGCCGCCGGCGCATAGGGTTCGCGTTGCCGGAGTGGATTACCCGCCTCGAACCGGTCGAAGACGGGTCCGAGCGGTCCGCGAATACAGAGCCAAGCCATGCTGGCGCCCAGCGCGCTGGCCCAACAAACGTCGCTTAGAAAGTGATATGAATCGGCCACTCGCTGCGTTGCGGCCAGCACCATGAACGTAAAAAAGAGCCAGCGGCCGCGCGGATAGCGCCAAGCCAAAATGATCGCCAGCCCGACTCCCGTCGCCACGTGGGCCGACGGAAAGCTTTGCCACCTGGACGATTCCGAGTTTAGCCCGCTCCATTGCCAGCGGAACGAATCGAAGATGTTCGAGCCGTGGAGTTCATTGAAAAAATAATTCGGCCGGGCCCGCGCGATGAACAGTTTCACGGCATCCGCCAGCAGCCCTGCTCCGAAGGAGGCCGCCACCAACCGCGGCAGACTGCGCCGCCGGGCCACGTCCAGCACCCAAATCAGCAGCAAAATCATTCCGACCCCGTGCCCTTCGGCCACGACTTCCGAAAGCCGGACGAATTTGTACAGCTCGCTCGGACACTTGCCGGCTCGAAACCAAGCGGTGACGGGCAAATCAACCGCCAGCGCGGCGAAGCCGAGCAAGATCAGCAAGGGAGGCAGAATCCACAGTTTTTTCGTCCAACCGAGGTCCATACGCGGCGCCAGGAGGTGCGAACATAATCCATTTTACGTGCGGGAACCGAAACTCGCCCTCCGATCGGAAGGCGAGCAACGACCGCTGCGGCCAGCTTACGCCGGGGGCAGAAGAATACTCACTTTCCAGGTTCGTCCCAATCGCAAATTGCGAGGAGCTGACCGAATCCGCGAATTCCGGCGCCACGGGGCGATTTTCAGGGCGCGGGGGGTTACAATGGCCGGATTACGCGATCAAGGAAAGAGAGGGTCGCCGACGGAAGGCCCTGCGAGGGTTGTCGGGCGCTGCGGCTGGCTTTCCCCCATTGGGGGAAAAACGATCCTCCGATTTCCTTGCCAGAGGGAACAGTCCGTATCCTGCCATCGGAGAAGCTCGTGAAGACCACAACCGTTAAGCTTATTTTCAGTGCGCTCATGCTGTTGACATTCGGCGAGGGGGCGCGCTTCGCCCAGGCGGCATTCGCCTCCGCGGTTTTGCCAGGCATCGTCAACGAGTACCGGCTGGATGATGGCAGCGGAACCATCGCGGGGGATTCGATCTCTGGAAACAGCGCCAATTTGATCGCCTTCGGTTCCGGCAACTCCGAGTGGATTCAAGGATTCATCGGTGGCGGAGTGACGATGACGAACCAGAGCGCGTATATCATCACGAGCGCGCCCATTGCCGTCAGCGCCTCCAATCAATTCAGCGTTTCGTTCTGGGAACGCGTGAATAGCGTGCCCAACTCGAATGACTCGGATTTGATCACGCCCCAAGGCGATAACTGGATCAGTTCCAACCCGTCCGGCAATACGAACAGTTCCGGCAAGGTCGGCATCGGCATCCGATCGGTGCGCGATGCGAATAATCCGTTGCTCGGGATCTGGGAGAATTACGTGGTGACCTATGACCGACCCTCGGGACTGGCCACGGTGTATCGCGACGGAGTCCTGTCTGACTCTGGCGTGATCTCGTTGCCTGCGCTCAATTCGAACTGGGTCTTTGGTCACAATCAAACGCCGTCGAACGCGAACGGTTCATTTCCCGGCTCCTTGGACGAAATCCAAATCTACAATCGAGTTCTTTCGGCGAGCGACGCCGCGACGCTCGCGAGCCGGCCGCCGCAACCGGGAATCGCCGCGCATCTGGTGACGCCGGCGCAAAAATATGGCAATCAGTTGGCAGGCCAATTTGCGACCGCCTCGACCACGTTTTATCTTGACCCGGCCAACACGCAATGGGTCGGTTGGAATCGCTTTCCGGATTTGCGCGCCACTGCTGATTCAATGCCGGGACAATTATTGCTCGGAACCTACACCCCGGAGGTCGACGATTATTTCAAGCTGACCGTCACGAATCCGCTGGGACAAAGCTTGACGTTGTCGATGGACCAAAATGACGCGATTGGAAATCCGACCGGTCTCCAGAGCTTGATTTTTGGCGACCCGGCTAATGATCCCACCGTGGTCCGCGGCAACAACTTGGGCTCTCCGACATTCTTTCAAGAGACTGGCGGATTCAACTCGCTGTTCACCGTCGCTGGAAATTACACGTTTGATTTTTCCTTTCAAAACATCGGCGGCAGCGCGTCTTATCCGAATATCTATCTGCTTGCGCAATCGGTCCCGGAACCGAATAGCGCCACGCTGGCCGGTTTGGCGGGAATCGGCCTGCTGTGCGCGATTTGCTGGCGCAAACGCCGCTCCGACGGCCGAGACGTTTTGGCTGCGGCGCGAAGCTGAGGGGCGCCGCCCGGCGAAAGGGTTATCAAGGCGCGGCGGGCGTCCGGTTCGTTCCGCCTGCGCGGCGGGCGATTCAGTTAGGGGCGATTCAGTTAGGGGCGTCTCAATTACGGGCGATTCGGCGGCGCCGTGCGCGCGCACGAGCCGCACAGCCGGTCGTGGGCTTGATCCACCGGCAAACGCCGATTGCCTTGGGGCCGGCAGAAAAACTTGAACTTGGCAGCGAACCATCGGAACCGCTTTCGCGTCCAAGGTGTTGAGAAAGGTCGCGGTTGCGGCCGGTTTTTGAATCTTCCCAATCAAAACGCTACGCCAATTGTTCCTCTCATAATGTTTTTACGGCCAAGTTCGCTCCAAGAATGCATAGCGGAAGGCTATTCCGCCGGGCGAGATTCTGCGCTCGGACAAAATAGCTTGCCGCATCCGCTGCGCTTGTGACGCTTGGTTTTGCCACGATCGACTGGCTGCCAAAGCCCGGTGTCACAAGGACAGCGGGCTTTTTTTGTTGGTCGGATGGCGCTTCGCCGGCAAAGAAACGAGCGGACCCTGGGTCGGTAGCTGAGACGGTTTAGCGGTGGCCTGAAAAGTCGCAGACGAGGATTCGAGCGCCTCCCGACCCACTGCGCTCGGCGTGCGCGCCGGCGGAAAAGCATGGCTCGTTCGTCTATTGGTCTGAGGATCCTGCCCTTTCAAGGCGGAGAGATGGGTTCGATTCCCATACGAGCTACTGAACTGGAGATGAGACTTCGGGAGGAAGAGGAACGGCGCCTCGCGTGCCTTGGGAGCACGAGACCGCGGGTTCGACTCCCGCCTTCCCGACTGTCCGGTGTTGTAACGGAAGCATTGCGATCTGATATGTCGCCGGCGGTGGTTCGACTCCACTCCGGACTACTTGAACACGAGGAGAGATCAATGACTGACACTTCGCGGCTCAAACGCATACGCCCACTCCACACTCGGGGTATGGCGTAACGGCAGCGCATCCGCCTTTTAAGCGGAAAGGTAAGGGTTCAACTCCCTTCGATCCCACTGGCGCGTAGCTCAGCGGTGAGAGCAGGTCTCTTATAAGGACAAGGTCGAGGGTTCAACTCCCTCCGCGCCCATTGTGCGCGCTGAGGCATGAAACAAGCAGCAACCACGGGATCAAGGTGCTAGCGGCAGCATGCCTGGCTCTTACCCAGGGCGGTGACGGTTCAAGTCCGTCTGGTCCCACTGACAACACGCACTGGTCGAATAGCGGCGAGGACTCCGCGCCCGTAACGCGGCGACGTGGGTTCGAGTCCGAGCACCGCGGCGAATCGCCGTGGTCCGGTGCTTTTGATCTTTGACAATTCGATCAGGATTCTTGCGCCCATGATGTAGCGGCAGCCTACTGCCTTGCCATGGCGGATGTGCGGGTTCGACTCCCGCTGGGCGCTCTTTTATCGGCGCGTGGGGTAGCCTGGAAACCCGTGTGCTTCGGGAGCACAAGATCGGCGGTTCAAATCCGCCCGCGCCGACTCGATCAGGGTGTAGCGAAGTCGGGAATCGCGCAAGCTCGGGGAGCTTGAGATCGTGGGTTCAAATCCCGCCTCCCTGACTCACAATGCGGTGGGGCCTGTGTTGGTACAGGCAGGCGCCTGTTAAGCGCCCCTTCGCAGGTTCGATTCCTGCCGCCGCAGCTCGTACGGAACGGCAAGCCAATTGGCGATGGCAGCGGTCTCGAAAACAGTCGAGCGATGAGCCAGCAACTGAGGCCGCCGAGCGAATCGCGAGGATGAAGGCCGAAGCGGTAGTTTTACCGCAACATGACTACCGCCCTGCGCTCGACTGCCGCGGGGCAGTCGTGCTCGGGTGCTGGGTTCGACTCCTTCTCCTTCCGCTGTTTCGTGCTCTTGGCCGAGCGGCAGAGGCGCCAGCCTTCCAAGCAGGCGGGTTCGACTCCCGCCGAGCACTTTCAGTCAATCGATCGGGGATCGGCTAACGGTAGGCCGCCTGGCTTTGAACCAGGTTATGGTAGTTCGAATCTGCCTCCCCGAGCTTCGAGGATTTTTATTCCTGGGCAGTTGCTGCTGGTAGCGACGCTTGGCTCTGGACTAGGAGGTCGTTCCGCCTTGAGATTATGGGCTCATCGTCCAACAGGAAGACGTCAGCTCCGCAAGCTGAAGATCCGAGTGCGATTCTCGGTGAGTCCACTGAAAGTAAAACAGTCCCGTGGTCCAGCGGCACGACATCTGGCCCACATCCAGAGAATGATGGTTCAACTCCGTCCGGGACTATTTCGCCTCGGTACGCCAATGGGCAGAGCGGCTCGGCTTAAACCCGCGCGGTTGCCGGTTCGAATCCGGCCCTTGGCATTCGATGACACGGCTCGGTAGGCAATTGGCAGACCACCCTCGCTTAGAACGAAGGATGCTGTGGGTTCGAGTCCCACCTGAGCCACTGCAAAAAAACACTGTCCTCGTGGAGCAGTCTGGAGTGCTCGCCTGTTTGTCAAACAGGAGATCGCGGGTTCAAATCCCGTCGGGGACGCTTTTCGTTGGGCACGGTACGCAAACCGGCAAAGCGGCGAAGCTCAAACCTTCGTGTCTGCGGGTTCGACTCCCGCCTGTGCCACTGGTCGGGTTGTGATCTCCGCGGCCGATAAAGTCCTTGTCCGAAAACAAACCGAGTGACAGACGGCTGGAAAGACGGGTTCAATTCCCGTGCGGGTCATTGGAGACGGGATGACATGACCAAGTGGCGTAATTGGCAAACACGCGACGCTCAGACCGTCGTGCCGTGGCACCATGCGCAGCATGGTCGGCGCGGGAGTTCGAGTCTCCCCTTGGTCACTGAGATTTTCGAGGGCAAGAACCCAAGTATGACGCAGGTGCGCCAGTGCTCAACTGGGCCTCATAAGCCGGACTGCCGAGTGCGACCCCCCGGGCCGGCAATTCTATCGACCCGAATGCGCGATTTGGGCTCAGAATCGCTGAAGATGATTTCGCGGGGGAAAAGCACGGGCGGCTCTTCGGCTGCCAATTGAACGACCGCTTGAATGCCGGCATTAAGGACCTTGGTCACGTCGCGACAATCGCCCGCGTGGCCAAGGCAAAGCAAGTAAGGATGAAGTTGATTCACACGGCAGTTCCAGGATTTCAAGTTGATTCATGCGTCCTGTGCGGCGGGAAGTCGAGACGCCATAGCCGGGCAACGAGCGCAGCTTGACCGCGGCCGATCGCGATTGAAATCTGCGTGGGTCCGCTAAACACGATTCAATTGCGTGCATCGCACGGCTGGCGCGCCTGCATCTCGATCAACAGACCGATTGCACTCGCAATCACGGCCGTCGCGGCATAGGCGGAGACGAGGTTGTCAATCCCCAAATTAAATAGCCAAAACCCATTCACCAGAAAACACGGAATCCACGTCGTGAACGGATCGCCTGGCAGTTTTCTGTTCAGGGCAGCCCAGATCAGCACAAAAAATGCGAACCAGCCTGGTAAAAATAGGAGATACACGAGCAGGCCCGAAGGAAAGCCGCATTCAAGGGACAATCCTACCAAAACGATCGCGAATGGCACTCCGCCAAGGGCGATTGCACCGGCGATGAACCGCGCTGTTTTGCTGCGATTATGTTGCATGGCCGAATGATAACCGCAAGCACGCCGATCCATTAACCAAGGGAAAATCGGACGAATGGATCGGGGCTCATGGTCCGAAGGGAAGATTTCCGTCTGGCACACGGATAATCCGGGTTCGATTCCCGGTGAGTCCCTTGATTATCAAATGTTGGAAGGTAGCCGGATACGGTTGGCCGGGCCGCTCTGCTAAGGCGGTTCCCAAACATTGGGATGAGGGTTCGAATCCCTTGCCTTCCGCTGAAATCAGCCGCGTGCCGTTGATCGATGCGTAAGAGCCGGCCGCGGGCCGATGCCGAAGGGGCATGGCGCGTTGCGAAAATAACCGACTCGCGCGAACTAGGCGGCTCGTTGTGGTCTCTTGGATTTATCGACGCGCGGCGCGAAGCTCAAAACGCGCGCCCGGCGACGGCGGTCACTTGGATCGAAATTCGTGCGGTACCGGACGATGGCGAAGCGCAACATGACAATCCGACTCCCACAACCAGAGCGCAGCTTGATCGCCGCGACGGTCGCGCCCGAAGACTTGCGCCGCGGAGACTACGTCGCCATTGCCAGCGAGATTATCGAGGTCCCGTCATTCTTGTGGACCGACAACTTGCCAGGCGTGCGCGACGACCTGGTGCGGCTGCGCAGGCTGCCGACCGACGACCGAGCGCCGCGGAAAGTCAAGGAAATCTGCTTGCCGTTCATCTTCGTCAAGTTGCCCAGCGGCGAGCATCAGACGATCGACATTCGGCTCGCGAGCCTGGTCCGATTGCAAAAGAGCTACGCCAAGAATGTTTGGAAGATTTTGAGGCCGCGGCCGGCGCCCAGCGCGACTGGCTGAGTGCGACCGCCTGGAGTCCTCGTCGGCGTCCTTGGAAACCGGCGAAACGTGGCGTCCGTAGTGTAGCGGTTTCTGCACGTCTGGCTGTGAACCAGAAAGTGACGGTTCGACTCCGTTCGGACACCTTGAGAGGAACGAGAATCATGGTCGCGAAGATGCTGGAACAACCGACACTGGTGCTCAACCGCAACTGGCAACCCGTGAACGTGGCCACGGTCTCGCGCGCGCTGGTGCTGCTGTGGAACGAGTCGGCGCGCGTCGTCGATCCGGCCGACTACCGGCTCTATACTTGGGCCGATTGGTCGGAGCGCAGCCCAGACGCCGGCGAGCGGTTCATCCAAGCGGTGCGGCTGCGGCTGCGCGTCCCGGAGGTGATCGTGCTGGCCGAGTTCGACCGGCTGCCGACCGCAGCCGTGAGCTTTAGCCGCCGCAACGTCTTCAAGCGCGACCATTGGGCGTGCCAATATTGCGGCTGCCAGCCGGGCGGAGCGGAGTTGACGATCGACCACGTAATTCCGCGGTCGCACGGCGGCGCATCGAGCTGGGAGAACTGCGTGCTGGCCTGCGTGGACTGCAACAAGCGCAAGGCGGACCGCACGCCGCACCAAGCCGGCATGCGGCTCCGCAAGCCGCCGGTCCGGCCGGCGTGGAAGCCGATCTACGCGCGGCACAGTTTGCCGATCGCAAGCTGGTCGAAGTTTGTCAGCGAGACGTACTGGAATGTCCCGCTAGAAAAGTAATTTGGTGAATCGAGGAATCGCCCGCGGGCAAGTCGCGTGGGCGGTTCCCTTTTCTACGGGCGTGCTCTTGGGAGAGCAGTCCGTCTCCAAAGCTGCAAGACGAGGTTCGACTCCTCAGCGAGTCATTAAAGCGGAATGCGTCCTCGGGGTGTGCCGGATTTGCATCCGACCCTGCGAAGGTCGAGGACCAGGTTCAATTCCTGGCGAGGACATCGGCAATTCGTGACGCCAGAGCCGCACGGCGCGGCGACGGCCGGGCAAATTGCGGCGAAAGGGGTTACAAAATGGACTGCTCCAGCGGCATTACGAGCATTCAACGGCGATTCAGAATCCATCGCGGAAGATGAAACCTTCCCGAACCAAAACTCCCCGAACCAAAACTCCCCGAACCAAAACTTCGTTGAACGGTCCTATAGATATACCCTCGCCGATTTGGCAAACTTGAACTCCGCCGGACCGATTTTATTGCAGTCTGCTAAGCTGCTGACTCTCACCAACAGGAGACCGACGATGCGCTCTTTCATTGGCAATCTTGTACCGGTGAGCCTGCGCGCCCAGTAGCGGCTAAGACTTTCTTCTTGGCCCCCTCTGGGCCGGGCTCTCGCGCGTTTTTACGCGGACCAAAAGGTTTGTTTCGCACGCGCTCTCGTTGCGCGCGCATTCCTTACACGAGAGAGAACTATGAAACGCAAACGTTCTTCCCAGCAGGAGAGGCCAGCGGATTGCCGCGAGATCCACCCGGAGGATGGCATCGACCCGTCCGAATTGTTTCGGCCGAGGCGCAAATTTGATCCCCATCAGCGCAAGGCCCAACAGCTTTGCCATCAGGTTGCCGATACGTTGAATTTAGTCTTGAGTGGCGAGTTCGGCGACGAGCTGCGCGATCTGCGGGTGGTCGCCGTCCGGCCCGCCCCCGATGCATCGCAGTTGCTCGTGCTGGTCGCCCCGGCGATTTCCGGCAGCCCCGCGGACCCGGAGGCGATCATCGCCAAGTTGACGGCCGCGGCAGGCAGGCTGCGCAGCGAAGTGGCGATGGCAATCACGCGCCGCCGTGCGCCCAAGCTGATGTTCCAGTTCATCGCCGGCGACTCGGCAACGGAGCTTCACCGATGAATCCTCAACACGCAGCGGCGCCGGTCCGATCGTGGCTGATTCGACCGTTGCCGGTTGACGTGGCACAATCGATCGAACGGTTGCGCCAAGCCGAAGACGTTCAACACGTGGCGGTGATGCCCGATATCCATTTGGCCAACGAAGTATGCGTCGGGTTGGCCGTGGCCACCCACCGCCTGATTTATCCCGCCGCCGTCGGAAGCGATCTTGGTTGCGGAATGGCCGCCGTCGGCTTCGAGGCCGAGGCCGGCTTGCTGGCTGATGAGCGAGCGGCGGCCCGGATGCTCGCGCGAATGTATCGGCATATCCCGTCGATTAAACATCGACCGGAAGCCGCGCCGGCGGCGCTGCCAACGAACTTGCAAGCCGGTTCGTTGTCTGCTGCGTGTCTGGAAAAGATGCGCGACCGCGACGGCCGGTTTCAATTGGGCACGCTCGGCCGCGGCAATCACTTCGTGGAATTGCAGGCCGATCCGCACGATCGGCTCTGGCTCATGGTCCATAGCGGGTCGCGTGGCCTCGGCCAAGCGATCTCGGCGCATCACTTGAAGAAAGCCCGAGCCGAGGGGCAGACGGATAAACTCGTGAGCTTCGACGCTGAGTCTCCCGCCGGCCAAGCGTATCTCAGCGACGTCGGCTGGGCCGTGGACTACGCGGAGCAGAACCGGCTG
>DASRSE010000339.1:0-5848 GCA_035656655.1 Pirellulales bacterium
CGATTGCGGAAATCCGCCGGCGCAACCTCGTCGAGCCGATCCAAAACGCCATTAACCAGGGCAAGCCGTTTCTGGGCATCTGTCTCGGTTTGCAACTCCTCTTCGACATCGGGCACGAAGGAGGACGGCACGAAGGGCTCGGCATTCTTCGCGGCGAAGTCGTGCGGTTCGAGGTTCCGGCGGAGTTCAAAGTTCCGCACATGGGTTGGAATCGGGCGCGAACTCGCCATCGTCCGCCGATCTTTAAAGGGCTGCCGGACGATCCGTATTTCTATTTCGTCCACTCGTATTATGTCGTTCCGCGCGAAGACCAAATCATCGCCACGGAAACCGACTACGCGGGCGACTTTTGCTCGATGATCTGGCGCGAGAACTTGTTCGCGACGCAGTTTCATCCGGAGAAGAGCCAAGCCGACGGACTGCAACTGCTCCAGAATTTTGCGGAACTATAGAACCGCCTTATCAGCCAGTTGAATACATCACCCGGCGGTTACGCCGTGAGGGGCGGTTCCGACTCGGTGAATTCCAAATAGAGTTCCGCGGCGGTCCGCTCGACATCGGACCCGGCCAAATAATAGGCGCGCACCCGCGAGCGCAGAATGACCCCTTTTTCGAGCCGTTGGGCAAAGAGCCGGTTTTGCAAGAAGCGTTTGCCGTGCGCGGCATGCGCGGCGGTGCGAAAATCGCTCGGGTGGATCATTTCGACATAGCTCGGCAGATCGCTGTTCGCATCCGCCGGCGCGCAGAGAAAACAACCGAGGCCTGCCGGTGGCGGCGCGGCGGCGGACGGCTTCGCTGGATCGAAAGCGATAAAGCGCGCGGCGGCGGGATCGACAAGTTGCCGCACGCAAGCGGCGGCAACTTCGCTTTGCAAGCGCAACTCCGAGACGCTCTCCAGCAAGTCGGTCTGCACCGAGAGGATCAACTCCACTCCGCCCAGCACGTCGCGCCGCGCCGGCGGCAGCGCGCTCCAATATATCTGCAAGCGAAACGGCCGAGCGGCGCTCCGCTCATAGGTGGCGATCAGGTCGCGGCCGCGAATATAAACATCGCTCGGCGCAATCCGCCCGCTGGCATCGCCATCGAAGCCGATTTGCAAGATCGCGGGAAGGCGCGTCGCCGCGCGGTTCGCCGGCTGTAACCCCTGCTGCGGCTCGTCGAGCGACAAGGTCGCGGATAGTCCTCCCACGGACAGCAAAGCGCGGCGCTCTTGGCAGGTCCAAAACGGCGAAGCGTTCTCAGCGGAATTCACGATCATCGGAGTTGGGCCAGCGCAGCGCGAAGACAAGATTGCAAGCGGGCTCCATCGGTCAGGGCCGGGTGCTACGGATCCGTGGCAAGGTGCGGGATTGTCTGGAATGAATCCGCCAATAAAAAACCCCGCCGCTCGCTATGACGCGAAACGGCGGGGCCGGAACAGAGAAGAGGCCGAGTGAAAACCCTGTCGTGAAATAAAAATTATGAGTCAGCGACAGTCTGCAAAATAGGGGCTCCGCAGCCCGAACTCTTCCTATGCCCTCGATCTTACCAACTCGAAACCAATTGTCCACACTTTTCCCAGAAATATTTTACCGGGCCCCCCACGCGTCGCGGCGGCTTTCCGCCAAGGTCCTCTCCAGGTCCAAAAAGGGTGTCCCGAGAAGGGTAAAGGCGGCGAGGCCACGGCACACCCCGTCATTCCCGCTCCCACGCACCGTCATCCCCGCTGCCCCGCACCGTCATCCCCGCTGCCACGCTCCGTCATCCCCGCTGCCACGCTCCGTCATTCCCACTCCCACGCTCCGTCATTCCCACTCCCACGCTCCGTCATCCCGCTCCCCCAAATCGTCCTTCCCGCTCCCCCACATCGTCATTCCCGCGCAGGCGGGAATCCAGTGCTTCGCCGGATGGTCTGCAACCTTCTGGATGGTCGGCATGCGCGGGAATGACAAATGGACTTGGGTGGGGTTTTCCCTGGCGGTTCCGCCGGCCCGCACCGCTTTACAGGCGGCCCGGACGGAAGCTATAACGCGGCCAAGATTGCCTCCAAATCCTGCGGAAAATAGGCCCTGATGAACGATTTCTTGGAACTTTGTGAGCGGGCGGCGCGAGCCGGCGGACAGGTCTTGCTGGACTGGGTCGGACGGTTTCAGGTCCGTGAGAAAGGACCCTCCGACCTGGTCACGGAGGCCGATCTCGCCTCGCAAGAGACGATCCGCGAGTTGCTGCTAAAAGCCCGCCCGGACGATGCTTTCGTGGGCGAGGAGACCGCGGGTCCAGTGGATCGCGCGGCCGAGTATCAATGGATCGTCGATCCGCTGGACGGCACTACGAACTACGTCCATCAACTGCCTGGCTACTCGACCTCGGTGGCGCTCGTTCACCGCGGCGAGATTGTGGTCGGGGCCGTCTTTGATCCGGTCAGTCGCGAGTGCTACACGGCCGCTCGCGGCGAAGGTGCATGGCTCAATGGAAACCGACTGCGGACGAGCGCGATTGAATCGCTGTCGCAAGCCTTGGTGGCGGTCAGCTTTGGTGCTAAGGTCGCCGGCGACGCGCCGGAGTTGCAAGAATTTCAGCGCGTCGTGGTTCGAGCGCAAGCCATCCGCCGGCTCGGATCCGCAGCCCTCAATCTCAGCTATCTGGCGGCCGGTCGCTTCGACGCTTATTGGGCAGGCGAAACGAAAGCTTGGGATGTCGCCGCCGGAGTGCTGTTGGTGCAAGAGGCGGGCGGATGCGTGACGGCCTTGGATGGAAGCCCTTTTCACATTACGCGACCGCGATTTCTCGCCTGCGCGAACCAGGTGCTGCATGCCGAACTACTGCCGCTGGTCCGCCGCGCGCAAGCCTGAAACGCGCGGGCATTTCTTCCGAGCTGATTCCAGCTCGGAGTGGCATCGCAGCCGATGGAAGAATTCAACCGGCTACTGGAGTTGTTTCTGCAGCGCCGCCAGGGCCGCGTCATAGTTGGGCTGGTCGGCGACTTCTTTCACTTGCTCCGCGTAGACGACGTTGCCGTTGGCGTCGAGCACGAACACGCCGCGTGCGAGGATTTTCAATTCTTCGATCAGCATGCCCCAATTTTTGCCGAACGCCCGATCCTGATAATCGCTGGCGGCGCGCATGTTCTTGATGTTTTCCGCGCCGCAAAAGCGGTTCATGGCAAAGGGCAAGTCCAAACTCACGGTCAAGGCGTTGATCTTATTGCCGAAGGCCGCCAGTTGTTCATTGAACTTTTTCGTCTGAATCGCGCAAACACTCGTGTCGAGCGAAGGGACCACGCTGATGAAGGTTGGCTTCCCTTTCAGGTCGGCCGGTTTGACCACGTTCATCGAACCGCCCTCAAAGGCATGCAGCGCAAAGTCTGGCGCCGGCTGGCCGACTTTGACCGCCTCGCCAGCCAAGGTTAAGGGATTGCCTTTAAAGGTCACGGCGCCAGGGCGAGACATGGTGGAAGTCCTTCGAAAAGAGAGTGAAATGGCGGAGCGGGCCAAACGGGAAAGGGAATTCGGCGGGCGCGACGAAAACCCTTGCGCCGCGGCGTTGTCAGTATCTCCAAACCAGACGGCTCCGCAAGGGGCGGCTGCAATTGCATGGGGCGGCGCTGCTAGCAGTCCCGCGGATCGGCTTCCTTCTCGCGCCAAAGTTTTCCACTTTTTTGCTTTACTTTTAAAACCGCGCGCCGCTATGTTTAATGGATGTGGCTTCCCACCCACTCTTTTCTCTTTCGTTGAAGGAACGACGATCATGTTGACCATCGCGCCGGGCTGGACTCTCGATGTGGAGCGCGGGCCCGATTGGCTGTTCGTGAAGGTCCATCCGCCGGCGGGCGATCCCTTCGACATGCCCCCTTTGGCGGAAAGCGTCTGGTCGATTCTGGAACAGAAGTATGACCTATCGGGTGGTGCTCGAACTGGATGAGGTCGCGCTCATCCACAGTTACTTGCTGGGGCAATTGGTCCTGCTGAGCAAGCGCGCGATCAATCATGGCGGGATTCTCCGGTTGTGCGGTCTCTCGCCGGAAAATCAAAACGTCTTGCACACGTGCCGGCTTTATCTCGGCTTGCCGAACTATCAAGATCGCGGAGATGCCGTGCGCGGCCATCGGCCGATTCAACCGCGCTAATTCGAGCGCCGGTTCGCCGTTAATCGCTTCTCGCTCGAGACCGGTCGCTCCCGTGGGCAAGCGTTCAACCTGCCCTGGTTCCGACGGCGCTCGTTTTGAGAATAGAGCTATTTTTCGGGCGATTCGCCGTTGGTCAACTTCGGCGGCAAGCTCTTGATCCACTCCTTGATCAGCTTCACCGCGGGCTGATCGACGACCGACGAGGCGACGCGCGGCATCCGCTGCGCGTCGAGCCGCAGCATCCGTTCATAGATGAGCGACTTTTCCGGCGAGCCGGCGACCAGCAGCCGGGCGCCCGGGATGCCGAGATCGCCATGCAACGGCAGCACGTCTAGCGTCGCCGTTTCGGCGAGCGTCTTCTCATACGGAAGCCAAAACAGCGCGTTTCCGCCGCCTGACCGCATGTGGCAATGCGCGCAGTTCGCATGCAAATAGGATCGCGCCCGCGCCTCCAGCGGCGCCGCCGGGTCGCGCGGGTCGGGCAACTTTGGCAATTGATCGTAGGAAATGAATTTGCGGTGGTCGGGCGACTCGCGCTCTTCGACCTGCAAAATCGGGTCCTTGAACATGCCGATGTGCTCCAGCGTGCGCAGTTGGTTATCGGTCGTGCCGCCATAATCCTGGTCGCGATTTAATTGCAACGTGCTCGGTCCGAGGACATAGCCCGTCGGCATCGTGTGGCACAGGGTGCATTCGGCTCGGCTGGGATAATGCCATACTTGCTCGCGCTTTCCGCCGGGGGCGGCGGCATCGCGGATCGTGTATTTGCGGTCTAACCCGGCCGCTCCCTCCAGCAGGGTGGCGTCGGTCTGCTCGTCGTTCCAGAGATAAGTGTAGCCGCGCCAGCGGTTGTGCTCGAGTTGCAGAATCCGCGTTTCCAAGCGGCGGCGGCTGGCCGGGTTGCCTGCCTCCAAGTCGAGTGAAAAAGTCTTCACCAGCACGCTTTCTTGCGGAAAACCCCAGCCATTCGTCGGGTGGTAGTCGATTTTGCTCATCCCCGGCACGGCCATAAACCGTGCCTTTTGTGCGCCGTCGGACCAGAGGGGCGAATTAACCGAGTAAGGAATTAGCCCGGCGGCGGGCAACAGCGCCTTGGTGTCGGCGAACAGCCCGGTTTGCGACAGTTTGCGAGGGAACGCCGAGGTTGGATGTTCCGCGCGGGTCTCGTTCTTCACCAGGCGATGGACGTGGCCGAGATAATCGAGAATCAGCAATTCGCCATCGGCCGCCTCGCCAAAACCGACGATCTTCAGCGGCGTGTCCGCCAACTCGCGATGGGCGGTCGCATGCTGGTGGTCATATTTGAACGCCCAGATTTTGCCCGTCTCAAAATCGGCGTAAACATAATTGCCGAACAAGTCCGGCAGGCGCTTTCCGCGATAGACAAAGCCGCCGGTGATCGAGCGAAATTGCGAATGGTCATGTTCCACGACCGGCTTCAACACCGGGGTCGGGCCGAGCTTGCGCTCCGGCCGAAAGGTGTGCGTCCCTTCAAAGACCGACCAGCCGTAATTGCCTCCCTTTTCGAGATGGAAGACGGACTCCCACAAGTCTTGGCCGACGTCGGCGCCCCACAACTCGCCGGTCTGGCGATCAAAGCTCATCTTCCAGATATTCCGCAGGCCATAGGCCCAAATCTCCGGCCGCGCGCCGGCCAGCTTGACGAACGGATTATCCGCTGGCACGGAGTAGTTTTGCCCTGGGCTCGGATGATCGACATCGATGCGATGGATTGAAGCTTGA
>DASRSE010000340.1:0-12693 GCA_035656655.1 Pirellulales bacterium
CTACATGTCGCCGAGCACGCTCGACAACTTTGACATCATGATGCGGCTCCGTTTGGAGGGGATCGGCGCTTCGCTCCAATTCGACGACGGTTATACGGTGGTCAAGCAATTGATTCCCGGCGGGGCGGCCGACAAGGACGGTCACTTGAAGCTGCAAGACCGCGTCATTGGCGTCGGCCAAGGCGAAAACGGCGAAATCGTCGATGTCGTCGATATGAACCTGAACGACGTTGTGAAGCTGATTCGCGGCGACAAAGGAACGGTCGTGCGGCTCAAAGTCATCCCGATCGGACAAGTCGAACCGAAGATCTACAATATCACCCGCGCCAGCATCGAGTTGAAAGACAGCGAGGCCCGCGGCGAGATTGAAGAACAAGGCAAGAAGGCCGACGGTTCGCCTTACAAGATCGGCTATATCGATCTCCCCAGCTTT
This sequence comes from Pirellulales bacterium, assembly GCA_035656655.1. Lineage (GTDB taxonomy): Bacteria > Planctomycetota > Planctomycetia > Pirellulales > DASRSE01 > DASRSE01. Next base: position 434 of record DASRSE010000340.1, read on the forward strand.
TATATGGATATGGAAGGGGCCCGCCTCGGCAAGCCTGACTATAAGAGCACCACCCGCGACGTCCGCAAGATCCTGGAAGACTTCAACCAGAAGCACGTCGATGCGGTGGTTTTGGACCTGCGCAAGGATGGCGGCGGCTCGTTGACCGAAGCGATTAGCTTGACCGGTTTGTTCATTGACGAAGGCCCTGTGGTCCAGGTGAAGGACTCGGACGGCCGAGTGCAGCACTACGACGACATGGAACGCGGAACCGCTTGGTCCGGCCCCTTGGTCGTTTTGACGAGCAAGTTTAGCGCCAGCGCCAGCGAGATCTTCGCTGCCGCGATTCAAGATTACAATCGCGGCCTGATCGTCGGCGATAAGCAAACCCACGGCAAAGGAACGGTTCAAAGCTTGCTCGACATTGGGCGGCAATTGTTCCAAGTTCCCAACGCGCCAAAGCTGGGGGCGCTCAAAATCACCATGCAGCAGTTCTATCGCCCCGCGGGCGATAGCACCCAAGAGCAAGGGGTCGTGGCCGACGTTGAACTTCCTTCGCTCACCACCCACTTGGACGTGGGTGAGCGCGATTTGGAAAACCATTTGAAGTTCGATCATGTCGACCCGGTTCCGTTCAACAAGTTGAACATGGTCGATCCAGCCACCGTCAAGGAGTTGCAGCAATTGTCGGATGCTCGGACGAGCAAGTCGGCCGATTTCGACAAGGTTCGCAAGAACATCGAAAAGTACCTGCAACAAAAGCAAAAGAAGGCCGTCACGCTCAATGAGAAAAAGTTCATGGCGGAGCGCGCCGACCTGACCGCCGACAAAGAAGAAGAGAAAGAACTCGAAGAGATGAACGACCCGAAGCGGCCGATCGTTAAGAAGGACTTTTATTACAATGAGGCCATGAACGTGGCCACCGACTATCTGCGGCTCATGAAGCCGCGCGTCGCGGCTAACAATTAAGGCCCCGTTTGCAGCCATCGTCGGCAAGCATCACGATGGCCGCACGATTGTGAATCCTAGCCCGGAGCTGCGGCCTACTGACCGCAGCTCCGGGCTTTTTTGTCTCGAAATTCAAAATTCAATATTCAATCTGCCGGCAAGCAGAGGCAAGATCACGGCAGCCAATCACGTCCTGCTCGCCGGCATTGCCGGCGGCGCGATATCGCGGCAGGGCCAACTTATCGCGGCAGGGCCAACTTATCGCGACAGGGCCAACTTATCGCGACAGGGCCAGATTGTCGCGATGAATGACTTCATCGTACGGGCAGTGGCCCAGCGCCGCGGCGATCGCGTCGGTCTTGAGCCCTTTAATCTTCAGCACGTCGGCGGCGGCATAATTGGTCAGACCGCGGGCGAATTCCGTCCCCGCCCGAGTTTGGAGTCCGATCGGGTCACCTTTTTGGAAATTTCCGACGACATCGACGACTCCAATGGCCAGCAAACTTCGCCCGCCCGACTCGACGGCTCGCTGCGCGCCGTCGTCGACCACGAGTTGCCCTTTGGTCTGGACCGTGTAGCCGAGCCAGCGTTTGAAGGACGAAAGCGTTTGACCCTGGGCCAAAAAGAGGGTTCCGACCGGCTCGCCAAGCGCGATCCGCCGCAGCACGTCGGGAGTTTTGCCGGAGGTGATGATCACGTTTTCGCCAGCCGTCGTGGCGATTCGCGCGGCATTGAGCTTGCTGGCCATCCCTCCCTTGCTGAGGCCGGTTTTTTGGTCGCGGACGAGCGCGAAAATCGCCTCGTCGAGCTTCGTCACCGTCGACAAAACCTCAGACTTCGGGTCGGCCGGATCGCCGTCATATAGGCCGATAACGTCGGACAACAGAATCAACAACGGCGCGCGGATCAGATTCGTGACCATAGCGGCCAGCCGATCGTTGTCGCCAAACGTTGTTTGCAGTTCGTCCACGCTGACCGTGTCGTTTTCATTGATGATCGGCACCGCGCCGAACTCCATCAACGCCAGCAGCGTGTTGCGAATATTGAGATATTTCGTCCGATGATCGAGGTCGTCGGCCGTAAGCAGGATTTGAGCCGCATGCCGCCGATGCTTTTTCAGGGCCGCGTCGTAGGCCTGCATCAGATGGCATTGGCCGACCGCGGCCACCGCCTGAAGCTGAGCCAGATCGGTCGGCCGATTGGCCAAGCTCAATTGTCCCAGGCCCGCCCCGACCGCCCCCGAACTGACCAGCACGACCTTTTTGCCGGCAGACAGTAGATAATTCAGATCGTCGGCCAACGCCGCGATCCGCTCGAGATCGAGCACTCCGTTGGGCTTGGTCAGCACTCGAGTTCCAACCTTGACCACGATGGTATGGGCGGCAAGGACAATTTCTTGGCGGATGAGGTCGCTCATGGGACGGGCATCATACCATTTTTTGCAGGGCGATTCAGGGGCGCCGCGCACGCCGGCACGCTAGATTCTTGCGCAATTTGGCGAGATAGCGCGGGGGACAGAGCGTCATTTCCATGCCGGCGGAAATCTGGTCGCGGGCGAATTGTCGCGCACCGCCGAGGCCGGTCGCGGCGGTCGAGCGGCGGATCGCTCGAAATGTCCAGGCGCCGGTCGGTTGAGGAAATACAGGCCTTGCCCTACAATAGAGAGACCGAGCGACGCCGAGGAGTTCTGCTCTTCACCTCGGCCGTTTCTGCTTATTTCGCCCCAGGTTCAAACGCCGGTAGGATGCCGGAGTCGCAGGCACCATGAGCGAACTTCACCACGAGTGCGGGGTCGCGGCAATCTACCATTTGCCCGGCCGCGAAGTCAGCCACTTGTGCCCCGAGCAAGGTCCGGCGGAGGTCTCGCGCCTGTTGCCGCGAATGCTGCTCGACATTCAGAATCGCGGCCAGCTTTCCGCCGGGATCTCCACGTACAATCCGGATCGCAACCAGTTGCTCGACACCTTCAAGGATGTCGGCTCGGTGAGCGAAGTCTTTCGGATGAACCACCGCGGCAAGTGCGAAAGCATCATGAAGCGGTACGCCGGCCGGGCCGGCATCGGCCATGTCCGTTATGCCACGTGCGGCGCCGACGACAAAAGCTACGCTCAGCCGTTCGAACGCCACCATCTGCAAAAGCACAAGTGGTTCAGCTTCGGCTTCAACGGCCAATTGGCCAATTATGCCGAGCTGCGCGAAGCGCTGCTCGCCGACAACGATAACCATCTGGCCCGCGAAAATGACACCGAAATCATCATGCATGAGATCAGCCGCGAGTTATCGGGCGATGCTCAGCCGACGTTGATCGAGGTGATGCGGAACATTTCGCAGCGCTTTGACGGGGCTTACAACATCGTCTATTTGAACGCGCTGGGCGAAATGCTGATTGCGCGCGATCCGCTTGGCCTGCGACCCCTGTGCTACGCCAAGGAAGGGCCGCTGTTTGCCGCGGCCAGCGAGAGCGTCGCTTTGCTCAACCTCGGATTCAATCCGGAAAGCATCAAGTCGCTGCTGCCAGGTCAGGCCATTACGATCGTCGACGGCCGGTTTGAAATCGAGACCTTCGCCCGGGCGCCGCGGCGGGCCCACTGCTTCTTCGAATGGATTTATTTCGCGAACGTCGCCAGCACGATGGACGGGCGCAGCGTTTACATCACGCGAAAACGTTTGGGCGAAGAGCTCGCGCGGCTAGAGACGGTCCCCATCGACGAGGATACGGTCGTCGTGCCGGTTCCCGACACGAGCAAGGCCGCCGCCGACGCGATGGCCTACAAGCTGCGAATTCCCTCCGTCGAAGGGCTGATTCGCAATCGCTACAGTGGCCGCACGTTTATCGAGGGGAACAGTAATCGGCTCCGCAAGGCCGAGACGAAGTACACGCCGCTCCGCGAAATCCTCGAAGGCAAGCGGGTGTTTTTGGTCGAGGATTCCATCGTCCGCTCGACCACGATGCGCGTGTTGCTGAAGCGGATTCGCGAGTTGGGCCGGGCCCGCGAAATCCATGTTCGGGTGGCTTGTCCGCCGATTGTCGCCCCGTGCTTTTACGGCATCGACATGTCGACGATCAAGGAGTTGTTCGCCCCGGAGTTCTTGAAAGACGGCCCCTTGACCGACGAAGTGCAACAAAAAATGGCCGAAAAGCTCGGAGCCGATTCGCTCCGCTACCTGCCGATCGACGCGATCGCGCGGTCTGTCGGGTTCGACACCGACCAGCTTTGCCAAGCCTGCATCACGGGCGAATATCCTACCCCGGCCGGGCACGAGCTCTATCAAATCGCCTTGGCGAATTCCGGCAAGCCGACCACCGGGCGGACCTACGAAAAGCTCCGCGTCGTCACGAAATAAGCCCCGGCCGAAGCCCCGCGAAGTTACGTTCCGGGCGCAGGTTTGCCGCGTTCGATGTCCCCCTCGGGCATGAGGCGCCGCATCGATGTTGCGGTTACTGGAGCGAGGGCGATTTTGCCCCTGGCTCGCGGTCTTCTCGTTCCGGCTTGCGAAACTCGCTCCGATAGACCGGAGCGCCATGAATCCGCGTCCGCCGCTCGTAGTTCGTGCGATAGTCGAAATCATGATCGGCAGGACGCTCGGGCACGGCATGCGGTCCGTTTAACGTGGTGACCGCTCGGAGCAACTCGAGCGTCGCCTCATAGTATTCTTCCACGTCGGTCCAAAAATGCAGTTTTCCGCCCGGCAGCAGCACCCGCTCCACGTTGCGCACAAATGACTCGTTCATGACGCGGCGGCGGCGATGGCGCGCTTTCCACCAGGGGTCGGGAAAGTAGACGTGGACGGCCGCCAGCGAGGCCGCGGAAATCAACTCTTGAAACACGCGTTCCGCGTTCGCCGCGACCATGTACGCGTTCTCGAGGCCGCGCTTTTTCAAGCGCGAGGCGGCGTAGCGCGCATACCGCTCGGCGATTTCAATGCCGATGAAGTTTTTCTCGGGCTCCGCCGTGGCGGCCGCCGCCATGAATAAGCCTTTGCCGCTGCCGACTTCGATCTCCAGCGGGGCCGGTCGCGCAAAACGCGACTCCGGCTGCCAGTTTTCTGGCCAAGGCTCGAAGACCTGCAAATGCCGCGAGAGATCAAGCGTCGGATCGAGTTTTGGCAAAGAACGGCGACCCATCAATCACCCGTAGCCAATTGATAAACAAAGGGAGCGCTGCGATCTGCGGCGCGGAGAAAGAAAGCCTTAGCAGGGGCGGCTGCCTTAGGGGCGCCAGCCTGGCGGCGGCGGCGAGACAGGCGGCTCAAACGGAATGCCCGGCAAGGAGCCGAGCGGAATCGGCACCCCCTTGATCTCGCCTTGGACGACCAAATTCTCGCGGACGAATCCTTGAAACCGGCAGACGATCATGGCCCCGCGGCGCACTTTCAGCAATTGGCAGACGATCACCAGCCGATCGCCCGGGACGACCGCGTCGCGAAAGCGGACATCTTCCATGCCGCCGAAGCCGACCATTTGTGCGCCGAGCAGGTCGAGTTTTTGGGTGAAATAGCTGGCGAGTTGGGCGGCCGCTTCGCACATGATCACGCCCGGCATCAGCGGAGCAAATGGCATGTGCCCGCGGACCCAGAATTCGTGGCGGCTGATGTCTTTGTAGCCGACGACGATTTTCCGTTCCGGATTGACATAGACCACCGCGTCGAGCTGCTCCATTTCGTAGCGCTGTGGATTGTACTTGCGTATTTCCACCTGGTCGGCCACGATCCGGTTCAGATCGTATTCGGAAAACTCGAGGATAAGGTCTTTCGCCGCCACGCGCAACGTCTCCGTCGGACCCAGAACCTGCAACCCAACATCCGGCACTCGGTTGAAGCCTTCAACTAGCTGCGTCATCGCCCATCGCGATGCCAAAATGACGGCGCCAGCCGCTATTTTGCGAGCCATGCTCAGCACGGGGGGAGACGGCTAGGTGCGAATGTCCTTGCGTTTGAGGCGGCGCGCCTTGCTGTTGGCCGGGCGCTTGCCGTGATTGGCCTTTTTAAGTACACGATGGGGCTTTGCCATGGGACGAACGACTCCTCGGAAGCGAACTCGGAAACTGGAATGCAAAAACGGTAAGCACAAAGCGTACCATGTTCGCCGTAGCTTGTGAAGGCGACCCGCTCGGGCGGCGCGCGCGAGCGATTGCGGCTCGGCTTACTATTTCGCTCGCAAAAGGCTGCCTCTTTGCCAAAGGTGATCGCGACCGCGGGCGGCTGCAAGAGCACGCGTCCGACTAGCAGCCGAGGATTTTCGCGGTGACGAGCCAACGAAGTTCGCCGCGGCCGGTCGCGACCTCATCGGCAAACTCGAGCAGGGCCGCGGCCCCTTTGCTGAAATGGACCTGGGCGCGGCGATCGCCGATCAATTGAGCAACGAACTCGCCCATGTCCGGGGCGTGCCCAACCCAGCCCACGGAGGCGACCCGTTGCGCTCGCGTCCAATCCAGCAGGACCGCTAAATCGAGATCGGTGGCGAGCGCCGGATGTTCCGTGATCGGGGGCCGAGGATCGCAGCCCGCCGCCAGCAGTTCCGCCGTCTGGAGACAACGGACAAATGGGCTCGTGGCGATCCGGTCGAGCCGCAGGCCGCTCGCGCTCAACCGCGCGACGAATTGGCGAAAGCGGTCCTGCCCTGCCGCGGTCAGCGGCCGCTGTGAATCGTCCGGATAGCGCACTGGATTTCGCTCCTCGGCCCACGCATGTCGAAACAAATAGAGTCGCATTGTGATTTGAGTCGTTAAATTGGCGCGGAGGCGGGGGCGAATAGGTCCTGCATCGCGAGCACGTTATCCACAGACTTTACCACAACCGCGATGGGTGTTTCGAGTGTCGATCGCAGTGCTGGTCTGGCGACGCGGAGGCGAGGTCGGGCATTTCTGCGCAGGGGTGGATTCTCCGCAGGCGGAGAAAATGACGAAAGAAGGCGAATCGCGATGGGCGAGATTCCGCCTAAAGGTCTGCCAAATCCGGTCGAAATTCGCCAGGAAAATCGTCGCGGATCGGCCTTGGAGGGAAATCGCGAAACCGGTACCATTCGACCGCTTTTCTCCCGCGGTTTTCTCGTCGCTGGCAAGGTCGGCCGCATGGCTCGCTGGGCTATTTGGTTGCTGGTTTGCGCTTCCGTCTTCACGGCGGGTTGCCGCGGCACGTCCTATCCCGACCTATTCCATCCTGGCACCATTCCTCAGCAACTCCACTCGGCCGAACGATTCGATCCCTATCCGGACAATGATGCGGGCCCGACGATGGAAGGGGTGCGGCCGCCCGGCTTTGATCGCCCGTGGCCGGAGCCGGTCCAAGCGCGCTGGACCTTTCCGAACGGCCGCCCGCCAGCGCAATAAGGGTAGCCAAGCGGCCGCGCGGCTCTTAAACTGGAGGTTTACGGTCTGCGGAAGAAACTGCGGACCGCGGATTCCTTCTTGGGGGCTTGGCCTACGGCGTTGGAGCTTGCTCCAACCTTCGCGCAGATGGCTGATTCGGTGGCCTATCGTCCGACGACTCCGCGCCCTTGGCTGGCGGCCTATACGCTCTGCGCCCGCGAGTTGGTTCGTTTCTTTCGGCAGCCCAACCGAGTGCTCGGGGCGATTGGCCAGCCGCTCATTTTTTGGATTCTGTTTGGGGCCGGGATGAGCTCGTTTCGGATGCAAAACTCGGGCAATTCGAGCCCTGCCTGGTACCGCGAGTACTATTTTCCTGGCACGATCGTGCTGATTATCTTGTTCACCGCGATTTTCGCGACGATTTCGATCATTGAGGATCGCCGCGAAGGATTTTTGCAATCGGTTCTGGTGGCGCCGTTGCCGCGCTGGTCGATGGTGCTGGGAAAGCTGCTCGGCGGAACGCTGATCGCGCTGATTCAGGCGGCGATCTTTCTGGTCCTGGGGCTGACCTTAGGATTGCGGTTTAGCCCGCTCACGCTCGGCGCCATCGTGCTCTGGCTGTTTGTGATTTCATTGGCGCTGACGACGCTGGGCTTCGTGATTGCGTGGCGGATGGACTCGACCCAAGGCTTTCACGCGATCATGAGCGTATTTCTGATGCCGATGTGGCTGTTGTCCGGAGCCTTTTTTCCGGCGCCCGATAATTGGCTCGGTTGGATCATTCGCCTGAACCCCCTCACGTATGGCGTGGCCGGCTTGCGCCGGCTGTTGTATTGGAATGCCTCGGAACCGGTGCCGGCGGGCGCGTTGCCCAGCGAGTTGCCTGCGGCGTGGCTTTGCGGTTTGGTAATGGTGGGCTTTACTTTGTTGTTGTTTGCCGCCGCTTGGAGGATTTCCGCGCGGCGGACGACCGGAGATTTGCTATGAAACATTCGGCTCTGATATTTTGGGTGACGGTGCTCGTGTTCGGCACGATTTCATACGGCGGATTTAAGCTCCTTCAGTTGCGATCCACGACGGCCGCGGCCGACGACAAGACAAAGGACGAAGTCGCGCCCAAAAAAGTCGTCCCTTTCACGTTGACCGATCAGGATGGCAATGACTGGAGCTCCAAGAGCCTGGACGGTCAGGTCTGGGTCGCCAGCTATTTCTTCGCGAGCTGCCCGCAGATTTGCTTTCAACTCAACCAAGAACTGGCCAAGCTGCAACAAGATCCGCAGTTCGCCCAGGTGAAGTTCGTCAGCATCACCTGCGATCCCGAGAACGATCTCCCGGCCGTCTTGAAGGAATACGCCAAGAAGTTTTCCGCCGATCACTCGCGGTGGGTTTTCTTGACGGGCGATCTAAAGAAAGTGCAACAGATCGGGCTGGATCTGCAAATCACCGTGTTGAAACAGACCCATTCCGACCGGCTCGTGATTGTGGACCCCTCCGGCGTCATCCGCGGCCGGTTCCGGGCGACCGCGCCGGACCAATTGGAACTGACCAAGAAGACGCTACTGAGCGTGCTGGCCGAATCCAAGAATTTGGCGACGAAAACGAATCCGACGGCCGAAACCAAGGCGCCGTGAACGAAGGATGCTCATGAGCGGGTTGGTTGTTTTGCCGATATTCGCGCTCGCCGTGACCGATCTTCCGGTCCTGAATGCGTCTCTCAACGGCTGCGCGACCGTGCTCTTGGTGCTTGGGCAAATTCAAATCAAACGCCGTCAAGAAACCGCGCACAAATGGACGATGCTGGCGGCGTTCGGCGTGTCGATTTTGTTTCTCATTTCGTATCTGGCTTACCACATCCAGATTCACGGGGGGCGAAAATTTCCGTCGTATCCGCCTACGGCCATCCGGTATGGATACTATGCGATGCTCCTCTCGCACGTGGTGCTGGCGGCGATGGTCCCCTTTTTGGCCGGCTGGACGATCTACTTGGGCTTGAGCGATCAACGGATTCGGCACCGGCGCTGGGCGAAAATAACATGGCCGATCTGGCTCTATGTTTCGGTCACGGGGGTCGCCGTTTATGTGATTTTGTATCAGATCTACCCCCCGCTGGCCGCCTGATCTATAATCGGCCGAGTCAGATGTTCTGTCCATTGCGAGCAAAACGATGAAACAGACTTGGTTGCGAAACGCATTGATGTTGGCGTTGGCGGCGATGATCTTGGCGACCGGCGCGGCCATGGCCTCGGCTTGTCCGAGTTGCCGTGAGGCGCTGGCGGCGGGCGACCCGCAACAGGCCAATCTGGTCCGCGGCTTTTATTGGAGCATCCTCTTCATGCTCCTCACGCCGTTCACCTTGCTAGGCACGTTTGGCACCTACATGTACTTGCTGGTCAAGCGCGAGCGCGTGGCGCGCGAGGCCAAGAGCGCGGCTGCGGCCGCCATGCACGCCGCGGTTCCGGAACGTGACGCGGCCGATGCCGCCACGGAACCAGCCGCCGCGGCCGAAGCGCCGCAACGTGTGGAGGTTGGTTAAGCAGCGAGCGACGGTCAGGCCGTGCCGAATGAGCGCAGCGATTCTTCCGAGATGCAAAAAATGATCTCTCTTCGCCACCCATCTTTCGCCTTGCGTCCGCGGTTCGCGCGGCTCCGTCGTCGCGCGACTTTGATAATGGCCTGCGCAGTCGTTTGGTTGTTGCCCGCGCTCGCCTGGGCCAGCGAAGAGGAAGTTCCGGTCAAGGATGTGCCGAAGTCCTACACGCTCGCTTACGTGCTCGTCGTCCTGTGCATCGTGCTCGGCGTGTTTTCCGTCTGCCGGCGGACCAAGGTCACGGTCGACGAAGACTAGCCGCGACGCAAGGCAGCCGCCGTGTGCTGATTTCAAGGCGCTGCCGGCGGTTTTCCTGGCGGCAGTTTTCCTGGCCGCAGCATTTAAGGCGGCAGCGTTTAAGGCGGCAGCGGCTCGAAACGGACAATCGACCAATCCAAGTCCAAGTTCTGAGCGGCAAACGCGCGGCGATAGCGGATGGGATAGCCGTAGCGCGGATCGAATTTGGCGCGCAAGGTCAAGATCGTGTCGCCGGGAATGTTGAACTGGGCCGCTTTCTTTGCCGGATCTTTCTGCACCGCCAAATCGTCGGCGATGAAGTCGAACAATTGCTCGATCCGCCAATAGTCCCAGGTTTGTTTGCGTTTCGGCTCCAGGCCGTCGCGAGTAAGCTCGGTCACGACGCCATGATGAACCACCGCGTGCACTTTTCCGCTTTGGCGGCCGCCGATGAGCAGATCATATTGATAATTTTGCGGGCCGGCGGTTTCCCACGTCTTTTCGGCACGGGCAAAATCGGCGTCGGTCAACAGCGGCACGCGCCCTTGCAGCACGGCAAACAACCCGATGCCGGCAGCGGTCAACAAGATGCTGAGCACCGCGCCGATCAGAATCGGTCCGGCGAGCGAACGCCGCCGCAGCGGCGCGTCCGGCTTCGGCGAATCGTCAGGGAGCGCGGGTTCCATTGCAAAGCTCGCATCGAGAGGGGGTCGTTTCCGCGATTATAACCGGATTGGCACAACGGCGCTGGGCAATTTTTGCACGCCGCGGCGGTTGCCGCACCGGGTCGATCCGATATGATGGACGGCTTCCCCCGTTGTCGAGCGAAGGACCCTTTCTCATGCAGCGCCGCCCGCTTGGCCGCACCGGCCTCGAACTCTCCGCGTTGAGCTTTGGCGCGTCATCGCTCGGCCAAGAGTTTCGCAAAATCGATTTGCTGGAAGCGATGCGAGCGGTTCGCGTCGCGCTGGCGGTGGGGATGAACTTCATTGATACCTCTCCCTTTTATGGCCGCGGCTTGAGCGAATGTTTGCTCGGGCCCGCCTTGCAAGGCATCCCGCGCGACCGCTATCTGCTCGGCTCGAAACTGGGGCGCTACGACGCGGCCCATTTCGACTTTTCCGCGCGGCGCGTGGTCGAGAGCGTCGATGTGAGTCTGCATCGGCTGGGGGTCGAGTATCTCGACATTATGCTCTGTCACGACGTCGAGTTCGTCGAACTCGATCAGATCGTGAACGAAACCTTGCCGGCGCTGCGCAAGGTCCAAGCGCAGGGCAAAGTGCGGTTCATCGGGATTAGCGGCTATCCGATGCACATCTTTCGCTACATCCTCGAACGGGCGCCGTTGGATGTGGTGCTGTCGTACAACCATTACACGTTGCAGAATACGATGTTTGCCGATCTGGCCCCCGCCTTGCAAGAGCAAGGGGTCGGCTTGATGAACGCGGCTCCTTTTTCGGCGCGGCTGCTGACCAATGCGCCGTTGCCGCCGTGGCACCGCGCCACTGAGTTGGTCCGCGCGACGGCCAAAAAGGCGGCCGATTATTGCGCGGCCCAAGGGGTCGATATCGCACAGTTGGCTCTGCAATTCGCACTCGATAATCCTGCGTTTGCGACGTGCATCGTCGGCTCGGCCAATCCGCGCAACGTCGAAAATTGGGCGCATTGGGCCGAAGAGCCGATCGACCAAGGCCTGCTGGCCGCCGTCCTCAAGATTTTGCAGCCGATCCACAATTGGTTTTATCAGGAGGGGCGGCCAGAGAATAATGACCCGCTCCCGGCCGGGACAACCGAAAAATAAATTCGTCTGCATACCGCAGTCGCTGTGGACGAAGGTGAGCGAGGGCCGAGAAAAGAGCGAAGTTGTTTTTTCGGCCGCTCCTCAACCGGCGCATTTCCCGTTGGCGGCTTGGTGGCCTGACCGAGAATTCAATCGGCGGCTCGGCTGGCCAGATGTTTCCGTTGACTTAAACCTCTCACGTCGCTCGCGAGTGCGAATATGAAAGCATTATCACTAGATGCGCCGCTGCATTGGCGGCGTGTGGAGATCGCCCCGCCGGCCGAACCGGGGCCGGGCGAAGCGCTCGTGCGAGTCCACCGCGTCGGAATTTGCGGTACCGACTTGAGCGGCTATCTCGGCAAGATGCCCTTTTTTAGCTATCCGCGCATTCCGGGCCACGAGCTGGGAGTGGAAGTTCTCG
>DASRSE010000341.1:0-5776 GCA_035656655.1 Pirellulales bacterium
TTCTTCAAACGGTTCGTAGGCGGAGAGCTTGTCGTCGCACCAATCGATCGTGCGCTGCAAGGAATCAAGGTACGCTTGCCAAGCGACCTCTTGGCCGTCCAGTTTGTAAGAGGGCTTGGGATTTGCGCGCAGATCGACGAGCTGTTGCAAGGCCTGCGTTTTAATCGTCTGAATCTGGTCCAAGTCGGTCGGCATAAAAGCGGTTTCTTTCAAAGATTAGAATGAGAGCTGCCGCGCAACGCAAAAATCCGCCGCCGGGCGACACGGCCCGAACGCGCTCGAGCCGTCTCGCCGCCAGTCAAACACCACCATTCGCGCTCGTGAGGTCGCCCCTCAAGGGAGTTGGGGAGCCGCTTCCACCGGCTGCTAGCCTTGGCACTGCACGATGTAGCGCGGGTTCAGCACGGCGGCCGCGCCGCGCTCGCTGGCTTTGAAGCGAACCATGATGTCGTTATTGAAATCGGCCTCGCTGTTGACCGGAGATTGCGTCACCGTGATCGGCCAATTCTCCATGTAGGCAAAGGCGCGAGCAAAATCGCCAATGAACCACCACTTTTTCGCATCATCGCTGGCCACCCCTGCCGCCACGATCCGCCGATAAACGAGCCGGCTCTCCACCACGGTGTAGTTGCCCAGCGGATTGGCCGCCGTCGTGTGCGTGGACCCATCGAGCGCGTCGGCGGCGCTGGCATAGGCAATTTCCGTCGCATTGAAGACCCGATGCGCGGCGTGGCGATAGGCGGGCATCACCAGCACGGTGTTCGCCTTGACCAAGACCGGCTCGCCCGTGTTCGGATCGAGGATGTCGGCGAACAATTGCTCGGCCCGATCGACGTTCGTCCAATCGACGAGCGCATTCCCGGACGCGACATTGATCCACGGCGCGCTCGATTGATACGTGTTGTAGGTCGTCCCTTGCCATTTGTAATTGTTCGTCGTGCCGATCAGCAGATCGATCAGCCGCTTTTCTTTGTTCAAGCCAAGGATCTCGCCGACTTCCGCCGCCCGCGACAGGACCAAATGCGTCCGGTCAAAAAAGATCGCCTCCTTGGTGACCGGAACAATGAAGCCGCGCTTCGTGGTCGACGGAGTTTCAATATAGTCTTCGCCAAACCCGAGGTTCGGATAGGGCATCCCCGGCCGCACTTCTTGGACATCGTCCGCAACGCGGGCGATCCCGGGGATTTTTTCGCCATCGAGGCGGGTAGGGATCGCGCCGATCAGCTTCGAGACCACGAACGCCTCTTGCGAATAGGCCTCCATGATCTTTGCATAGACGACTTGACCGGTGATGTTGAGGAACGCGGTGACGTCCACCCCGTCGCTCGCCTCAAGCACGCTCACGCCTCCTGCGCTGCGCGGATCGAGCGAACGGACCCACTGATGGCCGTCGGGCACAAGTCCTTCGGCCAGATCGCGGATGCTGAAGTCGTCAGGCCGCAACTGCTTCGTCCGCAAGGCTTCGGACAGATGCTCGACCGTGCTGCGCGGACCATCGAGCTCATAACGGCGTTTTAACTCGCGATATTGAATGCTCATGAAAGGCTCTCCTGAGGGGAAACATGAAAGGGGACATGGCGCTGCCGTGCCGGTTGGACGGGCTCGATTGGCAGCTCGTTGTTCGACGGGCTCGTGGGCCGCAGCCGTGGCTCGGCTGTCCGCGGCGAAGATCGTTTTAGGCGACGGCTTGCGGACCGCCTTGCGAGAGCGAGGCGACCACGTCGACGAGGACGCGGGTGTCGGCCGCGGCGACGCGCTTCGCGCAGCGGCCGATCGCCGAGGCGACGGCGCCGACTCCTTTGACTTTTTGGTTTTCGAGCGCTGTGCCGCTGGCGGCATTGCAACCGCCAATCAGATCGCCCACTTCATACGTGGCCGACGGGCTGTCGAATTCAAACACGCCGGTCGTGGCCACGCGAATCGGCTGCGTGTCGCCGACGCGCGAGCGCTGCATGGCGACGCCAGCGAAATGAGCATGCAAGTAAGCCTGGTTGCCGGCCTCATTCGTATGGTTGCCGGAGGCCGCCGCCGGCAGCACCTGGTTCGTGCTCCAATAGAGCAAATCGCCAATCGCAATGGCCGTGCTGCCATCGACCGGCAGAATCACCGGATTCGTTTCGCCATACCGCCAACGCATCAAATCAGCCATGAGTTCGCTCCAACAAGGTAAGGGATCAATCCACCGAAATTGAAAACCGCACCGTCCGAATGGCGCTCGTGAGCGAGCGCGAACCGGGCGGCGCTCGGTCCGGCGGCCGCGCCGCGGGAAGCTCAGCGGCAAATGCTCCGCACGAATTGGGCCGCGCTCTTGACTTCCAGCGCGAGCTCGTCGGCATATTGGTCGCGCGAACAAGGCCAAGGGGCGGCCTTGTTCGGATGGGCGCGCAGCGCACCGACCAGCGCCGCGCGATCTTCGACCAAGCGCCGCATCTCCGCCGCATCAGCCGCCAAGCGGAGCGAGGCCAGAAACGATTCGCTCAAGATCGAACCGCGCGCCGCGGTTCCCTCGGAACGCGCGGATTCCAGCGGCGGCAAGGCAAATTCGGCAAGCAACCGGCGGATGGCCTCGTCGCGGCGGAGGCGGCCGAGTTCCGCGCGGACCGGCGCCAACTCGGCCGCCAGCCGCTCGCACTCCGCCAGCGGCGCCGCGCGCAGCTCGCGGCAGAGGTCGGGCCGGACGCTTTCCAATTGCGCCAGCGACAGCCCGGCCAAGCCCTCGGCTGAAAAATCGGCGGCCGCCGGCGACGGCAGCGGTGGAGGGGCGCACGGTTCCGGCGCTCCCTCGAACAAACCGCGCGTCGTCGCCGGATCGGCCACCAAATCGACGCTCTGAACCCGCAGAATTTCTTCCACCAAAACGTGATTGCCTTGCTTGGACGTCCGCGCTTCCACGTTGTGGGAAAAGCCCACGTTTTCCGGCGCGTGCTCCGCGTCCCAAATCAATTGCTCGGCTAGGGCGTGCTTCGGATTGAAATGCAAATCGCCAAACAAGCCGCTGTCGGTGCGCCATGCCGCGCGGCGAATCACACCGATCCGATCTTGATAATCGCGCGGGCCGGACGGCGAACCTTTCGGATGATTCACATTGACCTTCGCCCCTTCGTAGAGCGCGACGGCTTGTGCCAAAGCGTCGGGCAAATAGCGGCGGCCATTGCGCGATTGAAGACCCAGGATCTTGATTCCGCGCAGGACGCCCGCCGCGCGATCCACGCGCACCAGCGCGCCGCGCGAATCGCAGTATTCGTGCAATAGTTCTGACATGATGGTTTTTTCTCCAGATTAAAGGACCGGCGCCCGGCGCATGCAAAAACGCCGGCGATGGTTCGGTTGGAAACGCGCTGGGCTCGAAGACGATGCCGGAAGCCGGCTCAGTTCGATGCCAAACCGCGGTGCCGCGCGGCGACGCGGTCCGCAAGATTCGGATTGGGACGAAAAACGCTCCGCTCGCCAGCGGCTTGGACGAATGGCCGGGCGAGTCATCCCCCAGGCGGTTAGCGATCGACTTGTTCGACTGTCCGCCGAACGTGCTGGATCGTGCCGTCTTGAACTGCCAACTCGATCCTCACGGTTCCGTAGAATCCTCGTTGGAGGGTGTCACGCAAGAGAACCGCCCAGGCTGCTTCCAGTTGAGCGATTTTC
Source organism: Pirellulales bacterium (assembly GCA_035656655.1). GTDB lineage: Bacteria > Planctomycetota > Planctomycetia > Pirellulales > DASRSE01 > DASRSE01. The sequence goes on from DASRSE010000341.1 coordinate 3,640, forward strand.
TGCCGATTGCCGGGCGTGTCGGCCGAAGCGGCCGTCTTCACTCCCTCCTTCGTGCTCACGGCGGTTGTCATGCGGCACATTATAACAGATAGTGTACAAATTTATAGTATCTGTTTTTGTACTATTTTTGGGTGCCGGGCGGCGTGACGATGGCGGCAGAAATTCATCATGCAGGCGAAAGGCCTCGGTGGGGTGGAACGAGTGGAAATAAGCGAGATCGAGGAATATGCCAGCGAGGCGCGAGCGCAAGCGACCGGAGTAAACTGGCGGATGGCCCAAGTTCCAGACGGACGAGCGGCCGGAGCGGGTGGGGCCTCGGCAAGCCGGATCGCCGAGGATTTTCCCTAAGTTATTGACTCCCAAATAGTTCTTGCGAGAATTACGTTTCAATTTGGAAGGGACCAAAATCCGCGGATATAATTCACGCTATGGAAAACATCTCCGCTACTTCGGATCAACCAGCGATTCCCAGTAAACCGGCGAAAGCCTTGCCTGACGCGACGTGGTTTCCCGCGCTCGGGCTGGGGCTGCTTCTCTCGGCGCTGAGTTGGCTTCTGCTGCCTTTCAATCCGGGCTTCCACGCAACGCTCTGCTATGCGTGCTTGCTGGGTTATGCGAACCGGCGCTTGTTTCCGTTGCAATCGTTGCTGGCGGTGCCCTGGTTGTTTTTAGTTTTGGCAATGTTTGAGGCGACGGCGTTAAAGCAGCCTGGCGAGAACTTCAATTATTTTTGGGACATGCTTGTCGCGTTGCCGTTGCTGTTGGCCGTGGCCAACGTGCGCGAGAGCGCGGTGGGGGGCGCGTTCTTCGTCGCAGCGGCGATTGTCTCGATTGGCTTTTTGGTCTTTCAACAAATCGCCGCGCCCGAGTATCTCGCGTCGCTGGCCAGCCATGTTGGCTTGCACCTCCTCGTGCCGCTGGGGGTGGGAATCGTGCTCGGCTATTGGCTGCGCGGGTTTGTCACCCAATTCGACCCGCTCTTTAAGTCTCCCGACATCGAACGGATTTTGCCGAAACAATTCAGCCTCGGGGCGATTATTGCCGCCGTGACCGCGGCCGGGGTGTTGCTCTGGTTGGCGATCGCCGCTCAGCCTTCGTTGCGGATGGCGGTCGAATGGTGCGGCGCGGTCGCGATCGGTCTGTCGGCCGGCGTCTTCGTCGTCAAGGCGTTCGAGATGCACGATCACGTGCGCTACAGCATGGCGGAACTCCGCTCGTTTGTGGATCGCGAACCGCCGCTGAAACGGTGCGCCGAGTGCGGCCGCGAAGCCAACACGCTAACGACCTTCTGTCCGTATTGCAAAGCCTCTTATCCTCCCGGCGCGGAAGTGGAAGAAGACGACGCCGAAACGGAATGGACGCCGTGAACAAGCTTACCGCGACGCAATAATCGGTCGGCACATCCGCGATCGAGCAATCGCGCTGCTGGCTCTACAAGGCGCGCGTCAGCTCGCCGGTTGGTGCGCGCGGAGGTTGGCCTGCTCTTGATCGTAGTCGAGGCCGAGTTGCTGGCTCCACGTTTGCGGCGACAGAATTCCATTCGCATGCACGATCTGATTGGCTTGCGCCTCCTTCAGGTCGTCGCGAACGGAGAGAGTCGGCGGCGCGGCTTGAATCTCGATCAGCGCGAGCGTTTCGCGCGGCAGGCGCCCGGCGCGGATGGCCTGATCGACGGCGCGGCGGAGGACCGCCAAGTCGTCGGCGATTTGTTCTACCTGCAAGCGCTCGAACATTTTGAGCGCCGGTCCTTCGGCCACCATCGTCGAGGCAAAGTTCGCATTGGACGCGTCGCTGGTGAGCATGAATTCCGGCATCACGAGGCGGCTGGCGATGGCGCGAAGTTCGGCTTGAAGCACGGTGACAAAGTTGCTCGCATCGAGTCCCTGGGTCGGAAAATCGTATTCCAAGCCGGCCGGCGCATCGAGGATGGTGCCGGCGCCATAGCGGCGAATATTCGTCGTGCCTCCGCCGGCCGCCGCGGCCGGGTCGGCCTGGGCGGCGACAAACTGTTGCACCGCCGTCCGATTGGCCGATTTGTGGCGGCGAATCAAGGCGATCGCCGATTGAATCTCCGCCACGATGCTCATGTTGCGAAGCAGCTTTTCGGCGCGGCGCAGGTTTTTGCGGACGGGAAAGA
>DASRSE010000342.1:0-11348 GCA_035656655.1 Pirellulales bacterium
GCGCGGGGCCGAGTCGAAGGCGCTGGTTTCCCGCCCGGGCATTCTCCGGTCATTCCCGTCTATGCCGCCTCCCGTCATTCCCGCGCAGGCGGGAATCCAGCGGCGGCGCAAAGAGGCGAGGCCTGCCGCGACGGATCGCCATCCGGCCAAAGACCGTGGATTCCCGCCTGCGCGGGAATGACGAAGCGCGGGGCGAAATCGAAGGCGCTGGTTTCCCGCCTGCGCGCGAATGACGAAGCGCGGGGTCGAGACGAAGGCGCTGGATTCCCGCCTGCGCGGGAATGACGATAAAAGCCGCGCCACTGGATTCTCGCCTGCGCGGGAATGACGAAGCGCGGGGTCGAGTCGAAGGTGCTGGATTCCCGCCTGCGCGGGAATGACGAAGCGCGGCGTTTCGTCGGCTCTGCGATGCGACTGGCTCCTACGGCGCGACTGGCTCCTGCGGCGCGAATCCGATCCGCCGCGCAATAAAAAAGGTCATGATAGGCCGATCCGTCGTCCTATCATGACCTTTATCCTGAAACGGGACCACGTGCGTCCCGCCCTCCCGACAAGCTTGGTACTGGTTGTATCGGCTGTCTGCGGGAAACGACTTGAGCGGATCAGCGCGGAAGTTTGCGAAACATCGGTCGTTCTTGAAAAACGACTTGCTCTGAAGGCGTTGCGGCCCATCCAGAGTCGACCAAAAAAGAAGACCGACCCGTGGCTTGGTCGGCCTTCGCGAGCAGCCTCATGCGCTCGGTATTCGCCCATCGCGTTCGGACCGCACTCCCCAGCGGGTCCGAGACGCGACAGGACTTGGTAGTTTGTAGCGAACCGGCGACTTCTCGGGCCGCGCTCGCGGGAAGATTCTTAGCGGCTAAAACCTGCCGGCTGCACCTGATACCGCGGCCGGCCAAAAAACGTGGCGGCTTTGGCCGGCGCAGCCATCGGCGTCGGCCGGACGGCCGGGGTCGGCACGGCATTGCTCGGCGTGGCATTGCTCGGCGCCGGCTGATCGCTCGGCGAATTTGGTTCGACCGGCAGCGGCGCGGCCTCGGTCGTCGGAGCGTCTTGATTTGCCGCGCAGCCGCAGCCGCTCGAAGCGGCCCCATTGCTGCCGCAACCACAACCGCACGCCGCAGCATGTCCGCAAGCGGAACCGAAATGCAGATCGCAACCAAAGAAGCTATGCCGTTCGCAGCAATAGCCATCCCACACGTGGTCGAAGCAATTGTTTGAATGTAAAGCCCAGGTGTCGACGCAGCAGCCGCACGGCTCGCCGGCCGATGCGCAACAGATCGACAGCACGCCGGTCAGAATGGCGGCTGAGAAGGCAAGCGATTTCATAAAAACTCCAGGTGGGAAGGAGGGCGGGAGGCGACGATCAAACGCTTTGTTGCCGCGCCGAACCGCAATCAACCGGCGCGGCGCAACACAGGTCGCTACCGCAAACATTACCCAGAAATGCGCGGATGCAACTTTTGGCGTGGCATTTTTGCCACAAACCGAGAAGTCCACGGCCGCGCGCAGCCGCGCAAGTCTAGGCGTGCTTGCGAGTTGGTTTTAGAATAGGCCTGGCTCGCAGCCCTGGGGTATTTTTGCCACACTCCCTCTTCCGCCGGCGCGGCGTTTTCCGATCCTCCTGTCTGTATCGATCGTAACGAGCATGACCAATCCCTATGTGGGTTTGAGCGCCGCGTCGCTCGGAATTGCCGCGGTCGCGCTGGCGGCCCTGTTTCGCCACGTCCGCGGAACGACTTTGCTCGCGGCCTGGAGTTGGGCCGTGGTCGCGCTGCTGGGCTTGATCGCGATGGCCATTCCGACCCAATGGTATACCAATGGCGAAGCCCTCTTGCAGTTGGCCCCGCTCCATTATGCCGTGGCGATCGGTGTTTTCTGCCCCTGCATCGCCCTCTTCGGCGCGAAACGGCCGCAGCATCGCGCTTGGCAATGGATCGTCCTCTCGTTTTGGGCCGTAATGGCGATGCCGGCCGGCGAAGCCTTGCTGTTCAACCGCGGCTTCGACGTGGGCAATGTGCGCGGCTACTTCATTCTGATCCTGATCGCCGCCGGACTCATGAATCATCTCGCGACCCGGTTCGGAATTGCCGTGCTGCTGTTCACGGCGGGCCAAATCGTGCTGTTGCGGCCGTACTTTCCCGAGGCGCTGTTCGAGCCGACCGACATCATCGATCGCAATTGGGACAAGTTCGGCATCGTGCTGTTTGGCGCCGCGGGCATATGGCTCTGGCTGCTGTCGCGACCAGCGCGCCGGCGTCCGCCGCTCCAGCGGCTCTGGCTCGATTTTCGCAATTTGTACGGCGCCGCCTGGTCGATTCGGTTAGAGCAGCGCTTCAACGCCACGGCGGAACAAGCCGCTTGGCCGGTCCGACTTGGCTGGCGCGGCTTTTCTGCCACCGGGGCGGAGGCCGAACGGCCCGCGGCGGGCGTGGACCGTTTGCCGCCGGCGGCACAGCAAGAATTTCGGAGCCTGCTCCGGCGCTTTGTCTCGCCGGCGTGGATCGAGCGCCGCGGAGCGGAATGAGCAGAATCGCAGGCCGCCGCCGCGTTGCCGGCACGCGACGACCCCGCCGACCCATTCCACTTCAACTGTGCATCCGTGGCAAGCGATCGCCCCGGGTGATGATCTCCGCCTCAGCCGCGGCAAGCTCCGCCAACCGCGCCTGCACTGCGTCCTCGCTGGCGAATTGTTTCGCCAGCCGCACGTAGGTCGAATGATGGCGCGCCTCGGACTCGAAGAGGCTGTCATAAAAATCAGCCAACTCGCGATCGGAGACGTGCTTGCGGAGCAGGTCAAAGCGCTCGCACGAGCGAGCTTCGATCAAGCCGGCAACCAGCAACCGGTCAACCGCGCGGGCGGGCTCCAGCTTGCGCACCAGCTCGTTCAGTTGCCGGCCATAGTTGCTCGGCGGAATGCGGCGAAACACGATGCCGCGGCGGCCAAGCAAATCCAGCACCTGCTTGAAGTGCTCGATCTCTTCCGTCACGATTTCGGCCATTTCGCGGCAGAGTTCGACGTTTTCGACATAGGCGACGAGGAGACTCATCGCGGCGCCGGCCGCTTTTTTCTCGCAGTGCGCGTGATCGATCAAGATCTGGTCAAGATTTGCGTCGACTTGGCGCAGCCAACGCTCCGCCGTCGTGGTTTGCAGATTGAGCATGGTTGACAAACTTGCAAGGCGCCATGGGCTGGGGCGGCCGCGGCTCGCGGTTAGCGCAGGCGGAGTTGAAAATCATCGTCCAGGGACTCCTGCGCGCGGGGCTCGTCGCGCCGGCTTGTTGCCCCGGCGACGAGCTCCTCGGCTTGCAAGGCGCGAGGAATGCTTTCCAGCAGCGGAATTTCCTTGATCTCGTCTCCCGTGCTCGCCCCCAATTCGCGGAAGCGCCGCGCGGCGGGGAGGACCATCCGCTCCAGCGAACCGATTCCTTTGTTGTACGATTCGACCGCGCGGCCCAGGCTATTGCCGATCTCCGCCAAGTGTTCGCCCAATTTGCGCACCCGCTCGTAGAGGATGCGCCCGTATTGGCTGATTTCCTCGGCGTTTTTGGCCAACTGTTCTTGCCGCCAACCGGCGGCCACGGCGCGCAACAATGAGATCAGCGTCATCGGCGTCGCGATCAACACCCGCTGCTCGACCCCTTCTTCGATCAACGAAGGCAAGCGCTCCAGCGCCGCGCTGAAGAAGTTTTCGCCCGGCAAGAATAACACGACAAACTCGGGGCTGCGGTCAAATTGGCTCCAATATGATTTCTTGCCGAGATCGGAAATATGCTTTTTCAAATGCTGAGCATGCTCTTGAAATTTTTGTTGGCGGACGGCGTCGTCGCCCGACTCGACCGCTTCGAGGTAGGCGGAAAGGGGCGTTTTGGCATCGACCACGACAAACACATCGCCTGGCAGTTGGACGGTCAGATCCGGCCGCAGTTGTCCATCTTCCGTCTCGCGCGATTGTTGTTCGCGAAAATCGCAGTGATCGAGCATGCCGGCCATTTCGACGACGCGCTTGAGTTGGATTTCTCCCCAGCGGCCGCGCACATTGGGGGCGCGGAGCGCTTTGACAAGATTGGCCGTTTCCGTGCGCAGTTGTTGACCATTGTCCAGCAAGCCTTGCACCTGTTGCGTCAGCTTGGAATAGGCCCCTTCGCGCTTGGTCTCCAGTTCTTGGATTTTGGCATCGACCTTTTCCAGCGACTCTTTGACCGGCTTGACCAGTTCGTCGATGGCTTTTTGACGTGACTCGAGATCGCCGGTGGCCGTTTTCTGATGCGTTTCGAGCGTGGTCTTGGCCAGATCGAGAAACGATTGATTGTTGCTCTGCAAGACCTCGGCCGCCAAAGCCTTGAAGGAGTTGGACATTTTCTGCTCGGCTTCCGCCAGCAACTTGAGCTTTTCGTCGGCCTGTTTGCGTTCTTTGTCGAGCACGGTTTCCAAGTGGACCAATTGCTCCTTGGCCGCGGCGAGGCTCTCGCGCGATTCCTTCAGTTCCGCGGCCAGTTGCTCATCGCGGCGCCGTTGCTCCTGGGCCTGTTCGCGTTCCTCTTTCAACGTGGTGGCGGTTTGTACGTAGGCTTGCTTCGTCTGCTGCACGTCGTGGGTGAGCGCCGCACATTGCGATTCATGTTGTTTTGCGAGTGCGGTCGCTTGCGCCAACTGCTGCTCGCGCTGTTGCAGCCGCTCTTGTAGGACCGCGTGCTCCGTGCCCAGCGCGCCGCGCGCATCGGCCGCCGCATGCTGCATCTGTTGGCGGAGCGACCACCAGACGAGCGCGCCGCCGAAGGCCGCGCCGACGATCAAACAAACAACGGGCAAAATGGCTTGCATGGGGTCCGTCTCCGAGCATGTACGCGGGTTCACCGTCAATATGCCACGCCGCCGCTCGGCGAGCAACCCTGACGGCCGGCCTTGGCGGCGCGCCGCTGGACTCGCAGACCGCCAAGCGGTAACGTGAAAGGGCATTTGTTCCCTGTTTACGAAAGAAACGCATGTCCCATCACGATTTGAATCGACGCGATTTTAACAAACTCTCGGCCGCCGCGTTCGGCGGCCTGCTCGGAGGCACATTGGCAGGCTGTAATAAGGCCGACCTGAAAGCCGATTCCAAAGCCGATCCGCAGGGCGAATCGAAGGACCCGGCCGCAGCCGAGCCTGTCGCAGCCGCCAAAGGAACGCAGGTAGCCAGCGCCGAGGGGCATTTGTGCCGCGGCATCAACACCTGCAAGAATCTCGGCGTCAGCAAGAAAAATGACTGCGCTGGCCAAGGCGATTGCGCGACCTTTCGCACCCACACCTGCGGCGGAGACAACGACTGCAAAGGCCAAGGGGGCTGCGGCCCGAATCCAGGCCTCAACGACTGCAAAGGAAAGGGGGGCTGCTCGCTGCCGCTCCATTCCGGCACTTGGGACAAAGTCCGCGCCCGCTTTGAAGAGAAGATGAAGCTCGCCGGCAAACCGATCGGCAAGGCGCCGCCAGAGAAAAAGTAGCTTCGCGAAAGTTCCCCTATGCTCTCGCTCGATGAAGCGCTGGCGCTCGTTCTCACGCGGGCGCAGCCCTTGCCGCCGGTCGAGTTGGAGGTGAGCGCGGCGCTGGGCCGGATTTTGGCCGCCGACGTGATCAGCGATATCGATTCGCCACCGCACGACAAGGCCATGGTCGACGGTTATGCGGTCGTGGCCGCCGATCTGCAATCGGCCCCCGTCGATCTGATCGTGCTGGAAGATGTCACCGCGGGCGACGTGCCCACCATCGCGGTCCGTTCAGGTTGCGCCTCGCGCGTGATGACCGGCGCGCCGATTCCAAGGGGCGCGGATGCGATGGTAATGATCGAACGGACCACGCCGCTGACCTATCCGGCGAAATGGGAGCCGCGCCGCGCCGACCCGCGGCCCCCCTTGCCCAGCACCGTGCGCATCGAGGCAGCACCCGTTGCGCCAGGCCAAAACATTTTGCGCCGCGGCGTGGCCTTGCGAACCGGAGAGGTCGCCCTCCGCGCCGGGGCAAAAATCCGGCCGATTGAAGCCGGAATCCTGGCCGAAATCGGCCGCACCGTCGTGCCGGCATCGCCGCGCGTGCGGGTCGCCGTGCTCTCGACCGGAAACGAACTCGTGCCGCCGGCGGAGTTCCCTGCCGCCGGCCAGATCCGCAATAGCAACGAGGCGCTCCTCGCCGCCGCGGTCGAACTCAACGGCGGTGTCGCCGTGCGGTTGGGAATTGCGCGCGACGAGCCTGCTGCGCTGCGCGAAAAAATCTCCGCCGGATTGGAACAAGCCGACATGCTTCTCCTGTCTGGCGGGGTCTCGGCCGGCGTGCTGGACCTCGTCCCGAATCTGCTCGAGCAACTTGGCGTGCGCGAGGTGTTTCACAAGGTGCGGCTGAAGCCGGGCAAGCCCATTTGGTTTGGCACGTTTGCTTCCCAAACCGACGAGGGCAGTCCGCGCGAAAAATTGGTCTTCGGCTTGCCAGGCAATCCAGTCGGCAGCTTCGTCTGCTTCGAAGTTTTTGTGCGGCCGGCGCTGCGAAGGCTGGCGGGCGAAGACGCCGACGAAAGCGCGCCCGGGCTGACGGCTACGCTGACCGAACCGTTTCAGCATCGCGGCGAGCGGCCAACCTTTCAGCCGGCTTGGCTAGCGCTCGATCGCGCTGACGAACCGAGCACCGAGACAGGCTGCCACGCCAACGTGACCGCGCTCCGGTGGCACGGGTCCGCCGACTTGCGGACGTTGGCTCAGGCCAATGCCCTGATTGTTTTTCCGGCGGGCGACCGCGCTTATGCCGCGGGGGACGCGGTTCGCGTGCGGTTGATTGGCTATTGAGAGCGAATCAGCGCCGCGGTGGAAGCGGCTCGCCTATTTGTGGCTGCAACCATTTGCTCAGAACGTGCGGCAGAGCAAGCCGCCATCGACTTGCAGCGTATGGCCCGTGATATAGCTGCCCGCGTCGCTGGCGAGCAAGAGCGCGGGGCCGGCCAATTCGCGCGGCTCTCCCCACCGCAAGAGGCCCGTTCGCTTCGCAAACGATTGCTTCTGCTCTTCCGACAAGAGATTGATCGGCAGATCGGTCAGAAAGGGCCCGGGCGCGAGACAATTGACCGTGATGCCATACGGGCCAAGCTCCAGCGCCTGGGCTCGGCACATTCCCATCAGGGCCGCCTTGCTGGCCGAGTAAGAACTGCGGCCCGGATTGCTGCCGATCGCCATCACGCTCGAGAGGTAAATGATGCGCCCCCAGCCTCGCTCTTTCATCCCTGGCGCTAGCGCTCGCGACATGACCATGCACGAAGTGACATTCAGCTCGAAAATGGTATCCCATTTTTCGTCGGTAATCTCGATCAGTTCCTCCGGCAGATTGTTGCCAGCGTTGTTGACCAAGATATCGACCTTGCCAAAGAGGGCGCGGGCCTCTTGCGCCATCCGTTCGACGGCCGGACGATCGGTCATATCGGCGACCAGGTATTTGACCTGCGCCGCGAGGCCTTGGGAGATATCTCGCGCCGCGGTCTGCAACTCGGACTCGTGGCGGCTGGTAATGATGACGTTCGCGCCAGCTTCGGCAAAACCGCGCGCCATGGCTTTGCCGAGCCCTTTGCTGCCGCCGGTGATCAAGGCCACGCGCTGGGAAAGATCGAACGCATGATTCATGGCAGCTCTCACTCGGCTCGAAGAAGGGATGAAAACGTCCGCTGCGGGCCGGGCCGCGGCGGGATGCCGGCCGCCAGTAAGTGGCCGCACTCTCGCTGCGGACAATATAGGCGACTCCCTTACGACTCGCCATGCTCGGGCCGGCCCGAAAAAACAACTTCAACTTCAAACTTCTCCCCTGCCGCGCGAGGGTCTGGCGCAGGCGGCCGAAATCGCGACGCAATTTTTCCGGCGGCTCATGGCTCGCGAGGCGATTCGGCGCACCGGCGTCGAGTCCCGCCGGTGCGCCGCAGCCTCTTTGCGCGGCGCAGGCCGTTCGGTATGATGCCAGTTTCACACCTTGCGGAAGAACCGATTCGTTTCCGCTTCTCTTGTTTCCTCTTTTGACCGGAGCCTCGCTCGCCATGTCGCAAGATAAAGTCCATGTCCATTGGCACGAACACAGCGTCAGCCGCGATGAGCGCGAACAGAAAAACGGCCACAAAGGTTGCGTCGTCTGGTTTACCGGTTTGAGCGCCTGCGGCAAGAGCACGATCTCGAATCTCGTCGATCATAAACTTCACGAGCTGGGATTGAAATCGTTTGTCCTCGATGGCGACAATGTCCGGATGGGCTTGAATGCCGCTCCTGGCCTGCTCAAGGAAAAGCATGGCGAAGAATTCGCGAAGCGGTTTGGGCTCGGATTTTCGGCCCAAGATCGCGAAGAAAACATTCGCCGCATCGGCGCAGTGGCCGATTTGTTCGCTTCCTCAGGCGTGATCGCCCTGACGGCCTTCATCAGTCCTTATCGCAAAGACCGCGACGCGATTCGCGCGAAGCTGAAGCCGGGCGACTTCATCGAGATTTTCGTCGATGCGCCCATCGAAGTTTGCGAAGCGCGCGATCCCAAGGGGCTCTACAAAAAAGCGCGGGCCGGCGAAATCAAGGGCTTTACCGGGATCGACGATCCATACGAAGCGCCGAACAAACCCGAGTTGCATCTCGACGCGAGCAAGAAAAGCGCGGAAACCCTCGCCGACGAAGTGATCGCCTATTTGAAATCGGCCGGCAAAATCGATTAGCCGCCGCGCGCCGATTTGCCCCCGCGCGAACGGACGCTGCTGGCGACCTCAAAAAACCTCTGGCCCCCCAGAGGTTTTTTTCTGCCTTGGCCGGCTGCCAGCGGAGAACCGGCCGTTAGCCAGTGCATGGCTCCAGTGGGCGCGGCGCGAAATCGAGCACGCCGAGCTTGCGAGCGACCGCTTGCACGATGTTTGCAAAGGTGCCATCCAGCCGGCGGAATTCTTCGATCTCAAATTGGATGTCGAATTCGTCTTGAACCTGCTCAATGAGTTCCGCCAAATCCATGTGCGGAAAAATGGCCGCTAGATTGTCGGAGCCAATGACCTTGTCGGCGCCGAGCGCCCGGGCCACCACGCGCCGCGCCCGCACCGGAATTTCGGCCGGCAGCGCGCCGGCGCCGAAACACTCTTCGGCGAATTCCTCGTCGCTCCAAACCGGCCGCGCGCGGCAGAGTTTGCGATACTCACGCTCGCTGGGACTCTGGAGCAGAAAGGCCAAGCCGCGGAGCGGATTCACCTTCTCTTTCACGACGGAAACGCGCTGGAAAAAGACGCGATACGGCAGGCTAGAAACTTTTTCGTCCATCTCGCCCATCCAGATTGATGAAAGGGATGCGAACTCGCTTGCTCGGCTGGCAGACAGAAAAGGTGATTTCGGGTCCGAAGCCCTTACGGCAACCAGGACCACAGCTCGACAGAGAAAAATCGATTGATCGGCCGCAGCAACGCGCTGCCAAATACCCCGTCGTCCAGAACGATTCGGCCATAACCGGTCATCCCCGAGACCAGAGTCAAGTCGGTCGAGTCGAGATCGACAAGCACCCGCAGCCGGCGATTGGTCTCATGGTCAGAGGCGTCGCGGGCTTGCTCTTCGCGATCGGAACGATACCGTTCGGTACGGGCCAGGGCAAGTTCTTCCGTGGCGGGGGTGATGCTGCGGACTTTACCAGTCAGGAGTTCGCCTTGATGGCCCCACAAACGGACGTTGACGGGCATGCCGGGCTGAACGAGGGCGGCGTCGGGCTCTTCGAGAAAGACTTCGACATAGCAATGCGAGTCGTCAACGATCGTGGCGACGAGCTCGCCGGCCTTGACCGCCATGCCGACGCGCTCTTCGAGATTGGGGGTGGCGACGCGTCCGGCGATGGGGGCGGTGATCTGACCGAGCTTAACCAGTTCTTGATGATAGGCCAGATCGGCCTTGCACATTTCGACCTGGGCCTTGGCTTCGCGAATCAGTTCGGACCGAGTGCCATTGTGCAGTTTGAGGAGCGCTTCCTTGGCGTTGAGGAATTCGCCCTGGGCGGAGGCATCGGCGGTGATCGCCTGGTCCAATTCTTTCTGCGAGGCGGAATCTTGTTTTTGCAGTTCGCGGATGCGCTTGAGCTGGGTCTGGCTATATTCCGCCTGAGCTTTCCACATTTCGACTTTTTGTTCGGCGATGGCAAGTTCTTCCTGGCGCGGGCCGTTCGTCAAAAGTTCGAGATTCGCGTTCGCTTTTTCGAGCGCCGCTTTTTCGTTGGCCACTGCGGCGAGGTCTTTTCGCGTAGCCAGGGTGACAATCGGATTGTCGACCGAAACGCGATCGCCCGTTTTCACGAAAACGTGCAGCACCTCGTCGTCATTCAACGCGCGCAGACTGCGCTGCGCCGCCGGGGCAACGCGACATTCTCCGCCCGCCTCACGATGATACGGGATAAAGCAGACGAGCACGGCGCCAATGAGCAACAAGAGCCGGGCTGACCAGCGCAGGTACCACGGACCGCCCCAGCGAATCATCCCACGCAATCCTTCTGGATTCGAGCTGCCAGCGGACGACATCGCAATTCTCCCATAGAGTTTTCGACCGCAGACGGAGCATCGAACCCGCAATGGCGCGGTCCGGAAGCTCAGGGCGGTCTGTCTCTAGCCTAAATTGGCCGTGCGCGGAGGTCAACGAGGAGAGGGCAATTTCCGGCGAGTTTTGCCGCGGAAATTTGCGCAGCCAGCCGGACCCGGCGGAAATTACAAGACGCCGGCTGCGCGCTGCAAGGCCATATAAGAGACCAAGCTGGAATAAACGCTGGCGAAGTAATTGCGATACGCTTGTTCGCGCAGTGTTTCGGCGTCGAGGACCTCGGTATTGGTCCCGGTTCCTTGGTTGTAGCGCGCCCGCGTCACGCGGACATTCTCGTCAGATGCTTTCAAGGCCGACTGGGCCACGACGACCTGCTCGCGCCGGCTTTTCAAGTCGAGCCACGCCTTGTAGACCTGCAAGCTGATGACCGATTGTTTATCGGCCCGCTCGCGCTCGGCGGCGACCGCTTGATCTTCGAGATTCATGGCTTGAAACGAGCGGCGGCCCGAATCAAAGAAATCCCACTGGCAATTGACCGAAAGCGACGTGATTTGCGGATTGACTTGATAGCGGTTTTCTTCGTAAGTGCTCGCGCCGAGCAAGTTCAATTGGGGCAAATAGGACGAGCGGATCGAACTGGCTTGGTTCTGATACGACATGGCCTCGCAGTGCAATTGCACCAGTTCCGAACGCCGTTGCAAGGCGACCTGGCTCAGAAAATCGAGGTCGGGCGTTCCCGCCGGTTCGCGCATTTCCGCCAAATCGACGGGCGTGTTCAGATCCCGGCCCAGGGCCCGATTGAACGCGCCTTT
>DASRSE010000343.1:0-35861 GCA_035656655.1 Pirellulales bacterium
ATGAACGTCCAGCACGAAGAGAATCTGTGGAAGCCGAGCTTTGCGAAGGCTGATTTTGCGGCGATCTGCGCCAAGCCGTCCGGCGGCTGCCTCGAACCGGACGTTAAGAAAAACCGGCCCGGCGTGCCCTCGTTTGGCCCGTCGCTCCGCCGTGAGCTGGCGACTTTGTTTTTGAAGCAAGCCGCGCACATACCCGGCACTCCGGCGCCGGGCGAATTCGCGCGGCTAATGGTCGAACGCTTGAATTGTATCGGTTGCCATACGCGCAACGGCAAGGATGGCCTGACGAGCGAGTTGCTGGAGAAATTCATGGCCGGGCTCGACAAGGCGAATGTGAACGCCGAGGCGGTTAGCCCGCCGACGTTGACCGGAGTCACCGAAAAACTCCAATCGGCGTATATCGACGGCGTTTTGTTAAATCGCCGCCGTTCGCGCCCGTGGATGTCGTTGCAGATGCCGAACTTTCATCCGGACTACGTGCGGCCGCTGAGCAAGGGGCTTGCCGCGCTGGATGGCGACAAGCCCTCGGAGGCGGCGCCCCCCGACTTCTCGGGCGCGGTCGCCGAGGCGGGCCGCACCCTGGTCGGCGAAAAAGGATTTGGTTGCATCAAATGTCACGACATGCTGGGCATTCCCAGCGGCGGCACGCGCGGACCGGAGTTGTCTGAAGTCACCGATCGGGTGAACTACCAGTGGTATCTGCGCTGGATGACCGATCCGCAGCGGATTCAGCCCGGCACGCGGATGCCGACGATCTTCTTGAATGGTCAGAGCCCGCACAAAGACATATTGGACGGCAGCCCCGCTCAGCAGCGCGACGCGCTCTGGGTTTATCTACGCGTGGCGAAGCGGCTGCCGCGGCCGGAGGGCTTGCACCCGCCGGAAAAATTACAGGCGCCCGAAACGGCCGGCCCGCTGGTGCAACGGACATTTCTGCCCAATACGAGCGCTCGTGGAATCGCGATCCGCTATCCGAGTGGAGTCCATTTGGCGTTCGACGCGCAGATTTGCCGCTTGTCCTATGCTTGGAGCGGCGATTTCCTCGATATGAATCCCGCCTGGGGCGATCGCGGCGGCAATCGGGCCAATCTGGAAGGGGCCGTGTTCTGGAACGCGCCGGATGGATTCCCTTGGGAAATCACGTCGGCCGCTGAGCCCGCGCCGGACTTCAAGGGGCGCGAAAACAACACGGTATACGGTGCGCAAAGCGATAAAACGACCCCGCAGCCCGCCTCCCGCGTCCACTTCAAAGGTTATCAGACCAGCGGGCCGAACCCGGTGCTGATGGAGACGTACGACCTGCCCGGCGGCGGAACGGCCACCCTCCACGAAACCTTGTCAACCTACCGCACGACCACGGCGACCGGGTTCGAGCGCGCCGCCAAGATCACTTCACCAGCGGCCGGCTATGTCTGGCTGGAGGTCGCCGCCGACAACGAGCCCGGAAACTGGCGCACGGCGGACGGCAAGTCGGGCAAGCTGAGCGAAGGAGACCACTCCGCTCCGGCCACGGCAGGCGTCGTCTTCAGCCAACAGAATCGTTCGTATGCGATTCTCGCGAAAAGCGCACCGGCCAACACGGTGTGGCAAGCCGTCAAGCAGGACAATCGCTGGGTATTGCTGCTACGGGCGCCGATCGCCGCCAATGCCGAGGCGGCGCTGGCGGTGGAATTGTGGTCGCCGCTGGACGACAAGCCGGCCGCCGCCGAAAAGCTTTTGACCGGCCTCCTCGGAAAGTAGAGAATAGCTGCGGGCACATGGCGGCGGACCGCGGAGCGCAAACCGGCGCACGGTTCGGCTTCCTGGTTGCGCCGTGACAGGGCGCTGATTGCAAATTCGGATTTACCTTCTCTTCTTGCGGCACCTTTTGATTATGGCAAAACTCTTGCGGATCGCCCTCTGTTTGACCTTGGTTTGGAGCGCCGCGGCGCCGCTCTTCGCCGCGGGCCTTGGTCCCACCGAGCCGAAGGTGCTGTGGGTCTACAAATCGGCCGAGCAATTCGTGGCCGCTCCCACGGTCGGGACGAAGCAGCTGTTCGTTTCGACGATCGGCGCGTTTAACACCGGCGCGGTACGGGCGCTCGCGCTCGATCCGAAGGCGGACGCGAAAGCCCGCGTCGTCTGGACCATCTCCGCTCCTTATTTGAAGTTGCCGACGGTGAGCAAGCCCGCCCTGGCGGCAGGCAAGCTTGTGTTCGGCGACGCGATGCATCAGAACGACGGCGGCACGCTCCATTGTGTGGAAGCGGAAACGGGTCTGGCCCTCTGGGAATATGTCTTGCCGGGCACGCTGGTCCATCTCGAAGGCCATCCGGCAATCGTCGGCGACCGGGTCTACATGGGGGGCGGCAATGCGGGCGTCTTCTGCGTCGAGTTGAATCGCGTGACCCTCAAGGGCAAGGACGCGGACGCGAAAACGGTCGCCGCCGAACTCGACAAGCAATGGAAAATTCTGCTCGCGAAATATGAAGCCGATAAGAAAGTCGATCCGGACTTTGCCGTCCCGCCCAATCGCGACGAGCTGCCCAAGGCGATGCCCAAGCTGAATTGGAAAGTCGGAACCGACAAATGGCACGTCGATGCTGCCGTGGCGGTCGCTGGCGAGCACGTCTTCGCCGCGACGGCCTTTTTGGATAAAGAAAAGCAAGGCGAGCGAGCCTTGCTCTGCTTGAATGAGAAAGATGGCAGCGTGGTCTGGAAGACACCGCTGAAACTGAATCCTTGGGCCGGTCCCCTCGTAGCCGGCAAACGAGTGCTGGTCGGGGGAAGCACGGTTCGCCTCGATCCGGAAGCGCTCCACGGGGCCAAGGGCGAGATCGTGGCCATGAACGAAGCCAACGGGCAAATCGCGTGGCACAAAGAGTTGCCAGGTGGCGTCGTCTCGACGGCGGCGGCCACCGACAAAGTGGCCGTTTTTACCGCCACCGATGGCAAAGTGCGCTGCGTCTCGTTGGCCGATGGCAACGATGCCTGGGCCTATGACTGCGGCGCGCCGCTCTTCGCCGGCGCGACGATTGCCGGAGACACGGTTTACGTGGGCGATCTAAAAGGGGTCGTGCATGCGATCGCGCTGGCGGATGGCAAACAGCTTTGGACGCTCGACTTGCACGCCGACCCCGCCCATATCGGCGGTTCGATCTATGGTACGGCGGTGGTGCAGGACGGCCGGCTCTATGTGGGAACGTGCAGCGTGGGCGAAGGAGAGCCGGAACGCCGCCCGAATGCGATCGTCTGCATTGGCAAATAAGGCCACGCGGTGCAATGACTTCGCGGTTGCTTTGCTCGTCAGCCCGCCCTTCCCGCGAAGGAGCGAGTTCGCGGGCGAGGATCTTTTCGGCCCTGCTTCAGCGACCCGAGGAGACGCCGTCCGGCTTGCAGATTGAGAGCTAACAGCTATCTTAAAGGGGAAGTGGTTCTGTCCGCGCGGTCCCTAACGGAGTGCTTCTTATGCTCAGGAATCTTCGCCGCGTTGCTTGGTTGTGCGGCTTGGCCCTGTTGGTGAACGTCGAATTCGCGCAGGCCGATGAGGCCGGCAAATTCAAGATCGACAAAGACAAGAAGACAATTACGATTCCTTGCAAGATCGCGCCGCGCAAGCTCGCGAAGTACGACCAGATCTATCCGATCGAAGTGATCGCTTGCTACCCTGACCCCAAGGGAGTCAAGGCGCACGAGACGGTCGTGACGATCGACTGCAAGCCGAGCGACATCCACAAAGCGCTCGTGGACTTGGGCTTGAGGCCGGGCAAGCCGGCCAAGGGCGAAAATGCGTCGGCCGTGGGTCCCGAGGTGAAGATTGCGCTGGATGTCGGCGGCCGCCTGATTCCGATTGAAAAATGTCTGGTGGACAAGAAGACGAACAAGACCCTGCCGTCGCTGAAGTGGCTGTTCACCGGCTCCGCGATGAAACAGCTTGATCCGAATGACGCCTCGCCGAGTTACGCGGCCGATAGCGGCGGAACCTTGATCTCGGTGTTTCCGGTCACGGATGAAACGGTCTTTCAGACGAATCTCACGATGAAAGACGAGCCTGTCCTGAAGATGGAAACCAATAAAGCGGTGCTGCCCAAGGAGGGAGAACCGGTCAAGTTGATTATCAGCGTGCCCTAGCCGCCGGTTGAATCCTGCTTCAGGTTGTTAACCACGATCCACGTAGAACTCTGGGGAGAACGGTTGCATGAATCGCGCGATCCGTTTTTTATTGTTGGCGGCCGGCGGCATGTTGGGCAGCCCATTCTGGTCGCAAGCGGCGGGACCGGGCGACGCGAAGCCGGCAGCAACTTCGCCGTTTGACGTGGTCGCGCCCTTGCCGGCGACGAATCATCCACGTGCAGCGCTGACCGACGGACTTGATCCAGCGATCGAATTAAGCCGGCACGTCTATCTCGGCTGGCTGCCGATCTTTCGGCAGACCGTTGCCACCCCAGCTCCGACCGTAGGCGATTCTTCCGCGACGAGCGAAGCCGCGCCGCCCCTCGGCGGAGAGCCGGAGCCTTCCGCTCCGCTGGCGCCGCTCGACCCGCCGGCGAAACCGCCGCTGTAAGCGCGAAAGCTTGTGCGTAACCGGAATCGGGCGCCGTTGAAGACAGATGCTGGCGCGGCCCGCGTCACTCAAAGACGTGAACGCTGCCGGTGTTGCCGTCGACCCGCAGATTCTGACCGGTCCGCAGCCGCGCTTGAACGTCCGCGATGCCGGCGACGCCCGGCAGGCCGAACTCGCGCGCGACGATTGCCCCATGCGACAGCATCCCGCCGGTCTCCATGACCAATCCCTTGGCGCGGAGAAACAAGGGGACCCAGGCGGGGTCGGTCGACGGACAAACGAGAATGAAGCCATCGGCGGTCCCAGGGGGCGCGACCGGTTCGGTTAAAACCAGTGCGACCCCTTCCGCGACGCCGGCCGAGATAGCCGTTCCGGTCAGTTCCGTGGCCCCTTCGATTTGGATCGGGCGGCCGATTGCCTCTAGATCATCGCTGAAGATCACGCTGGGGGCTTCGAGGCTGAGGGCCAACTTGCGGCGCTCACGGCGCTGGCGGATCAGCGCGGCAAAATCTTCGCCAGCCACGAGCCGCGGCAATTCTCCTTCTTCCAAGTAAAAGATACCCTCATTCACCTTGGTTTGGCGGCCGAGCTCCACGAGCAGCCGCCGCAAAACCTGATAGCCGAGCATGAGATAGTGCTTCGCCGTTTCGCGGAGGGCGAGCAACGTTCGCAGTTGCTCGTATTCCCCCTCGAGCGCGGCGCGCTGCCCCGCCGCAACCTTGGCCGCGGTCAGCAAGTCTTGAAACCGCGCCGCCGCTCCTTGTTCGGCGGCCAGAGGCGCCGCACCGCTCGGGCGAATCGAACCGGCGACCGGCAACGTGTCGGGCGCCTCGGACCAGCGCGGCACGGCCAACTCCATCTCGCTCGCTCCGCGATGGCCAAAACCGCGCAGAAAGTCCTCCCGCGACAAGGTTCCTTCGCCCAGCGCTTGCAGGGCGGCCGGTAGATCGGCCTCGGGGTCAGGATGAATTCCCGTCAGCAGATCGCGCAGTTCCGCCGCGGCTTGCTCCGCGCCCAGCGCGGGGGTCAAGGCGGCTTCGATCTTCGCCATCGAAGTGCTGACGAACATCGCCGGTCGAAGCGACTCGCGCGCAAAATCATTCAGCACGCGGCCGCGCCATTGCTCGAATCGCTCGAGCAATAAGAGCGGCGAGAGCTGCGTGTAGTCGGTACCGGCTTCAAGCTTCACTTCGCGGGCCAAGGCCGGAAAAACGTCTTTCCGCAAGCGGTCCGGACATTTTGCCGCGAGCTTGTTCATTCTTCGGTTGGCGCGCAGGATCCGAAACAAGATGACCGGCAAGCGGAGCCAAAACCGGGCGCTCGTTTTGGCCGGATCGACCGCCGGTTGCGGATACATCGCTTGGGCCGGGTCGTCCTTCAGCTTGGCAAAATCGTGCCCATACGGAAAATCGCGAAAGTGCCACTGCGGCTCGCGGCTTAAATTTACATAGGGCCGGCCACAGACAAGATCGAAATAGCCGATGTCGTCGAGCGCGGGGTCCGCATCAAAGCCCAGGTCGCGATACATGAGTCCGTAGCCCCCTTTGCCGGCCATGAATCGCCGCACGATCGTCCAGGTCAAAGGAGTCGGGCTGGGGAGGATTTCCGAGAGATTGAATTTTGCCCACACTGTTCCTTTGGGGTCGGCGGCCGCGGCCAATGCGGCGATCTCCTCTTGCCGCACCGCTTCGCGCTCGCGCGCGCCGGCCACGGTAATCGGCCGCGCCTGCAAAAGCCACATCTTTCCCGCGGCCGAAGCCCATTCGACATCGCGCGGACCTTGATAGTACGCTTCCACTTGGCGGCCCAGGTCCGCTAGCTCGGCGAGTTGTTGGTCCGTCAGCGACGGGGCCGCTTGTCGCGCCGCGGCGACCGGCTGAATTCCCTCGGCGTCTTGGAGCGTCGTTTTCGTCGAGATGTGCCGGTCGAGAATCTGACCAGACTCGCGGTCGAGATGAAACCGGTCCGGCGTGACACGGCCCGATACGACCGATTCGCCCAATCCCCACGAAGACTCGACGAGCATCTGCTTGCCTTGCGCGTCGGACGGATCGCTGGTGAAAAGGACGCCGGCCGCCTCGGCCTCGATGAGTTGCTGCACGACGACACTCATGGCCACGGCGTCGTCGGCGATGTTTTGCTGCTGGCGATAGGCGCGGGCCCGTTCGGAATCAATGCTTCGCCAGCAGCGGACGACCGCCTCGAGCAGTTCGGCTTCGCCCACGATGCCCAAATAGGTTTCTTGCTGGCCCGCAAAGCTCGCTTCCGAGCCATCCTCCGCGACGGCGCTCGAGCGGACCGCCACCCGGCCGGAGCCGAGCCGCCGGTAGGCCGCCGCGATCTGCTCGCGCTGTGCGATTGTCAAAGCCAGCGGCGCGCCGGCGGCGCTGGCCGCCACTGCCGCGCGATGGGCGCTGCTGACGACGCAAAATGCGTCCGGGACAGGCAACTTCGCCCGATACATAATGCCCAGGTTTAAGCCCTTGCCCCCGACGCTTTCCAGGTCGTCCGGCTCGATTTCAGTGAGAAAGCGAATGCAATTCAAAGGCGCGCCAATCGTTGGAGGAAGTTTTCAACCCGCGAACGGGAATCAACGCTCGACTACTTGGTGGACTGCGCAGCCGGCGGATCGCTGGACTTCTCGAGCGGTTTCTCGCCGTGCTGATCGTGGCTTTCGGCTGGCACGTCGGCGGCTTTTTTTGGCGCGGGTTCGGCGGGATGATTTTTGTCCGCGTCGCCAATGCAGTAGACCTTGCCATCGATCGCCAGATACACATTGCCGTCCACCAGCACGGGGCTTGAGTAGACCGTGTCCTCTCCCGATGCGAGCTCGTCGAAATTCCAGAGGATCTTGCCCGTCTCGGCGTTCAAGCAGGTCAGCGCCCCGCGCGTATTGAGGACGTACAATTTATCCGCGGCCAAGATCGGCGTCGCGACCAATGACGCGCCGAGGGCGACTTTCCATTTTACCTCGCCGTTGGCAGCGTTTAGACAGTAGCAAAACGAATCGCGGCAGACTGCATACACGACTTCGCCTGCTGGAATCGGGCTTGCGAACACGGCGTTTTCGGTTTTGAATTCCCAGTCGCGTTTGCCGGTCTCGGCGTTCACGCTCCACACGGCTCCCGCCGGCTTAGGATCGTTCACGTTGACCTTGCCGTTGCCCAAGCCAAAATAGGCGTGGTCCGTGGTCGCCGCTGGGCAAGCGGCGACCGGCAGGTCTGCCGGCAGCCGCCAGAGAACGGTTCCCTGTTCCGCGTCCAGCGCCACGGCTTCAAAAGATTTATACACGTCGCCGAGTATCGAGCCGATGAAAACGCGATTGTGGATCACCGCTGGCGACGAATCGACGTGGATTTTTTCAAAATGCCAAGCCTGGTGCGGCGTTTCGAGGACGATGTCGGCCTTCGCGCCCTCAGGCGGGTGCGCGGCCTCGGTCGCGGTTTTTGGCAATTCGAGGCAAAAGACGCCGTCATCGCCCGCCCCGAAATAAATCCGGTCGCCCACGATCGTAGGGGTCGATTCGACGTGGCTGGTCGTTTGTTTCATCCAGAAAATCCGGTTCGGCTGGCTCGGATCGACGCAAAACAAGCGGCAATTGTGGTCTTCGTGAAACCCTTCGCCAAAGTAAAGTCGGCCCCCCGCCACGATCGGCGACGAATAAACCGGCTGGAGCGTGTCTTTGGCGGTGAAGGTCCAGATTCGTTCGCCGGGCAGTTGGTCTTTGCCAGCGGCCGACTTTCCCGTCGCCGCATTCACGCAAAAAAGGTTGCCATTGAAGCTGGCCGAAACTTCGTGCAGCGCGCCAATGAAAAGCTGACCGCTGACGAGGATGGGCGAAGAATCCATGATAATCCGGCCTTTGCGAACCGCCGGATCGAATGTCCATTTCACGGTCGGCTTGGTCGGTCCGGCGTCGTGCGGGTCGGCCGCGCCGCTCCGGCTGGCGTCGCCGTGAAAAGTGGGCCAGTCGGTCGTGACGGTCCGAGCGATTTGGTTTGCGTCGCTCCGCTGGACATAAAAGCCAAGGCCAACGCCGATTACGACAAACGCCGTGAGCATCAGTCGCTCGGTGGTAACGATCGAGCGCGGGCGGCCGGGTACAAAGGTCGCGCGGCGCCAGAGGAGATGCAACATGCCGATCAGAGCGGCGCCGGTCACAATTGACATCTGATCCCACGGTTGATCGCCGCCGCGCCATTGCCACGCAATCCAACCCAAGCCGGCTGCCAGCAGGACCCCGACCGCCCAAAACTCGAGCGAAGTCGGCCGCAGGGCGGTCCCGTCATCGACCACCACGGCGATCGGCGCTGTGCTCTTGCCCGCCGATTTGCCGGCGGTTGATTTGGCGGCGGTTGATTTGGCGGTAGACCCTTTTCCGCTCGTGCCGGCGCCGGCGGCGGGCGTTTTGGAATCGGCCGCGGCGGCCGGTTCGCTCCGATCGTGATGAAGCCAAGCGACGATCATGCCGACCGCGGAGACGGCAACCAAGGCGCCCCACAGATACTTATCGGCCAGCCACCACGGCTGGTCCTTGAACACCCATTTCAACAAGGCCCAGTGGACGAAAATGACCGTCGATTGCGTGACCAGCACTTTGACGACGTATTGATATTGCCGCCATTGCTCGCGCAAAATGCCGGGAAATAACAACTGTAGCAAGGCCGCGATCGGCACGAGCACCGGCAAAGCGATCACTCCAAACAACATAACCGGCACTCCGTTCAACGGGTAAGAATTCCACCTGCCAAGCGCGAACCGGGCCGCTGGCCTCGGTCGTTCAAACGCTCGGTATTACTTTGAAGCCTCGTTCTCGACCTTCGGGCCGAGGCCCGGCAACTCTTTGGTGTCGACCGGCGGCGCTTTTTTCTTGCCCGCCAAAATGTCGCGCACGAGAGTGGCCATTTCCGCCGTGGGCCCCTTGAACGTCCGTCGCAAAAACGGCTCGCAATGGGTGAACGACCAGCGGAAGTTGTCCCCCTCTGGCTCGCCGACGATTTGAAACCAAGTTCCGTTGCTATAGCCCAGCCCGAGCAGCTTTTTGTTCAACTCCGTGACAAACAGGACGACCGGCAGGTCAGTCGCGAGGCGTTCGAGCAGTTTGGGCGAGTCTTTTTCCTTATCGCCGGTCAAATTGACAGCGAGTCGGCGGAAAGGGGCCTTCCCCTGCAAGTCGTCGATAACGGCGAGCACCATTCCTGGCTTATCCGGGGCGAGCCGTTCGACCTTGGCGGTCACGATATAATCGGAATCCTTGATCACGCTCGACAGCGGGGTCACGCGCTCGATGAGAGCCATCACGGGAGGCACGGCAAGCGCGCCCCAGAACAGGACCGCAAACAGACACAGAGCTAGGCGGCGACCGGGGAATTTCATGGAGAGCTCGGCGATTTTTCGCAAGACAAGAAAGTTCAAACCGCAGCGTCGGCAGCGGACTTCGGCAGAAAACCGAGCCTGGCGCGAACCGTATCTTAACACTCTCGCCGGGCAACCGACCAGAGCTTGTGAGGGTCGATAATGTCCGAATCTGTGTTGTCGAGAATTTAAAGCCCCAAAACAGTCTCGAAAAGCTTGCCGAAACTCCAAACATGGGTGTCAGCCCGGCCACCATGCAAGCCATATCCCGCGTACTCCCGCTTTTGCCGGGCTTTCGGGTTTGCCAGCACAAATTGGGTTATCATTCTCGGAACGGGTTCGAGAGCGATTGAATACAGCCGCTAAGCGTGAGTCCAAGAAGGACTAAGCGGAGAGAAGGGGTTACGATCCCATTGACGCAGGCCGACTCCTACAACAGTTTGTAATGCTGTCGCGCCACCAAGATGCGAGCGGCTCTCCGGAAATGGAAAGCGGCGATTCCACAGATGATTCGAAGAATTGGCATTCAAATAAGACAAATCGAAATGCGAATGACTCGCCTTTAAAGCGGCATCC
The DNA here is from genome assembly GCA_035656655.1 of Pirellulales bacterium. Taxonomy (GTDB): domain Bacteria; phylum Planctomycetota; class Planctomycetia; order Pirellulales; family DASRSE01; genus DASRSE01. Next base: position 10,475 of record DASRSE010000343.1, read on the forward strand.
CCATCCTCAAGAATCCATTTTTTCCAAGTTCGAAAGCGATGAAACCAAAACCACTGTAGAGCCTAATTGCAGGTGTGTTCTTGGGATGCGCAAACAGAACCAAGCCTGGCACCCCGCGCAATCGAGCCTTGGCAATCAAATCTGACATCAACAAATTTGAGAATTTTTCGCTTTTTTCAGTCACACCTTCTGGCTTTCCCTTGAATGTTGACTGAATTGCGAGAGCTGGAATTATTGCAAGGTTTTGGTGTTTACCGTCGGGCATCGGCCAGGGCCACCGCGTTTTTGCCAAAGAGCCGAAGCCAACCAAGAAATCGCCGGAATAATAGAGCCAGACCTGGGCCTCATTTTTGGAATCGGCGATTGCTGTGATGACTCGCTGTCCGGTAATCCAGTTTGCCATATCCAATTCCCATTCTTCGCTGCCGCAGATGAATCCCTGCACATCGGCCGTCATCGCTGCGGTGAATTCGCAGGCTTCGAGAATGGTTGCCATTTAGATCGGCGCAACTTCGGTTAGCGCGTGCGGGCAGGCAGCAATTTTGCATTTAGGGTCGTCGCGGCGATGGGTCGCGACATGACCTTTGCAAAATCCTCCGCACTAATTCCGGAAAGTGCATCCGGCGAAAGAGCGAGGTCGATCGGGCTAATTGGGACGCAGCATTCCGCATAGCTGACAGGCAATTGCCTAACGTCACCAGCACTACCGGTAGCGATCATGCGTTCTCCATTGTTCAAAAGGCAGACGACCACAACGAGAGAGCCGATAGATCTTGATGTAACTGGCATCCTAGCACCTAACTTGACAGTTGAACCTGCATATCGAGCGCGATTTTTTTGCACAAAACGCCATCGATCGAGACCTCAAATTGGTAAAGTCCAACATTCTCAAATCTAATTAACATGACTGCGACAACGACCGCTGTCGCTGGAGTAAGTGCATGTGAATTGTTTGACTTTGTGCACGTGATCGTCTCGCTCTTAAGCTCCTGTCGATCACCTAATGGATTAATAATTGCAAACGCTACTGTGTGCGGCTCTGGATGCTCCGAGGAATCCAAATATCTTGAAATCAAATAAATAGGAGGAGGTTGAACTGGAACCGACTCCGCTTGCATCGCATCAAATGCGCCGCCAAAAATGAAAAGCTTTCCGGACGGGGCATTGTCCGCACCTAACGCCAACATTGCAAAATCTAGTTCCATATCCACCGCGCAAAAATTAAGCCGCCGGTCTCTCGGCGGCTATGATCGTTCCTAATCTCGCGGCGATGCTCGCATACGTCCTGTCAGCCGGCCGCACGGTCAATTATACGCTCTACGCAAGAGGGAAGTGTAGGCGATAGAATCGCCCACGTCAAATATCGGTTTTGCACAACCCGCATAACCACATTTTCGTAAACGGAAAGCACGCAATGACTTGCATTTAGGGGCGAATGAAAAAACACCGGACAGTCTGTAAAATCGCCAGAGTCACCCCCGATGGGCCGCTTCAGATCAGGTCTCCGCATAGCTGCCAAAATCGGCAATCCAGATTCGGACCCGAACCCAGTGGCGCGGGCTATTTGCCGCTTGGACTGACGTTTCTGGAAGATCGGCGACCGGGATGCCGGAGCCTTTCCTGCGGTGCGGGCGCCAATCTACGCCGTACAAAACATAGAAGCTCTGTTTCAGTACGGAAAGCCGAGTCCCTTGTCGCCGGGTGGCGGCTCGGCAAACGCGTAAAGTCGCCGGGCCGGCGAAAAAAGCGAAAAAAGCCGGTTCGCGATTTCAGCGGCGAAATCAAATGCGCTCGGCGGCGCGCGCCGCCGACCTTTCGAGTCGCTCGCCGCCGCTTCTCAACTCTCGGTTGGGGCAGTATGATTCGGAACTCCGCCGTCGGCGACCGCCGCGACTGCGGTTGGCCCGCGGACACGAACACTCGATACGCTGCCAAATAGCGCATCTCTGTACTTTGCTTGTCAACATTCCTTGCTTGCCAACCTTGGGAGGATCGTGGCGTGAAACCGGAAAACCTCCGTTTTGCCAAAACGCATGAATGGGTCGCGCTCGACTCCGCGGCTGCCGGCGGACCAATCGCCACGATTGGCGTTTCCGCTTTTGCGGTCGAAGCCCTTACCGATCTGGTCTTTATGCAATTGCCTGAGGTCGGCCGCCAATTCAAGGCCGGCGAGTCGTTCGGCGAAATCGAATCGGTCAAAGCGGTCAGCGATCTGTATTGCCCGATCGCCGGCGAAGTCGCCGCCGTCAACTCGAGCTTGCCCGACAATCTGGAAACGCTCAACCAAGATCCGTACGGGGCGGCTTGGCTGATCAAGCTCAAGGTCGCGCCGGATGCGAAGCTTGATTCGCTGCTGGACTACGCGGCATATCAAAAACAAGTTGCCGAAGAGGGGCATTAAAGCCGTTGCCGAGCTTTTGATGCGGATGCTATGTCTTATTTATTGAATACTCCGGCGGATCAGCAAGCGATGCTGGCCGCGATCGGAGTCCGCCAAATTGCAGACCTATTCGACCAGATTCCGCCGGCCTTGCGGCTGAATCGCGAGTTGAATATTCCCCCCGCGCTGACCGAGATCGAGCTCCTTGCCCATCTGGGCGGTTTGGCTGCTCAAAATCAGCACAGCGGTCAGAAGGTCTGTTTCCTCGGCGGCGGGAGCTACGATCATTTCATTCCGTCGGTCGTCGATGCGCTGGCGTCGCGTGGCGAGTTTCTCACCTCGTATACGCCTTATCAAGCCGAAGCCAGCCAAGGAAATCTGCAAGTCGCGTTTGAATATCAAACGCTGATCTGCGAGTTGACCGGGATGGATGTCTCCAACGCGAGTCTGTACGATGGCGGCAGCGCCGCGACCGAAGCGGTGCTGATGTGTCTCAGCCAAACTCGCCGCTTCGGCAAGGTAGTCGTGGCGGCCAGCGTCCATCCGGAATATCGGCAGATTCTGGACACGTATCTCGTCAACCTCGACGCGAAAATCGTCACGGTGGGCACGCCGGATGGCCGCCTCGCGCCGGCCGACTTGGCCGCAGCCGTGGACCAAGAAACCGCTTGCGTGCTGATCCAGCACCCAAACTTCTTCGGCTGTTTGGAGGAGGTGGCGCCGCTCGCGCAAATCGCTCATGCCGCCGGCGCGCTCGTGGTGGTGGCGGTCGATCCGATCAGCCTCGGAATGCTCAAGCGGCCGGGCGACTACGGCGCGGACATCGTCGTCGCCGAGGGGCAATCGCTCGGAACGCCGCTCAGTTTCGGCGGTCCTTATCTAGGGATCATGGCCTGCCGCGAGCAATTCGTGCGGCGCATGCCCGGCCGCATCTGCGGCCAGACGGTCGACAAAAACGGCCGCCGCTGCTGGGTGCTGACGCTGCAAACCCGCGAGCAACACATCCGCCGCGAAAAGGCGACCAGCAACATCTGCACGAATCAAGGTCTGTTCGCGCTCCGCGCGGCGATTTATCTGGCCTCGCTGGGCCCTCAAGGAATGCGCGACGTGGCCCAGCTCTGTCTGCAAAAATCCCACTACGCGGCGACCCAATTGACGGCCCACAAGAATTTTTCGCGCGCCTTCGACCATCCGACATTCAAAGAATTTGTGATCCGCGACCGCTCCGGACGCGTCGCCGAGCATTTGCAAAGCGCCCTGGACCAGGGCTATTTTGCCGGAGTGCCCCTGGCTCGCTGGTATCCAGAATGGGCCGATTGCTTTCTCGTCGCGGTCACGGAAAAACGCACCAAAGCCGAAATCGACGGGCTGGCCGCGGCGCTCCAGTCACATTAAGTTCCGCGACCCTCAGTCCCGAGGCCGCGCGGCGAAAACGACGCGCCCTTTGCAACAGACCATTCTTTCAGGCGAATTTCTTTCATCCGATCTTGCGAGTTCATGCGAAATACGCTGGCCACAAAATTGCTGTTCGAGCTTTCTGATCCGGGCCGCCGTGCCACGCGAATGCCGGCTTGCGATGTGCCGCAGACGCCAGTGGAAAAGTTGCTGCCGGCCGAAAGTCTGTCGCCCGGACTGCCCCCCCTGCCGGAGTTGGCCGAGCTGGACGTGGTGCGGCACTTCACGAATCTATCGACGCTCAACATGTCGATCGATACCAACTTTTATCCCCTCGGGTCATGTACCATGAAGTACAACCCGAAACGGAACGAGCGCGGGGCCGGGCTGCCAGGGTTGTCGGATTTGCACCCGTATCAGCCAGAAAGCACGCTCCAAGGTTTGCTGGCCTTGCTGTTTGAATTGCAGCAGTTGCTAGGCGAGATTGCCGGCTTGCCGGCGGTGTCGTTGCAACCGGCCGCCGGGGCCCACGGAGAGCTGACGGCGCTCATGGTGGCCGCGGCCTATTTTCGCCAGAAGGGCGAGTCGCGGACCAAAATTTTGGCGCCGGACTCGGCCCACGGCACGAACCCGGCCAGCGCCGCGATGGCCGGGTTTGAAGCCGTTACTGTCAAAAGCAATGCGCACGGCTTTTGCGATCTGGAAGACTTGCAGAGCAAGCTCGGCCGCGACACGGCCGTGTTCATGATCACCAACCCCAATACGCTCGGTTTGTTCGAGCCCCAAGTCAAGCGGATCGCCGACCTGGTGCACGCCTTGGGCGGCCTGATCTACCTCGACGGGGCGAACATGAACGCGATCTTGGGAATCGCTCGGCCGGGCGATTTCGGCGCCGATATGATGCATTTCAACCCGCACAAAACGTTCAGCGGCCCGCATGGCGGCGGTGGTCCCGGCGCCGGGCCCATCGCCGTTACGGCTGAATTGGCGCCGTATCTACCGTCGCCCGTCGTGGTCCGCGCCGGCGACCGCTATCGGCTCGACTATGACCGGCCCCACTCGATCGGCCGGGTCCGCAGTTTCTTCGGACAGGTCGGAGTGCTCGTGCGCGCGTATGCTTACATTCGCACGTATGGGGCGCGCGGTTTGAAAGAGGTCGCCGAGAACGCGGTCTTGAATGCGAATTATTTGCTGAGCCAACTCCAAGAGGTCCTGCCCATTCCGCATGGCGAACGCTGCTTGCACGAGTTTGTCGCTTCGGCCAGCAAGCTGAAGGCGGAGCGCGGCATCTCGGCGATGGACGTGGCGAAGCGGTTGCTCGACTACGGCTTTCACGCTCCCACGGTTTACTTTCCGCTTACGGTTCGCGAATCGATGATGATCGAACCGACCGAGACCGAGGGCAAACAGACGCTGGACGCCTTTGCGGCCACGCTCCGCAAGATTTTGGACGAACCCGCGGAACTGGTGCACGCTGCGCCGCATACGACCCCCATCAGCCGGCCTGACGAAGTCCAGGCGGCGCGCAACCCGATCTTGAAATGGTCTCCGTCTAAGGATTAGCCGCGCGACTGCGCCGGGGGCGGCGACCAGACTCTGGGTCCGCCGCCATTTGCACTCTTGCCGCCGCCTCGCATGCCGACCCCTTTGCCAACCAAACGATGCCGCGTCTTGTTCGACGGCGCGCGGGCCGGCGCGGACAACATGGCGCTCGACGAGGCGCTCGGCGAAACGGCGGCCGAATCCCGGGTTCCAGTTCTCCGGTTCTATACGTGGATCGAGCCCACTCTTTCGCTCGGCTACTTTCAATCGCTCGCCGATCGCGATGAACATCTCCCGAGCCGTGCTGCCGCGGTGGTCCGGCGGGCCAGCGGCGGAGGCGCGATTCTGCACGATCGCGAGCTGACCTATAGCTTGGCGCTGCCGTGCTCCGAACGCGACGTGGGCGACGCCGCGTGGCTCTATCGGGCAGTCCACCAGGCCTTGGTCGACACCTTGGCTGAGTGGCAGGTTTTGGCTGCCGTGCGAGCGGAACCCGGCCACGCCGTTCCGTCCGGTCCAGTCTTAACCCGGCCGCGCGAGCCGTTTCTATGCTTTCAGCGGGCCGCGGCAGGCGACGTCGTGCTGGGCGGCATGAAGATCGCTGGCAGCGCCCAGCGGCGGCGGCGCGGCGCCCTCTTGCAGCATGGCAGCGTGCTTCTTGCGCGGTCCAATTTTGCTCCAGAGTTGCCGGGCATTCTCGAGTTGGCAAGTGTCAGGATAACCCCGGCCGAGCTCGGCAAACGCTGGTTTGCGCGGCTCTTGCGGGCGCTCGATTTGACGCTGGATTTGGCGTGCTTGACTCCCGCGGAGGAGGCGCGGAGCGCGGTGCTCGTGGCCGAAAAATATGGGAATCCAACATGGACTGCCAAGCGTTGAATGGGGTACATTTTGGACCGCGGCATTTGTAGGCCGCCGCGCGAACCACGGTTCTGCCGGTTCCGTAAACCTTGCGGTCGATCGACCTGCCAAACAGCGCTCGCGGCGACGCCGATTTCGACTGGCGCGCACGCCGGCGTCCGGTCGATGAGAGATCATCGCGGCGGTCGTTTTTTCGCTCCGCGCGTGTCGTTTTGAAGCAAAAACTTTGACTTGCCAGATAGCCATTGCTAGGATGAAAATATGGAAGTTAAACTCAAAGTTCTGAACGGGAATCACGCGGGCCGCGAGATCAAGCTGCCCGCCAATAAATTCATCATTGGCCGCGGCGAAGAATGCCATTTGCGTCCCAAGAGCGACCTGATCAGTCGCCAGCATTGCGCGATTGTCTCGAACGACGCCAAGGTAGTGGTGATCGACGGGAGCAAGAACGGCACGTTCATCAACGAAGAGCGGATTGAAGGCCGCCGCGAGGTGCACTCGGGCGACAAGCTGCGCGTCGGCCAGATGGAATTTGAGCTGATCATCATCACGACCTTGGCGGCGGCCAAAAAGCCGAAAGTCAAGGATGTCAAGGACGCGGCCACGCGAACCGCCCAGTCAGGGGCCGGCGCGGAGGTGGACGTGATGTCGTGGTTGGAAGACGACAACAACGCGCACGACGAAACACGCCGTGTCTACATGGCCGATACAGCGCAGATCATGCGCGCCGCGGCGGAGTCCGCGGCCGAAGTGGCGGCCGCCAAAAAAGCGGCCGAGGAAGCGCTTGCCGAGGCTAATAAAAAGAACGCCCCGGCCAAGAAAAAGGAGTACGGCAAGCTTCCACCGCCGCCGCAAGCCGCCGCTCCGCTCGACAGTCGTCAGGCCGCCGCCGAAACTTTGAAGCGAATCAACAAAAGCTTCTAATCGCCGATCGTGGCCGCGGTTTCTTCGACCGCGAAAAAACGCTCGAACCGGCGGCGATTTTCCGCCGTGAAGGATTGGCACTCGGCCAGCAAGAGCCCGCGGTCCTGGTAGCCGGACAAAAACGCGAGCTTGTCCAACTCCCGCGGATCGTCCGGCAAATCGTCGCGCGCTGAGCTATTCATCAGCCGCAGCTTCGCCTCGATCGTCCGCAGAAACCGGTAGCTGCGGTTCAAAAAGTGAAAGTCGTCCGGCTCGATGCAGCCGGCATCGAGCAGCCGGACCAGGGCGGCGCGGGTGTTGGGCTCGCGGATCTCCGGCTGCTTCGCGCCGTGTTGCAGTTGCAGCATCTGCACGATGAACTCGATGTCGACCAGCCCTCCGCGGCCGCGCTTCAAGTTCGATTTTCCACAGGTCTCCTCAAGCCGCAGCCGCATCTGCCGCAGGGTGTGCAAATCGGCCGCTTGCCACGGATGGGAGAACGCGGCGCGGCCGATCGCCTCCAAGGCTTCGCCGGCAAACGCCGACGATCCATAGACGATCCGCGCGCGGCAGAGCGCTTGCCGCTCCCACAATTGTCCCAGCCCCGAGGCATAATACTTTTCAAATTCAGCCAGCGACGTGGCCAAGGGGCCGTTCTTGCCAGTTGGCCGCAGCCGTGGATCGATTTCGAACAGCCGACCGTCCGGCGTCAGTTGGTTCATGACTTTGATGATGCGCTGCCCTAACTCGCCAAAGAAATGCTGATTCGAGGTGATCTCCGCGCTGCGCCGCGAAGAGCGCGAGGGAAAGGTCATCCCGTCGGCCTCGAACAAAAAGACGAGATCGAGGTCGCTGTGATAATTCAGCTCGCGGCCCCCCAATTTGCCCAGCGCCAAAATGATGAGTTCGCATGGCGCGCCGGCGCGCGGTCCTTCGTTGATTTGGGGCTGTCCATACTTGGCGACGAGTTTGGCATATTCGAGCTGGGCGATCTGCCGCAAGCAAGTTTCGGCGATGGCCGCCAAGGCATCGGTCGTGGCCTGGATGTCGTCCTTGCCGAGAATGTCGCGGACGCCGACGCGCAGTTGCTGTGCGTTTTTGAAGCTATTCAAAATCGGCGCGAGGTCTTCAGCCGAGCGGCACAATTCGGCCAAGATCTCGGCGAGCCACTCTCGCGACGGCAACTTGTCCAGCACGAGGCTGTCGGTCAACTCGTCGATCATGCCTGGATTGCTCGTCAGCAGATTCGACAAGAACGAACTCAGGGCGCACAGATCGACGTACAGTTTCAAGGTCGGCGGGTTGAAGCTGAACAATTCCCAGAGAACCCCCTTGCCGCCGAGTGAATCGCTGACGCGGCTGAGATTGACGAGGGCGGCATCCGGGTCGGGCGTTGCCGCGACCGCTTGGAGCAGCCGCGGCGCGATCGACGCGAGAAAATGGCGGCAGCGGCGTGCCGAAAGAAAACGGATTCGCTCGTCGCCGAGCGCCATCAGATTTTTATACGCCGCCCCCACGTCGCGAAAGGGATACCGCGCGAGGACTTCTTGGATATGGGCCGCCGAGGGGTCCGGGTCAAGCACCAGATCGACTTCGGGCTCGGGCTCATTGTCGTCCTTGAAAGCGTCGTGCAGCAGATGATTGAGAATTTTGCGATTGAGCTCGGTCTTGGCCCGATAATCTTCGAGAAATGCCCCCAGCGCCGGCCGCTCGCCTTGCGCGGAATAGCCCATCCGGATGGCGAGCTTGCGCAGTTCTTCGTCCGAGGTCGGCATGACATGCGTTTGCAAGTCGAACAGAATTTGCAAGCGGTGTTCGATTTTGCGGAGCACGGAGTAATTCTCTTCGAGGATCGTCCGTTCCTGATTCGTGACGCAGCCGGCTTGTTCGAGATGAGCCAAGGCGGAGAGGGTCGAGCCGGTGCGGAGCGACGGGAGATCGGCGCCGTTGAGCAGTTGGAGAAACTGGATCACGAATTCGACGTCGCGAATGCCGCCGTGGCCGGTCTTGACGTTTCGTTCGTCGGCCCCTTCGAGCTGAGCGCGATGCTCGATCCGCCGCTTCAAGGCTTTGATGCCGGTGATGTCGGCGCGATTCAAATAGCGGCGGTAGATCCACGGTTCCAGTTGCGCTAGAAATCGGCGGCCCAGCGGCAAGTCGCCGGCGATCGGACGCGCCTTCACGAACGCCTGGCGCTCCCAGGTGCGGCCCGACGTGTCGTAATAGTGGATTGCGTCGTCGTAGCTCATCACCAGCGGGCCATGCGCTCCCTCGGGGCGCAGCCGCATGTCCACGCGGTAAGCGGCGCCCAACTCGGTCGGCTGCGAGAGGAGCTTCAAGACTTCGCGCGCCATGCGGTCGAAGAATTCGGCATTGGCTTGCGAGCGCGGCCCCGCCGTGACGCCGTCGCATTCAAAGAGAAAAATCAGGTCAATGTCGCTGGAGTAATTCAACTCTTCGCCGCCGAGCTTGCCCATCGCGAGGACGACAAACCCGGCCGGCGTCTGTTGCGCCGTTAGCGGCTGTCCGCGTTTGGCGACCAGTGCCTGCCGCGCGGCGGTCACGGCGCCTTCGACGATCGCATCGGCCAAGTGCGAAATCTGCCGTGTGACAATGTCGATGCGCTGTCCGCGAACGATGTCGCCGTAGCCGATCCGCAACGTCTCGCGCCGCTTGAAGCGGCGCAGCGCGGCCAGCACCAAATGCTCGTCCGGCAAGGCGCTCACCTCGCTCCGCAGTTCCTCGACCAGCACCTCGCGGGCCACCGGCTGGCCTTCGCTCATCCGCAGCAGGTCGTAACTTTCGCGGTCGGTGATCAGCAAATCACTCAGATACTGGCTCGTCGAAAAAATCTGGAGCAAAATCGGCAGCGCCTCGCGGTCGCGGTCCAACAGCGCCGCGAGCGACAAGGGGGCACGAGCCGACTCGAGAAAACGATCGAGATTGTTGAGCGCCATGTCCGGATCGCTCAACTTCGGCAACTCGACGGCGAGCTGATCGCACAAGGCCGCCAGCAAATCGAGCGTTAAGCCCGACAGCGCCATCCGCACCAGATTGCCGTGCGCGCGGTGCAAATCGGCCAGTCCCCAGGAGCGCAACGTGGCATGCGCCGTACTGGCTGAGTCGAGGTATTGGCGTAAGTCGTCAATCTGCATGAAATCGGCTGGCTTAGGCGGCCGCCTCGGGCTCGTCTCCGGCGGCGCAGGAGGCGACAAAACACGTCACTTCGATCATAACTGAAGAATCGGCATTTGGGCAGGCGCGGCGAACTGTAAAAATCGCGGCCGATTTCTATAATGAAACCGCCTCGGCCCATCGGCCCGGGCGCCATGCCTCGCGCGCTGGAAACGACCGCATGTCCGCTGCCATTCCTGTTCCGGTCATCGACCAATTGCGGCAAATCGTCGGCGGCGACGCCCTCTTGTCGGCGTATTCCGAGCGCGTCGTCTACGAATGCGACGGCTTCGTCATCGAGAAAAACTGCCCGGATGTCGTCGTCTTTCCCAGCACGACCGAACAGGTTGCGCAGGTGGTTCGGGTCTGCAACGCGGCCGCGCTGCCGATCGTTCCGCGCGGGGCGGGGACGAGCTTGGCCGGCGGCTGCTTGCCCGTCGGTGGAGGCGTGATGATCGTGCTCACGCGAATGAAGCGGATTCTCGAAATCGATCTCCGCGATCGCTATGCCGTGGTCGAGCCCGGGGTGGTCAATGTCTGGCTAACACAGGCCTTGAAAGGGACCGGCTTTCATTACGCGCCCGATCCTTCGAGCCAAGGCGCCTGCACGATCGGCGGCAACACGGCGACCAATTCCGGCGGGCCGCACACCTTGAAGTATGGCGTGACCGTGAACCACGTGTTGGGCCTCGAGGCGGTGATGGCCGATGGTTCGATCGCCCAGTTTGGCGGTCCTTGCGAAGATGCGCCCGGCCTCGATTTGGTCGGGGCGTTGGTCGGGAGCGAAGGCACCTTGGCGATCGTGACCAAAATCTGGGTGCGGCTGACGCGCGATCCGCAAGGCTGCCGCACGATGCTGGGAATCTTCGATTCCGCGGACGACGCCACCAATGCGATTAGCGCTATCATCGGTGCCGGCATCATTCCTGCCGCGCTCGAAATGATGGACCAAGGCATCGTCGCCGCGATCGAGCAGGCCTATCACTTTGGTTTTCCGCTCGACGCGCAGGCGGTGCTGCTCATTGAAGTCGACGGTTTACTGGCCGGTTTGGACGAACAGCGCGATCGAGTCGTCGCGCTTTGTCAGCACCATGGCGCGCGCGAGGTGCGCCAAGCAAAAGACGCGAAAGAACGGCTCCTCTTATGGAAATCTCGCAAGCAGGCGTTTGGCGCAATTGGCCGTCTGAGCCCGAGTTATTGCACCCAGGACGGCGTCGTTCCGCGGACGAAGCTGCCGCAGATTCTTCGCCGGATTTATGAAATCGGCGCGAAGCACGACTTGCGGATCGTGAACGTGTTTCATGCGGGAGACGGCAACATTCATCCGATACTCTTGTTCGACGAGCGCGACGCGCGGCAAATTGCCCGCGTCCTCGCGGCCAGCACCGAAATCCTCGATGAATGTATCGCCTGCGGCGGCAGCGTCACCGGGGAACATGGCATCGGCGTAGAAAAAATCAGCTTCATGAAAAAACTCTTCACCGCCGACGATTTGCAAGCGATGACCCATTTGCGCCTCGCCTTTAATCCGGCGGGCCGGCTCAGCCCTGCCAAAATGTTGCCGACGGCCGGCGGGTGCGGAATGGAGCAATTCCATCCCGGCCGCCGAGCAGCCCTGTGATGGTGCTGCCTTGCGATGGAGCGTGGTGGTGGATCGATTCGGTTCCTGTCGGCCTCAGATAATACGGAACAACACAAACCGCGGCCCTGACGAGTCGAGGAACTTCGATCGATGAGCGAAGAATCGCGCGCGGTGAACTCGAGTCCGGAACGGCTGCCGTGGAATGTGAAGTTGCTAGGGATGACGAGTCTGTTGAATGATATCGCCACCGAGATGGCGTTTCCGGTCATTCCCCTCTTGTTGGCGATTCTCGCGCCCGGCGAAAAATGGATCGTCGGGCTGGTGGAAGGAGTCGCCGACACGGTTGCCGCGATGCTCAAGCTCTTCTCCGGAAATTGGTCCGACCGCTTGGACAATCGGCGCGGCTTCGTGCTGGTCGGATATGGCTTGGCGGCCGTCGCGCGGCCGTTTATTGGCGTCGCCAGCGCGGCTTGGCAGGTGGTCGTCGTCCGCACGCTCGATCGCGTTGGCAAAGGGCTGCGCGCTTCGCCGCGCGATGCGCTGATCGCCGAATCAACGGCGGAAAGCCAACGCGGCCGCGCCTTCGGCTTCCATCAGGCGATGGATCATCTCGGCGCGGCGATTGGACCGCTCCTCTCGTTTCTATTCTTGTGGCAATTCCCCGGGCATCTCGGCGAATTGTTCTTTCTGACGGCGATTCCAGGCATCGCGATCATGGGGCTGCTGTTTTGGGGTTTGGAAAAGCCGTCGCGGAAAACGCGCGCCGGCAAAACATTGCGACTGACGTTGCAGCCGTTCTCTCCGCGCTTCAAACGGTTTCTGGGCTGCATCTTGCTCTTCACGCTGGGCAATTCGAGCGACATGGTCTTGTTGCAGCGCGCAGGCGAGTTGCAGATCAGCATGCCCCTGCTCTGGTGCGCCTTCAATATCGCGAAAAGCATCGGCAATCTGCTGTGCGGCCCGCTCGTCGATCGGCGCGGAGCGTTCAAAACCTTGCTGGTCGGCTGGGCTCTGTATGGCTTCGCTTATGCCGGCTTCGCCGCGGCGCAAACCGCCTGGTTGTTCTGCGCCGTGGTCGGCGTCTATGCGCTCCACTTTTCGCTCAGCGAGCCGGCCGAAAAGACCTTGGCGGTCCAACTTGCGGGCCCCGAGCGAAAAGGGCTCGCGCTCGGCTGGTTCAATTTCACCGTCGGCATTTTCATCTTGCCTGCCAATCTGTTGACGGGCTGGCTCTATCAAGTGTACGGACCGCAGGCCGCGTTCGCGACCTGCGCGCTGTTCGCGCTGGCGGCCACCGCGGCCCTCGCGACGCTCCGACCGGCAGAGGAATAGGGGATGGGCCAGCGCACCGTACCGTGCCCTCCGAGGTGCGTCCCTGCTCTACTGTTTTTCTCCTGGACAAGGGCTTTTTAAGCGATTTCCGCTTTCCGCTGGAACCGTCCCTCAGCGGCTTGTAAGATGAGTTCGGAAGGAGATGTTGTCGGCATTGTGTGCCGTTACCCAACCTGTCACGGAGAGCAAGTCATGCGTCGTACGTCAATCGTGAGCTTCCTAGCGCCGCTCCTGGCCGCTCTGTGCATCCCCTGCCTCGCCCAAACGACGACGAGAGTTGTTCCAGACTCCGGTACGACGCGCCCTCCGGCCCCCGACTCGGCGACGCCAAGTTCCGCGGCTCCCGCTGCGAACGCTTCCAACTCGACCGCTCCGCGCGCGCCCGCTTCAGTCTTGGCAGATCCCAAGTCGACGCCGGCCGAGAAGCGTGCCGCTATGGCTGAGATCCGCGCCGCTGCTCAGGCACGTTCCGACTCCTTCAAAGCGAACCTCAAAAAAATCAATGAACTCGAACCGACCAAATTCGAGCCTGACCACGAAACCCTGAACAAATTCTCTTATCAGGCGATGTTCCAGGTCGACGCTTTCGACGCGCTCAAGCAAGCCTTGGCCATCCAGTCCCGCCTCAGCCGCCCCACCATCACCGCCGCTGAAACGGCGATGTTTGAAGCGCTGCACTCGGGTCAAGCCGGCAAGTACACGTTTGCAGAAAAAGCGCTGATCGCTTCCGGCGTAAACGACGCCGCGAAGCGCAAGCAGTACTTGGCCAAAATTGATCACATCGTCGCGGCCGCCAAACCCGAGACCGACAAGCGCACGACGATCGAAGCCAAGGCCGACGCCATATGCAGCTATCTGTTCGCAGGCCCGATGAAAGCCGGCTACGACGAAAAAGCCTTCAGTCTGGGGCAACTCCTCGATGATGGTCATTACAGTTGTGTTTCGTCCTGCGTGATGTTCGTCCTGGTGGCGCACGGGGTCGGCCTCGACGTAGGCGCCGTGGTCGTGCCAGGCCACATTGTCGCCCGCGTCCCCGGCTACGATGTGCAAACCACCAGCGGCCGGATCTACCGTTCTACTCCTTTCAGGCTCCAGGATATTCAAGCGGCCGTGAGCAAAGACAAGGGGCTGCTGGCCAAATTCGACCCGAATCACCCCTATCACGAAGTGGGCGATTCCGGCATTCTCTTTGAGATCTATCAAAACATCGCCAACGATGCGCGGGACGCCAAGCACTTTGATCAGGCGGCCGTCGGCGCCCTCAAGGAGGTTATCTTCGACCCCACCATGCCCAGCGCCGGCCACGACGTCAAAGTCTATTTGAACGATTGGTTCAACGCCTCGACGACCGGCCGCGATGCGGCCACCGCCGCGGCCATCGCGCAGCTCTATCGCAAAATGGCGCGCGATCCTGGACTGGCCGACGATATGGACAAGTGCGTTGTCAACCTGAAGCGCCAGCTCAGCAAGCAATAACCGCGAACCTCCCATTGGCGCGTCTAGAGACCAACGCGCGTGGGATCGACGCGGTCGACGAAATGCGAAGGCAGATCGCGGCCCTAGTGCAAGCGCGGAACCAGCGGACGGGCGCCATAGCCACAGTCCTCGCCAGAGCGATGCATCAGACGCTCGGCTACCGGTCGCCGAATCCATTCGAAGCCGAAGCCGATCACGCCCCGGCTACCGCGGCGTAAATCTCCGGCCCGCCGTTATCCGACAGTAATGGGCTATCGCAGACCAGAATGCATTAGGCACAAATATATGTCTATGCGAGTTTTTGGAGACCGTTGAAATTGAATCGTTTCTGGGAATCGTTGTAGGCGCCAATCCCTATGATTTTTTCGGAATGCTCAAGAATAATTTGGACATTACAACTCCCACGAATCGAGGCTTTCGTGTGCAGGGCAGTGGAATACCATTCAAAGGGTGGGTCCCGCATAAATGGTCGTTTACTTTCAAATGCAACTTAAATGGATGTGTACTAGGTGACAAGAAGGGTATCCAATAATCATAAAGGAGCGAACATGATTCGGCGGATTGCTTCTATGACTGCGGGACAATCTTACTTCTGCTGTTTTGCAGGAAAGTGTCTGAACATCGTACTTTTTTCTCTGA
Source organism: Pirellulales bacterium (assembly GCA_035656655.1). Classification (GTDB taxonomy): domain Bacteria; phylum Planctomycetota; class Planctomycetia; order Pirellulales; family DASRSE01; genus DASRSE01. The sequence continues at coordinate 25,756 of DASRSE010000343.1, forward strand.
TGATTGAAATCGTGCTGCCTCTTTCTGCTTTCAGCCAGCAAAAGGTGTCAGTCGAGCAATTTAAGATGATCGCAATTACCAAAAACAATTATCAGACCTACCAAAAACTGGATAAAGCGATTGACGGTGAGTTTGGCGATGTGCTTTTGGATGTAAAAACGGGTGATTGTGTGTATCGTCTCTGGCAGAGAAACCCTGAGTCAGTTGCCCGTCCAAATGCAGTTGATCTGGGTGCGGATCTTAAAGCCCATCGTCTCTGGCGCGCTGTCGGAAAGCGAGGCGATATGTTTTGGTTGGGTTTAGTTCAGGACGAGCACATTCCGGCTCAAGATTCAATGGGTTCCAAAACTATTGTCAGTATCACAAAATGGAAAGGGACAACGACTGTAAACTCGAATAGCGAGGCATGGGAAGCGATGGCTCCCCTGCATTTAATGCTAAACACAATAGGGGCGGAACATTTCGCTAGTAAAGACGTGCTTGCCGCGCTCGATAAAAACAAAGATGCAGCGCGAATAGTCGGCGCCGACAGAATCGCCAAGCTGTGGCCGGAATCGCGTTGGGGGCAGGTGGGCGAGTTTAATATATTCGCATTCAACGAAGAGAAAGACTTTAGCTCGGGTCCGGAGTGGAGATATGTAATCGGGATTTCACCAAAACTGCCAACAGTTTCCAAATGCAACTGTTCGCGTAACCCAGAGTTAATCGGCGCTGTCAGTTTAGTGCCTTCTCGCTTCGACGTAGTCGACATTGGTGCTGTAGTATTGCGTTCCGATTCGCTGGACTATTCTATGCTCGAATCTGACAACGTGGAGGTTCAAGTAAAGTAATGAAGCGACAGCCGGCGTACAGTTGGTCGGTCCGCGCATTCTGCGGCAATGAGCACGTGGCCAACGAGCGTTCTACGCTTGGCCGCAGATGGTCGCCGGGCGCGACGCCGGGGCCAACGCGCGGCCGGCGCGAAGGGCACGGGCATCATCCCGCTGTAGCTAGCACAATTGCGAGGCAACAGATACTTGATTCAACGCTCGATTGTCCTGGGACGGGGTACATCACAGGCGGCTATCAACCTTGCTAACAAGTGGGTTGGCGATAATAATGTGGTGGTTTTCCCAAAATAAAGGGAGCGAGTAACTATGCCCACGAAGCATGGAGAGATTAAGGTTGTGTTGGAGTGCACCCGAGAAGAATTCCCCTTGCAGGAATTGATTCAGGCAATGGGTACAATCCCTGCGGCATTGATCCGACCGGGCACCTCCAATGTGTACCTTTTTAACGACATTGGAGAAGACCTCATTGTTGGTATCCAGCGATTTAAGGAGCTTCTGCGCACCGAGACGCATGTTCATATGGAGTGGTGGATAGGAGAGTACGACAATATCATGTTCCACATTAAGTTTGGCGACTCATTCATAGTTCTGACTGCATCGTTATATGCGGTCAGCGACCGTAGTACCGACATCTGCAAGGCGCTGATCGGTTTTCTCACTCCTTTTGCAATGCGAGATCGCGTTACAGGAATTCTATTCGCATTGGCTGGCTTTGAAGCAAACCCTGCACTTCGCCCTGGTCGATGGTTCGATGATCCACCCATTACCGCTGACTAACTCGTAGTTTTTACCGTCTTCGCTACCGTCGCCGCCAATGGAGGATACGTCCTCAAGGTCAATGCGCTTGCCATCGGCCGTCGCCACTAGCAATTCGCCCTCTTTCTGGGGCGGCGGCGTGTCGCGGTGCATGTGAAGCTGCGCCGCAGACCTCGGTCATTGCAACTCGGAATACTCTATACAGGATATCCTAAGTAATGAGCGCTGACATTATGCTCGATAAAGAAACACACGTGCTGTGCAACACACGCTTATACGACAAATTGCTGGCAAGTATGCTCGCCAAAACATCTTCCAGCGAGTCTAGAGCGAAGCACATCATCAAAATAGCCTTTTTGACGAATATTCTCTCTATCAAGTCCGAAAACAATTATTTCATGAAGCGGCGCCTGACACACTTATTAATTAAGGCGTCCGAGGAACAACGCCGTGATATTTCGCGAGAATCCGAGCCCCAACAAGAGACACTCGCCTACCTGAATAAGCTTGGCGAAACAGCCGTCGTCTTTCTGAGCCATTTAAGTAATGACCAAGAGGAGGAGGCAGCACCATTTGAAGAAGGACCGTGGCAATTGCGAGCTCGGAAGCATTGGGACAACAGCGAAATCTCGGAAGCGGCCGAAGTGATCTTTGATCATATTCCAACAAACGTTCGAGCGCGATGGGCTACTCGTATTCTAATGCTCGCGCTCGATAAGTTCGCCTTACACAGACCCCTGTTTGACAAGGTGCTTGAAATAGGCGCGCAAGAATCTCTTGGGGCGGCCGGGCGAACATTAGTCCTAGCATTACAGAATGCGAAGCTCGCATTTTTTAAAAGTCCGGGGATGAGCCGCTCTAAAGAAGATCTCGCAACCCTTTGCCTTTTCGATCTGGCGATGCACGTCGCCGAAGTCATTTACAATGCCGGCGATCCTGCGGATCCTTTCGATGAGGATGAAGGCTGGTTTGTGGTTGAGGACCTTAATGAATGTGTGATGCGGCTTCCAACTGATGCAGACTTTGCTGAGGCAGCATGGTCGGCATTAGTTCGGTGCGATTAAACTCGCAGTTGTCGAGCATTTGCCGGGCCGAGGCCGCCATTGTGTCCGACGGAACGGCATATGCTAGTGTAGTGGCAGCGAAATATCGACCTTTTATGGTTTCCCGCTGTTTGTCGGGTCCATTTCAATGGGCAAGCCACACAGGAAGGATAGAATTCCATCGCATAAAGCCGCATCTGATTGAGACACTACACTAGGATGAAATCAGTTCATTTATTAGCCCTATCTTCAAAGAGATGCTTGATGCCATTTATGTCTCGCATTGAACTAGTCACAGGTTCGATCCTTGGCGTGCTAAATAACTCAAGGTAAGCCGGTCATTATTTTCAGGCCACTGCTCAGCGTACGCAAACCTTCGAGCAAAATAACAACTGGCGTCGCTATTGTGGCATCGCATCCGTGCGCGGACGCGGCGTGTTGCATTCTCGGACCGGCGGGCTATTCGACGAATTCCGGCTGGACGAGTTTCGGGATGATGCCAGACTCGAACCCGCGCTCGAGCAGTTTGCGGACCGCCGCGCGGCCGCGCGGGCCGAAATCGAGCGTCCAATCGTTCACGTACATCCCTACGAATTGATCGGCTTGCCCGCGATCGAGGTCGCGGCCGTATTGCAGGGCGTGGTCGAGCGCTTCGCGGCGGTGATCGAGGCCGTACTGGATGCTGGCTTTCAACAAGCGCTGGACTTCGCGGATGTTCTCGGGCCCCAAGTCTTTGCGAATCGCATTGCCTCCCAGCGGCAAGGGCAAGCCGGTCTCCGCGTGCCACCAAACTCCGAGATCGACAATGAGCTGCAAGTTTTTTTCGCCGAACGTGAGTTGCCCTTCGTGAATGATCAGGCCGGCATCGATCGGCTGGCCCTGATATTCGCCGGCCACGACGACGTCAATGATTTCGTCGAAGGGAACCACCACCTCGCGAAACTGCTGGCCTAGACACATCCGCGCCGCTAGATAGGCGGTCGTGAGGGTGCCAGGGACGGCGATCGTGCGCTCGCGAAATTCGGCCAGCGGCGCCGCCTGTCGGGCGATGATCATCGGGCCATAGTTGTCTCCCATGCTGGCGCCGCAAGAACACAGGGCGTACAGATCGGTCAGATAAGCATAGCCGTGCAAACTGACGGCGGTGAGCTCGAGCTCGCCGGAAAAGGCGCGGCGATTCAGCGTTTCAATGTCGACCAATTCGTGAGTGAAACGGAACCGGCCCGTGTCGATCTTGTCATTCGCCAGCGCGTGAAACATGAACGCATCGTCCGGGTCGGGACTGTGCCCCACGCGAATCAGCACTTTTTCGGTCGTCACCAGAGTTCAATCCTTTCCAGACTCAGAAGAAACCACAATCCACGATCGGCCAAACACCAGCGCCGCCGGAGCAAGGGCCAGCAGCGCCGGTGCGACGGACCCTCGACGGCTGCCGGAACGCCGCCCGTCCGGCGCCCGAACACCTAATCCGCGCGACCAAGGGGCGGCTCGCCGCGCCGTCATTTGGAAAATGCGCTCGTGGCTTATTTCAATCTCGCCAAATGCAAAGCACCGCTCCGTATGGCTCGCCAGATCGCGACGAACGTCGTCCTTTGGCCTCACGCCGACGCCACAGCCGGTGGCAGGCTTCAATAGTCCGCCACGCGGAGAACGGTTTTGCTTGTCGGCGCCGGCGAGCGCTCGATCAGTCCAACGGTTTAACGTTGATGGCACGCGGACCCTTGCCGCCTTGGCCAGGCTCCGTGTCGTAGCTGACCATTTGACCGGCGTTCAACTCCTCGATCGGCGATTCGACGCAGGCCGAGTGATGGAAGAAGATGTCTCCTCCGCCGTCCTTCGGCTCGATGAAACCATAGCCCTTTTCCAATACGACTTTTTTGATCTTCCCCTCAGCCATGAGACTACCCTCAGCGCTAGGATCGACAGGGGACCGCCCCCCATGAAAATGCAACCCTAACAGTTTCGTCCATGCAAAATGGCCGGTCAAGCATGGGGGTGCGTAAATAACCGGGCGGCGGCGGGAGAGTTAACGGGAAAGGGGGGAAGTGGAAAGGCGAAATGAGAAATGAGAAATGAGAAATGGGCGGAGGGGGGAATGCGGAGGGCGCAAAAGGGGGGAATGCGGAGGGCGCAAAACAGGAACAGGGCCGTTAGCGCGCGGGGGCAGGGGAGAACGCGGAGGGGAGGGTGGTGGAGAGGTCGATAAACCGCGGGCCGCGGCGCATGGAGGGCCTTGGCTCCAAGGGCGCGGTGCGGACGTACTGCTGCTCGAATTGGCTCATGATTCCCGCCACGTACGCCGACTGCACGTGCCGGCCGTCCTCCAAAAAAACGTCGCCGCGGGCCGAATGCATCACCAGTTCGTAGCTATGAAAATAGTGCACATGGTCGTATTTGCGGACAATCGCCCCGGCCACCGCGCGGAGCACGCTTTTGCTCTCGGTGTTGGCAATCGCATGATCGGTGTCGGGGGCGAAGGTGTTGCCCAGCGGGACGGGCGAAACCGTGAGCAGCAGTTGCGCCCGCGGATTGACCTCCTTCAAGATCCGCACGACCTGTTCCAGATTGTCATAGTTCTCAGGGTACTCGGTGGAGCGAAACGCAGTGCCGATTCCGCCGCCGCCGCAATAGCCGGGCGCGGCGCAAATCGCGCGCTCGTTGTGCTGTTGAAAGAAGACCTCGGTCAAGCCGAGCGTGATGATGACCAGATCGGCGGCCAGCAAGTGCTGCCGCATCTGCGCGTCGACCTCGCGAATGCGCGACCAGAGAGCGTCGCGGTCCGGCGCGCAGAGCATCCGCCGATAGGGGTCTTGAAACAGGCGCGCGGCGTTGGAGTGGGGTTCCCAGTAGTCGTCCTCGGCTTGGACGAACTCGCCGGTCAGCCGTTCCAACTCGTAGCGAATACAAAACGTGTTGTAGTAAATCCGCGGATCGAACTCCGCGCGGCCGTTATTCGCCCAAGGGCGGAGGTCCCCCTCGTTCAAGACGCCGTAGCCGTGAGCCAGCAAGAACTCTTTTACGCGCAGCGCGAAGCAACTTCCTAGCGCGAGGACTTTGGACCCTTTGTCGATCAAGGGAGTTGCGGCGAAGGTGATCGGATGCTCGACGAGGGTGTCGGCCGTTTTGCGGCAGTTGCGGCGAATCATAGGCGTGGGGAGCAAAAAAGGGGTGAGCGCGGAGCGGCGGTCCGCCGCGCTTACCGCGAAAAGAGCGAGCCTGCCGGCGCCGGCGCAAAAGGATGCCGCGGCAGCTCGAGATGGGGGAACGGATTGGCTCGTTTGACCATTCCCTTCATTTCGTCGCGATAGCGATACCAGATGCCGGCGTGCGGATGGTTTTGATACTGTTCGAACCAGGGCCCGCCGTTGGTGTAGTGAATCAGCTTGGTTTTCACATCCATCCAATCCAGCGTGTTCCAGGTCTTCGGCAACTCGCCGATCTGCTCGTCGGGGATATCCTGAAAACGGTGCAGATAGGCGCCGCTTTGCGTTTCGACCGCCTGTTTTGACCAGAGCGTGAGCCGGGCGCAGTTCATCAGCATCATGCTCGACCAGTTTTTGCGCGGATAGCTCGTTTGCACCGCGCCGTACATCTTCACCGTGTTCTGCGGTTGATATTCGTGCTTCACCACCCGCAAGGCATACGGCTGCATGTCCAACTCGGCCAGTTCGCGCATGTCGCTGAAGCAGAGCATGTCGTTGTCGAGGAACAGGGCGGTCCCTTGGAAACCGCACAGATGCGGAACCAAGAACCGCGAGTAGGTGAATTCGGTCGAGGCCAGCGGGTCGTGCTGGCGATTGAGGCCCAACTTAGGGAGCTCGAGGTACTGAATATCGAGCGGCACCGACGAGTGCTTCAGCAAGCTGTACTTCAGCACGTCGGCCGGTTCCGGAAAGCGCGAGTCCCAACCAATGAAAATGCGAAGCGTCATGATTTTGTTCTCCCAAACTCAAAAAGTCGCTCGTGCGGCGCGGCGGCGAGAGCGGATCGTGAACGAGCATGCCGCGGATGGGCCGCGAGCGAAGTTACACTTTGAAGCAATAAGCGATCCCGTCGACCGATTCCAGCACGCGCTCCGGCTTGTCGGCGAAGAATTCGTCAACCGCTTGGCGCACGCCGAGGCAGGTTAAATGGCCGTAATCATCGAACACGAAAGCCCCGCCCGGATTCATCCGCGAATAAAAAAAGTCGAGGCTGTCGAGCGTCGGCTGATACAGGTCAAGATCGATGTGAGCGAGGCGAAAGCGCTCGTGCCGCGCAGGCTCGAAGCAAGCCGGAATCCAGCCCTTGACCAAGGTGCAGAACGCGAAGTCGGCCAGATTCTCTTGCGCGACTTGCGGCGAGATCGCCAGCGAGCCCTTTTGCTGCCAAGCATGCGGTGAACGATCGACCGCCACGGGCTCCGACAGCCCTTCAAACGAATCAAAGCCGTAATGCGTTTCATCGTCGCGGTAGGTGTGTTCGAGCGTCCGGCAAATCATGGCCGAACCCACGCCCCCCAGGACGCCGCATTCCGCCGTGCTCCCGCGCAGCAACCGCACGCTTTTGGCAAATTGCGCCAAGGTAAACCGGCGGTCGATGATTCGCGTTTTCAATTGGCCGCGGGCGGCATCCGGATGCAAATGCTTTTCGTACGGCTTCAGCCAGTTCCAATCGCGAGTCCACGTCAGATGGCCTTTGTACAAAAAGCGGCCGGCCCAATGGGCGAGCTTTTCGGTCAATTGATTGCGGACCTGAGCGCACGGCTGGCAACCGTTGACATGCGTCACCACCCGCATCTGGTCGGCCGCCTCGAGTTGGCCGGCGGCAGCCAGAGCGATTTGCGCGACGGAGGGACAATCGGTCGCCGGCGACTTCGTGATCGGACTATTGGGCGGGGAAACAACGAGCTGCGCCATGCGCCGGACCTCCGAGAATTAGCGAGAAAAACGGTTCCCTCAAGACGAGAGAACCGCCGCTGGCGAATAAATCGGAATTTTACCCAGCCGGAGTTGACGGAAAATTTGCTCTGATCGACAAACTTTGCCAGATTTAGCCGCGAGCCGGGTTATCTAGCCTTCGAGCGAGAACGACGAAACGCGCTGCATGTCAAAATGGGGAGCCCGGGCAGCATTGGTCCCCAGCTTTTCGCAAACCTCGCGCCACGTTTGGCGCTCGATCTCGAGCACGCGCAAGGCGTCCGCCAGTTTGGCGCGATCGCGAAAGCGGGCCGCTTCGATGAGCGCGCCATAGATGAAGTTGTAGATCGCCGCGATTTTTTGTCCCAGGTCCGTGCCGACCCCGGACGCGAGCCCGCGCAGCAGTTCGGCCGTGATGTCTTGGCAGCGGATCAAGAGCTCGAAGGCCGGTCCGTATTCGTGGGCTTGCAGATGGCGGTCGGCCCGTTCGCCAAACCGGAGGGCCGCGTCGATCAACATGAGCTGTAGCTTTTGCGGCGTTGCGGTGAGGACTTCGCGGGAAAGATATTCTTCGCGAGCGAGCATATTCATGGTCATGCGTCCTTTCAATGAGTCCGATGAACGGGCGGGATGAAGTGGGCCCGCTGAGGAGCCTGGAAAATAACATCGCGGTTGCGGCGGCCTTCACGCGGGCCTGCTGCCGGAGCGCGAGGGGTGCGTAGACCGTTTTTTGGCGGCCCGGCGTTAGCTGTTGACGGTGGCGGAGCCGAGCGCGGAGTTCGTGTTGCCGGCGTTGGTGCTGGTGGAGTTGGAGCTGGTCGAGGTATTGCCGACGCCGAGGTTGGCGAGCTGCGCCACCGAGCTCAAGGCCGCATAGCTGCTTTGAATCTGCGCCAGCGCCAGTTCGTTCTGTTCATATTCGTTGGTCAGATTCGCGCTCAGCACGGAGAGCCGTTTGTTCCAATCGGTAATCCGATTGTTATTGGCGGTCGTCTGATTGTCGATCGCGGTGGTGCGCGAAAGAATCAGCGAGTTGCCGGTGCCGGCGAGCGAATTACCCAATCGATCGAGCTGCGCGGCGAAGCCGGTGCTCGTCTTGCTCAAGAAGGTTTGGACCGCGCTGGGATTTTGCGTCAGCAGGCTTTGCAATTGATCGGTGTCGAGCGTGGCGGTGCCATCGGCGCCAAACGAAATGCCCAACTGTGTCAGCGAGGTGATCGAACCGGCGCCGAACAGCCGGCTCGTGAACAGGTTGCTGACCTGATGCTGGATCGATTGAGTCGTGGCATCGCCAAACAAGATCGCGCCGGTGTTCGACGTCGTGTCGTAGTCGGTCACGCTCTGCAAGTTCGCGTTCAGCTTGTTGTACGTGGTGACGAGCGCTTGAATCGCGGTCTGCAAGTTGGTGGTCGTGGTCCCGACCGAAACGGTGATCGGCGTGGCGGACGTGTTGAGAATGTTCAACGTCACGCCGGGCAACGTTTGCGAAAACGAGTTGGTCGACGAGGTGGCCAACAGGCCGCTGCTGGAGTCGCCGATCGCCAGCACCGCATCTTGCGCCTTGGCGATTTCGCTGAAGGAAAACGAAGCGTTGGATGTATCGATCTGCAACGCGCCGACCCGGCCCGACTGCTGGCTGGTCAACGTGAATCGATACGGTTTGACGCTCGAACCGGTGCTGAAGATATTGGCGCTAACGTCGTAGCCCAGGCCGTTGATTTTGTTGGTCACATCTTGCAGCGTGTCCGTGCTGCTGATGGTAACCGTGGTGGTGTTCGAGCCGTCGATGACTTTGGTCGGCTGGCCATTGACCGTTTCGGTCGTCTGGCCGCCGAGCAAATGCAGATCGTGGGCCGCGCTGGAGTTCCCCTCGGTGACGCTGAGGGAGCCGGCGCCGGCGGCCGTATCGACCAAGAGCAGCCCGTCGCCGGTGTCGTTCACGCGCGCTTGCACGCCAATCGCGAGGCGGTTGATGGCATCGATCACGTCGCCGATCGAGTTGGTCGAGGTGCTGACGGTGACGGTCCCGGTCTTGCCATTGGTGTCGGTGATCGAGAAGGTGCCGGCGGCGACCCCGCCGCCGCCATTCAGCGAGCTGAGGGTGGCATTTTCGCCGACGAATCGTTCATGGTAGTCGCCGCTGTTGACGCTGGAGACCGCCGCGTTGGTGGTCAACTTCAGCGCGTCGGCCGTATTGGTCGCGTCGCCGTTGGCGATGATGAAATTGTTTGTACCGCCCGAGGCGTCGGTCACGACGATGCCATCGCGCGCGGAGTTATAGGCGGCCGAGACGCCGATCGCGTTGCCGGCGCCGTTGATCGCGGCCAGGACATCATCGAGCGTTTGCGCATTCGACAAATCGGCGCTCGCCGTCTGGCCGTTACGGTTCGTGAGGTCCAATTCGCCGAGCGCGCCGAGCCCTTGTCCGCCATTGAGCGACTTGAGGAGGGTCGTTTTGAGGCCGCCGACCAGTTCGGTGCCATTGATGGCGCCGCCGCTCGCCGCGGTGTTGATGCCTAGATCTTCGGCGGCATGCGAGCCGTTCAAATCGCTCACCGAAAACGTTCCGCCGTTGGGAG
>DASRSE010000344.1:0-40133 GCA_035656655.1 Pirellulales bacterium
GCTCGAGGTCGAGAATCAACAACATGACTTGCAACAGCAAGCTCAAGCGCTCGAAGACCTCTGCACGCAACTCAACGACCGCGAGCACGAACTCCGCAATTGGGAAGCAAATCTGCAAGCGTCTGCCCAAGACCAAGCGGCGTCGCGCGCGGACCACGAGATCGACGCTTATCCGCCAAAGGGATCCAGCGATGCGGGTAGCCAGCTTTCAAGTCGCGCGCCCAGCGCTCCGCAGCCCGCCGCGGACGACCCGGTTAACGACCAGACGACCGACATGTACGAGGAGGATGTTTTCGCGCGCCTGCGAGAAATGTCGCTCTTGAAGGACGAGGCGGCCGCGCCGGTTTCGGCGCTCGAGGCATTGCGGTCGGCCTGGAATCTGCCGGCCGGACCCGTTCCGGAGCTCGAATCGGCCGATGCGGGTGCTCCGATCGATACCCCCCTCCGCGACGAATTGGAATCGACCGCTTGCGCCGAGAATTCCGAGAATTGCCGCGACTCTGCAACGGCGAAATTCGCCGCTGCCGCCGAGCCCGCCGCCGAGCCCGCCGCCGTAGCCGACCCTGCCGCGCCGAGCCCTGCCGCGCCGAGCGCGGCCGCGGCCGCTCACGAAGAAGAGTCAGTCGAGGTTTACATGGCCCGGCTGCTGGGCCGATTGCGCGGCCAGTCGGGCGAGTCCGCTCCGCGTGGAGCAGGCGCTCCGATCGCCGCCCCCATTCGCCGCGCGACCGAAGGGGTCGCGGAACGCGATCATCAAGCCGCGGTGCGGAAATCGATCGTCGACCCGGAACCGGCGCACGACGAGAAGAAAGAGGAATGGACGCTCCGGCCGCGTAGTCATGCTCCGGAGATGACCTCGAACCTCCGTGCGATGCGCGAACTGGCGAATATGAACACCAAGGCGGCGCTCGATCTGCATGTGCAAAAGCGCTGGTCGGCCGCGGCGATCGGCAAGGGAAGCGTGGCCTTGGTCGGGCTCATTTCAGCCGTACTGCTGTTGGTTTGGTCCAACAGTTGGCATTCCATCCCGTTTGCCGCCGGTCTGATCGCGATGGTGGTGGCGACGTTTTGGGGATTGCAATCGTTTATTCTGGCGAACCACGTGCGAATCGTTCGCAAAGCCGATCTGCCGGCGGCCACGACTCCCACCACGGCGCCTTCTCAGGCGCAAGTCCATGGTTCTCCCATCGAAGCAGTCGAACCCAGCGAAGCGATCGATCTGTCGGGCGTGGCGGCGGAATCCGTCGCGGCCGTGGACGGGTCCATAGAACCGGCTTAAGTCGCGACCGTTGATCGTGAGCGCACCACCGGTCAGCTACGCGGTGCGCCGGCGAATCGTTTCGCCGTCGATGAGACCGCCTCGCCGGCCTCTCACGGCGGTAGCTGGGCTAATTCACGCTCGCCGTTCGGAACGGGCGACTCTTCGATTTGACGCGCCGGCTGAGGAAAGTCAGACTGGCGGCATGGCCGATTTCTTGCAGCAAGCGGACGAGCGACTGACGCACCTTGAACTCTTTTTCGGCGCGCTCGATAACGCGCTGGCGCGCGTCTATGCGCGGTTGCCGCGCGGCGGCCTGCCCGACGAGGTTCGATTGGTAGGCCAGATCACCGGTCCGGACTGCGCCTGGGCGACGACCTTGCCCGACGTGATTCGGTTTCGCGATGCGGGTCCGGGCGAGACGCTGTTGAGCTGGGCGGCCGTGCCCGACCCATGTTGCTGGACGACGGAACTGCCGTTTTATTACCGCGTCCGGATCGAATTGCGACAGGGCGCAGCGCTGCTGGCGCAAACGGAGCGGCTGTTCGCTTTCCGCCGGCTGGGGGCGGCCGGCTCGTCGCTGCGATTTGAAGGCGCGCGGTTTGTCGTCCGCGCGGTGGAAATGCAGCGCGCTTTTAAGATCGACCTGAAACCTTGGCGCGCCGCCGACGCGGCCTGCTGGGCTGTTCGACCGGATGACGAACTCTGCGAACAAGCGAGCATGTTCGGCGTGCTGTTGATCGCCGAGATTCCTGTCGGAGAGTCCACGCTGCGCGATGACCTGAGCCGATTGGCCCGTTGGCCGGCGGTTGGCATCGTCGTACTCGAGGCGCAGGAGATCTCGCCGCGCGTTTTGGAGAGGCGTGCGAATCTGCTCTTGGCGCAGCAGATCGACCGCGCCGCCGCGCCGGCGGTCTCAATCGCGCCGTGGGCCGACCTGCTGGTCGTAGATGCCAATCATCCGCACTTGCCGGACTTGGCGCGCGGTCCGCTGCCGGTGCTGGTGCGGCGGAGCGTGCCGCGGCCAACATCCGTCGCGGCGGCTCGCGGCGAATGCGACCGCTTGCAGCGCGAGCTGGCGCCGCTCGCCGATTTTGCCGGATACATCGTCTGAAGGCCGCGAAACAATAGAAGTCGCGGCCGACGCGCCGCGCGGCTAATGGGCGCGTTGATCTTTTACGTCGGTCGCCAGGGGCGCGGGATTAACCGGTTGCGCGAGCAATCGCTCGTGGATTTTGGCGCTCACCGCGGCCGCGGTGGCGTTGCCCGCCGCCAACTCTTGCTCGACCGCGTGGCAGCGCACTTTGTGGCCGGCGAGATCGAGTTCGCGCGGGACGGTCGTTTGACAAACGTCCATCGCCAGCGGACAGCGTGGATGGAGCCGGCAGCCCGAGGGAGGATGGATCGGGCTGGGCACGTCGCCGGGCAAGAGAATCCGCTGCCGTTTTTTGCTGGGATCGATGGCCGGGGCCGACGAGAGGAGCACTTGCGTATACGGATGGAGCGGCGCGCGATACAGTTCGCTGCTGGGGCCCGTCTCGACGATCTCGCCGAGATACATCACCGCCACGCGGTCCGAGATATACTCGACGACCGACAAATCGTGCGAAATGAACAAATAGGTCAGTTGATAGCGCTGCTTGAGCTCCGTCAGCAAGTTAATAATCTGCGACTGGATCGAAACATCGAGTGCCGAGATCGGCTCATCGAGCACAATGAACTTCGGGTCGAGGACGAGCGCCCGCGCGATGCTGATCCGTTGCCGTTGGCCGCCGGAAAACTCGTGCGGGTAGCGGCCGACGTAGCTCGGGTCGAGGCCGACCAATTCGAGCGTTTTGCGCACCTGCTCCAGGCGCTCGGCTTTGGTCCCAAGGCCATGCACGATCAACCCTTCTTCGACAATGCTCCGGACGGTCATGCGTGGATTGAGCGAGCCGTACGGATCTTGAAACACGATTTGCATGTCGCGGCGCAAGGGGCGCAGCGCCGACGCGGAAAGTTCGCTGACGAGTTGGCCATTGAAGGAAATCTTTCCGCTGGTCGGTTCAATCAGCCGCAGCAACGTGCGGCCGGCCGTGGTCTTGCCACAGCCGCTCTCGCCCACGAGCCCGAGCGTTTCGCCCTTGCGAATGGAAAACGAAATGCCATCAACCGCCTGCACGTGGGCAAAGGTGGTGGAAAAGATTCCGCGCTTCAGCGGAAAGTACTTTTTCAGACCGATCACTTCCAGCAGGGTTTCGGACATGGTTTAACGAGTCGGCTGCGATTCGCCGGCGTAATGGCAACTAACAAAGTGGCCTGGTCGGAGTTCGCGGAGCTGCGGTTCCTCGGTCGAACAGCGCGGCTCGTGCTCGAATGGACACCGCGGATGAAACTTGCAACCCGGCGGAAAGCGTAAAGGGCTGGGCACCATTCCTTGAATCGTCGTCAGCTTTTCGCTCTTGGGCTTGCCCGGCTCGGGCCGCGCCTGAAACAGCCCGAGCGTATATGGATGCATGGGATTGGAGAACAGTTCCTTGACTGGCGCGTGCTCCACCACCTTTGACGCGTACATCACGGTCACGTCGTCCGCCATCTCGGCGATCACGCCCAGATCATGTGTGATGATCAAAATCGACATTCCGAGCGACTGCTGCAATTCGCGGAGCAAATCCAGAATCTGCGCTTGAATGGTCACATCCAGCGCGGTCGTCGGCTCATCGGCAATCAGCAGTTGCGGATTGCACGACAAGGCCATGGCGATCATCACCCGCTGGCGCATCCCGCCGGAAAACTGGTGCGGATACGCATCGACTCTGCGTTCGGGCTCGGGAATCTTCACGCGGCGGAGCATATCAATCGCGCGTTGGCGCGCTTCGGCCTTGCCGACGTGTTGATGGAGGAGGACCGCTTCGGAGATTTGCGCGCCGACGGTAAAGACCGGATTGAGCGAGGTCATGGGCTCTTGGAAAATCATGGCGATCTTCGCGCCGCGGATTTTGCGCAATTCCGGCTCCGGCATGCTCGCCAGATCGCGCGTCATGCCATTGTCCTGAAACACCACCCGGCCGCCGGTGATCCGGCCGGGCGGAGCAATTAACTGCATGATCGACATCGCCGTGACGCTTTTGCCGCAGCCGCTCTCGCCGACCAAGCCGAGCGTCTTGCCTTTTTCGATTTTGAAAGAGACATCCTCGACCGCCTTCACCACGCCCGCCTCGGTGAAAAAGTGGGTGCGGAGGTTCTCGACGGAAATAAGCGGAGGCATAAGGCGAAACGTCCGGCGATCGAGGTGCAAAAGGAGTGGGTGCAAAAAAAGGGCGCGCCAACGGGGGGAACGAAAAAAGGCTCCGATTCACGTCCGAGTTAAAATTCGGCCGGTCATTTGCCTGCCTCGCGCAGGCGCGGATCGGTCGCTTCTTGCAAACCCTCGCCAATCAGATTGTACGCCAAGACGGACAGGAAAATCGCGAGGCCAGGAAAAACGATCATCCACCACATCGTTTGAAAGCTGTTGCGTCCTTCGTTCAAGAGGGCGCCCCAACTCGGCATGTCCGGCGAGGTGACGATCCCCAGCACGCTGAGCCCGCTTTCAATCAAGATCGCCGACGAAATGCCAAACGTGATCGGCACCAGGACCGGCGCCAGCGCATTGGGCAAAATGTGGCGAAACATGATCCGCAGCCGACCGACCCCCAGCGCGCGAGCCGACGCCACGAACTCGCTCTCGCGCAACTTGAGAAATTCGGCCCGCGCCAACCGCGCAATCTGCGGCCACGAGGTGAAGCCGATCACCGCCATCACATGCCAGATGTTCGGCTTTTCCAGAACGGCGATCAGAGCCAAGATCAAAACGAGCGTGGGGATGCACAGCACGACCTCGATGATCCGGCTGATTATGGCGTCGATCCAGCCGCCGAAATAGCCCGCGACCGCGCCCAGCGGAATGCCAATGGCGGCGGCGATGCCGGTCGCCACGAAGCCGATCAAGAGCGAGATCCGCGTGCCGTGGACCATCTGGGCGAACACATCGATCCCTTCGGTGTTCGTGCCGAACCAGTTATAGCGATTCGGCGCGCCCAGATCGCCCGTCTGATTTTCCGGCTGATCGCCGAATTCTTTCGCTTTAATGCGGCGCGAAGGATCTTGATAGACGAGCGGCCAAAGAGCCCAACTATCGGGGTCTTTTTTCAAGCCTTTGGGAAAGATGCCGCGAAACGGAGACTTTTTGAAGATCGGGTTTTCCCAATCCTCGTTGAAATAGCCCAGCGCCGGAAAGTAGATGCTTCCCTTGTATTTGCAGATGATCGGCTTCGTCCCGGCGATGGCCGGAGCAAAGAGCGCGACGGCGAACAAGAGCAGCACGAACAACAGCGCCAAGACCGCCACCTTGCCGCGGCGAAAACGGCGCCACGTTTCGCGCCAGTAGCCGGCCGATTTTTCCGCGCGCGGCCCCTGCTCGGCAAGCGGGCCCTTGGCGCCGTGGGCGAGGGGCGGATTCGGTTCTGGCAGCGGTTCTGGAATCATCGCGGGTCGCTTTGGCGCACAAGAGACGTTGCCGTCAGGAGTATGAAATCCGCGGATCGACCACGGAATATAAAAGGTCGGCCAACAGTTGCGACAGCAGCGTCAACACGCTGAACAACAGCGTCAACCCCATGATGATCGGGTAGTCGCGCGCCGTGATCGACTCGAACAGCAAGCGGCCCATCCCGGGCCAAGAAAAGATCGCCTCCAGGATCACCGCCCCGCTCAGCAGGCTTGGCAGCGTCAACCCGACCGAGGTCACAAACGGAATGAGGGTGTTGCGAAAGGCGTGGCGCCAGAGAATGCGCATTGGGCCGACCCCTTTTGATTTGGCCGTGCGGATGTAATCTTGCCGCAGGACTTCATGCAGATTGGCCTTAATGAAGCGAGTCTCATAGGCCAAGGCCGCATATGTGAAGCAAAAGACCGGCAGAACCAAGTGCCGCGAGAGGTCGATCGTTTTGCCCCAAAAGCTCAGGCTGCCAAAACCGTCGCTGGTCATGCCGAACAGCGGCAACTCGAAAACGGTCCCTTGCATCTTCAAAGCGAAAAAGGTTTGCAACCAGAGCGCTGCGACGAATGACGGGAGCGAATAGAGCATGTACAACAGCGTTGCCAGGACCCGCTCGTCAAGTCTTCCGCTCCGCGCGGCGGAATAGAGCCCCAGCGGCACCGACAGCAAATAGGCCAGCACGAGCGAGGTCACGCTCAACCAGAGCGTCGGGCCGACTCGTCCCCCAATCGCTTCGGTGACATTGGAGTGCTGAAAATCGGAATAGCCCAGGTCTCCGTGGAGGGTGTGCCCCAGCCAGATCCAATAGGCGACATACCACGGCTTATCGAGGCCGTAGAACTCCTTCAGTTTCTCATAGCGGGCCACGTCCTGTTTGCGGCTGGGGTCTTCGCCCCCTTTCGCCGCGACCGTCGGATCGCCCGGCATGTTGCGGATCAACCCGTACACCAAAAACGTGATCAGCCAGAGCGTCAGCAGGCCAATCAGCAATCGTCGAACAATGTAAGTCAGCATGACGCAGGCGAATCAGAACGCGGCGGGAGAAGCAGTTGCGAAATCAAAGGCCGGACGAGCAAGCCACGGCTGCAAAAGCTGGTGCAGCGCGGCGGACCAGGCGGCTTCCTTATTCCACCGGGGTCCAGATGCTGCCGATGCCAGGGCTATAGTCATACGGGCCACGCGGGCTGAACTTATACCCCCGCAGTTGCTTGCTGAACCCATAGAACGAGTTGCGATAGTACAAGAAGGTGCACGGCTGATCTTCGTAGATCAACTCGTGGATCTGGGCGTAAATCGCGGCCCGCTTTTCTGAATCGAACTCCAATTTTCCCTTTTCAAACAGCTCGTCCACTTTGGGATTCGAATATTGGACGAAGTTGCGGCCGTCTTTAATCGCCTTGGTCGCCCAGACGTTTTCCGACGTGTCGGGATCGGTCCCGGTCCCCCAGCCCCCCAGATAGGCTTGAAATTTGTGTTCGATTTCGTTTTGGGTCAAGACCGTGAATTCGAGCGGGCGGACCGTGCATTCGATCCCCAATTGCTTGAGATTCTGCCGCAGCAGATTGCAAGCTTTGACTCGCTCCGCCGAATTCGAGCAGAGAATCGTGAATTCAAACTTGACGGTCTTGCCATCGATTTTTTTTTCGCGATCGCCGTCATCATTTTCTTTCCAGCCGGCGGCATCCAGCAGTTCCTCGGCTTTGTCCAGGTCCTGATTGTAAAGCATCGGCGCCTTTTTCGGATACATCCACGCGCCCGGATGAAAGATGCCCGAGCAGCGGTCATAGAGCTTGTAGTTCAAGCGATCCAACTCGGCATGATCGAAAGCGTAGGACATCGCCTTGCGCACGCGGACATCGCTGAAGAAGGGGCTTTTGCAATTCCAACCAAAATAGTAGTAGACCCATTCGGTTCCGGTCGCCTTGGTGTTCTTGGCGTAATATTCGTTATCGTTGCTTTGGTTCTGCCACTGTTCCGCGTTCAATTCCAATTCGTCCACTTTGCCCGTTTTGAGGGCCAACAGCGACGTGTTTGCGTCTTCGATCACGCGGAACCGGATATCCTTGAAGTAGGGTTTGTCGCGGACCTGCTTCCCTTGGTGCATGTAATAGCTTTCGCGCCGGCTGAGGACGATCGCCTCGCGGCGGACGCGGCTGGAGATCGTATAAGGTCCATTGCAGACCGGGTTGGAATCGTACTTTTCATACTCCGGATCTTGTTGCACGTCGGCCCAAGTGACTCGCGGATTCTCGAGCTTTTTTACCAGCGGCCGATAGATGTGCTGCGGGATAATCGAAAAATCGATGCTCAGATCGTTGGTCGCCAGGGCCTTTTTGTGAAAGAACACGATCGTATGGTCATCGTACGCTTTGACCCACCGCAATTGATCCGTTTCCGACTTCATCGCCGGGACGTCAACCTTCGGATTCATAATCGTTTGAAAGGAAAACTCGATGTCGTAGGCCGTGACCGGTTGGCCGTCGGACCAGGTCCAATCGTCGCGGAGCACAACCTTGTCGGCGAGGTGGTCTTGGCTGGTCTGCCACGAAACGACCGTCTCTTTCGCGCCGAAATGCTTCATTTCCCAGTCGAAGCCGAACAGACCCGCACCGGTGAGGCCAATCACATTAAACTCAAAGACCGAGTTGATCATGATGGGGTTGGTGCTTTTCACGTCCCCCGCGATCAGGCGGTTGAGCGTGGCATCCCAATTCACGTCGGAGTCTTTGTCGGGAAGCCGGCCCAGTGCACTCAGGATTTTGGCGTTGTTTTCTTTCGAGGTGTTTTTGAGCGAAAGAGCCTCTTTGACCGAGCAGAGCGGCTTTTCGGTCTTCTGTAAATCGCGCAGCCGCTGAGTGGCGTCCACCACATCGCGTGAAATCCAGCCGGCCTTCGCGTCGAGTTCTTTCAGCGTCGGCGGCGAGAACGGCTCCAGGCCAGGAGCGGATTCTTCCGCAGCCGTGGAAATGCGCGGATTCAACAGGCACATTAGACCGGCCATTGCCAGGAGCGCGGCGCACCGGGCGTTTGGCAGCAAGCGGTCAGAGCGTTTTCGTTTCATGGTGCTCTCCCAAGGCAGTCGACGAGGCGGGGGCAAATGCGGCAACCGTATGCTACAGAATGCTTTGTAGCCGGTCAATCAACCGCCGTGCGCGCGGTGCTCCTTTCTCGTCGAGAGGAGCCTCGTGGAACCGCCGCCCGGCCTGCGGCAGCGCGCCTGGGCGCCGCGCTTTTACGAACCGACATTGCCCCAAAACTCGAAAGTGGTTACCCTTCCGCCGCATTTTCGCTGTTTGAGCCGAACTGCTCGCAGAACGCCGCGCGAGTTCGCGACGTTAGCACGGGGTG
Organism: Pirellulales bacterium; assembly: GCA_035656655.1. GTDB lineage: Bacteria > Planctomycetota > Planctomycetia > Pirellulales > DASRSE01 > DASRSE01. The sequence continues at coordinate 9,126 of DASRSE010000344.1, forward strand.
GCACTACGGCGTTTTCAAGGCGGCTGGCCGCTTTGATTCAATCCCTCGATCATCCTTATGACTCTCTCTTCCACTGAGGCTGCCATGCGACTTTTTCCGGCGGGCGTGCGCGGATCAAACCGGTTTATTACGCATTTGCGGAGTGGGATATTCGCCTGCGCGGCGCTCGCCTGCTTGTTGAATATCCGCACCGTCGTGGCTCAAGAGGCTCAGTGGATTTGGTCGTCGGCCGCCGAGAAAGACAAAGTCCCGGCGGAAACGTGCTATTTCCGCAAGACCTTTGAAATGGGTCGTCCCGAGGAGGGGGAAGTCGAAATCACCGCCGACGATAGCTACGAACTGTTTGTCAACGGTCGCTCGGTCGGAACGGGCAACAACTGGCGGCAGATTGACGTCGTGAACATTACCAAGTACCTCACGCAAGGGCGAAACTTGATCGCTGTCAAAGCGACCAGCGCCACGGTGGGCCGCGCCGGACTGGCGGTCCGCGTCTCGGTGAAAGAAGCCGGCAACACCTTCATCGTCTATCCCAGCGATAACACCTGGAAGGCCGCCTTGAAAGAGTTCGTTCATTGGGAAAAGCTCCAATTCAACGATTCGCAATGGGTGGCCGCCAAGAGCTGGGGCGAAATCGGCATGACGCTCCCCTGGGGAGATGAATCGGTCGTCGCCGGACGCGGCAAAAGCCGGTTTACCACCCCTGCCGACTTCGAGGTGCAATATCTCAACGGCGGCAAGTCGACAGGCTCCTTGATCTCAATGGCGTTCAACGAACAGGGCAATCTGCTTGCCGCCCGCGAAAAAGGTCCGCTGCTGATCCTCCGCGACCAAACCAAGTCGGGCAAATTCGACACGATCGCAACCTATTGCGACCAGATCACTAATTGCCACGGCATGCTCTGCTTGAACAACAAGGTCTATGCCGTCGGCACGGGTCCCGAAGGCGACGGGCTGTATAAGTTGACCGACACCGCCAACAGCGGCAAGATCGACAAAGTCGAGCGACTGCTAAAATTCAACAATGCAATGGTCGAACACGGGGCGCACGCGCCGATTCTCGGACCGGACGGACTGATTTATATCGTGATCGGCAACCACGGCGCGCCCGACAAAAAGTACGAGCCGACCAGCCCCTTGCAGCACTATTACGAGGGCGATCTGTTCACGCCGCGGTATGAAGACCCCAGCGGCCATGCCGCCAATATCAAAGCGCCCGGCGGAGTGATTCTACGGACCGATGCTCAAGGGTCGTTTGTCGAGTTGTTCGCCGGCGGCTTCCGCAATTGCTACCGCATGGCGTTCAATCGCAACGGCGAGCTATTCACCTGGGATTCCGACATGGAATGGGACGAAGGGCTCAGTTGGTATCGGCCGACGCGGTTGCTGCATGTCACGCCGGGAGCTGAATTTGGTTGGCGCAGCGGCTGGACCAACTGGCACGATTATTATCTCGACAGCTTGCCGTCGATGCTCGACACCGGGCGCGGATCGCCGACCGGAGTCGTTTCGTACAACCACGTGATGCTGCCGGTCCGCTACCATGGCGCCCTGTTCGTGGGCGATTGGGCACGCGGCCGAATCTTGGCGGTCAAATTGAAACCGTCCGGCGGCTCCTTTACCGCCGAAAGCGAAACGCTCGTGGAAGGACGCCCGCTAAATGTGACCGATTTGGCGGTCGGCCCCGACGGAGCGGTTTATTTCTGCACCGGCGGACGCGATACCGAGGGAGGCGTGTATCGAATTCGCTGGCTCGGCAAGGTGCCGGCCGCGGTCACCGAGATGGGGACGGGCATCACCGCCGCGCTGCGCCAGCCGCAACTCGATTCGGCTTGGGCACGGCACAAGGTCGCCGCAATCAAGCATCAGTTGGGCAAGGAATGGGAGCCGGCTTTGATCTCCGCCGCGGAAAACACCGGTTCGCAAACCGATTTGCGGGTCCGCGCCCTGACCTTGATGCAACTGCTGGGCCCCTTTCCCAAGCCCGAATGGCTGAACAAGATGGCCGCCGACCGCGATCCGCTGGTACGCGCGAAGGTTGCTTATTTGCTCGGCATTCACGGCGATGACACGACGAAAGATCATCTGGTCCGGTTGTTGTCGGATGCCGATCCCGACGTGCAGCGCGTCGCCTGCGAATCGCTCGTGCGGGTGAATCAGCAGCCGCCGCTCGACAAGCTCTTGCCGCTGCTGGCTTCGCCGCAGCGCCATCTGGCCAGCGCTGCCCGCAACGTGCTCGAGCAGTTGCCGCGTGAAGAATGGCAGTCGACCGTGCTAAAGAGCGAGAATCAGCGTGTCTTCTTGCAGGGCGCGGTCGCGTTGCTAGCGAGCAATCCGGACAAAGCCGTGGGCGATGCGATCGTGAACCGCGCGCGGCAATTGATGCGCGGCTACGTGGCGGATGGCGATTTTCTCGATCTGCTGCGGGTCTTTGAATTGGCCCTATCTCGTGCCCCCGTGAAAACCGAAGAATACATTGGACTGGGCCGCCAGATTGCGGATGAATATCCGGCGAAGGATCTCCGGATGAATCGCGAGCTGATTCGCTTGCTGGTCCTGTTGCAAGAGCCCTCGTTCTTGCCGCGCATGATCGAGCAATTGAACATGCCGGAAGTGCCGCTCTCCGAAAAGCTGCACGCCGCCTTCCACTCGCGGTTTTTAACGACCGGCTGGGATACAAAGTCCAAGCTCGAGGTCCTTAAGTTCTATGAGCAAGCCCGCTCCGTTCCGGGCGGACATAGCCTGAACGGCTACATCGAAAACATTTCGCGCGATTTCTTCGCCAGCTTGACGGAAGACGAGCGGATGCAAGTCTTGGCCAGCGGGGCCAAATGGCCTAGTTCGGCCTTGTCGGTGTTGGCACGCATCCCTGCGCAGCCGGGCGCGGAAGTCCTCGCGCAGCTTCAGCATCTTGACGAAGAGCTGCTGCACAACGACAGCGATGCGGCCAAGAAACTGGGGATTGGAATCGTGGCCGTTCTCGCCCGCAGCGGCGACGAAAAGGCAATGGCCTATCTCCGCGAAGTGTACGAGCATCAGCCGGAGCGCCGGCTCTATATCGCAATGGCTTTGGCGCAACATCCCGAGGGCGAAAACTGGAATCTCCTTGTCCGCTCATTGCCGATTCTGGAGGGCGCCTTTGCCCAAGAGGTTTTGATCAAGCTCGCCAAAGTCGATCGGGTTCCGGAGGGTTCGGAGCCGATTCGCCAAGTGATCCTCCGTGGACTGAAGTTGGGAGATCGCGGCGCGGTGCATGCGATCAACCTGCTTGAAAACTGGACCGACCAGGAATTGGGCGAGGAAAAAGACCCCTGGGACAAAAAACTCGCGCTCTGGCAAGCTTGGTTCGCGAAGAAGTATCCCGATCAGCCCGAGGCGACTTTGCCCTCGGACGATGGCGGCAATCACTGGACGTATGAAGAATTGAACACGTTCTTGAGCGGACCGGAGGCGAAACGGGGAAGCGCCATTCGCGGCGCGGCGATCTTCAACAAGGCCTTGTGCGCGAAGTGCCACCGCTTTGGCCAAGAGGGAGAGTCGGTCGGGCCCGATCTGACCACGGTCACCCAACGCTTTCAAACGAAGGAGATCATCGAGTCGGTCCTTTTCCCGTCGCAAGTCATCGCCGATCGCTATCAGAGCAAATCCATCGTCATGAAAGACGGCCGGATTTTTGCCGGGCTGGTCTCGCCGCAAGGCGACGATTCGGTCACGATCATGCAGTCCGACTTGCAAAAGATCACGGTCAGCAAGGATGAAATCGACACGATGGCCACCAGCAAAAAATCGGCCATGCCGGAAGGCTTGTTCAACAAGCTCACGCTGGAGGAAATCGCCGACCTGTTTGCCTACTTAAATCAGAGTTCGCCCTCGGCGATCACGCGCCGCAACGGCCGAGGGCCGACGGAACAGCCGAAATAGGCCGATAAGCCGTTCGAACTGCGATCAAGGATTGTCGTCGATCCAAAGCCGCAGCGCAGCCCGCGTCAGCCGCCCATCGTGAAGCGCCGAAGCCACGAGGGCGGCGTCGCAGCCCGCCGACTGGATCGCCGCCAAATCGTCCGCCGCGCGGACGCCGCCGCCACTGATGAGCTGAAGCGCCGAAAATTCGCCTAGCCGACGGCACAGGTCGAGCGTGCTCAGCCCGCCGATTCCCACCTGGGCCAGATCGAGCACAATCATCCGCCGGACGCCCAGCGCCACGGCTTGCCGGCCGATCGTCAATGGATCAAGTCCAATTGCCGCCGTGCCGCCGGCGGCCCATTCGCTGCCGCCGGTCATGGGGCGCCCCTTTTGCATGTCGAGGCTGAAGATCAGCCGCTCGGCGCCGAGTTGCGCGAGCAAGTGCTCGAGCACGGCAGGGCCAGCGAGCGATTCCAACCCGGCAATGACTCCGGTGACGGCCGGACAATCGCCTGCAAACTGCGCGAACGCGGCGCCGCGCGCCACGTCGCCGACGCCCGCGTCGATCCAAAGCTGGAGGCCGAGCGCGGCCAACTCGCGATAGATTGGCCACGCTGGTTGCTGCCCGGCGATGGCATCGAGATCGGCGACGTAGAATTGGGTTAAGCCGAACGCTTGCAGCGCCGCCGCCACGCGCGCCGGCTCGGCGCCGGTGACGAGACGGCTTTCGATCGGGCGATATTCGGACCGGCGCCCGGCCACGCCGCGGACAACTTTTCCGCCGAGAAGATCGAGGACAGGAACGATCTTCATTTGGGGAGCAACCTCAAGTAAAGAATGGATTAGTGGCGGCCAGTTACGACCCCTTCGTCATTCCCGCGGCGGCGGGAATCCAGCCGCGCCGCCGGAAACCTGTCTACCACTTGAACTCCGACCGGTCTGCAGCGGCCGGCGTTTCTACGGCCATTTTGGTTCACGCTTTTCCAAGAATGCCGCCAGCCCCTCGGCGACCGTCTCGGCATTGTATCGCCCATTGCTGGATTCCCGCCTGCGCGGGAATGACGAAACGTGAGACGTGCCACCTTGCCAGTGTGCCCGTTCCCCTGGCGGCGGGAATGACGAATGCGTCATGGCACGAGTGGTAAATGCTGCCTGCTGACTCGTCATTCCCGCGGAGGCGGGAATCCAGCCGCGCCGCCGGAAACCTGTCTACCACGTAAAGGGCGACCGGCCGCTAGTTACGACCGCTTCTACGGCCATTTTGGTTCACGCTTTTCCAAGAATGCCGCCAGCCCTTCGGCGACCGTCTCGGCATTGTATCGCCCATTGCTGGATTCCCGCCTGCGCGGAAATGACGAAACGTGAGTCCTGCCGCCTTGCCAATGTACGCGTTCCCCTGGCGGCGGGAATGACGAACGCGTCATGGCACGAGTGGTAACTGCTGCCTGCGGACTCGTCATTCCCGCGCAGGCGGGAATCTAGCCGCGCCGCCGGAAAATCCCAACCACGCAAAGTGCGACCGGCCGCTAGTTACGACCGCTTCTACGGCCATTTTGGTTCACGCTTTTCCAAGAAAGCGGCCAACCCTTCGGCTGCGGTCTCGGTCGTGCGCGCGGTCGCGCTCAAGGCCGCGCCGGCGTTCAAAAGCGTGGTCAAGTTTTCGCCGATGGTCTCATTCAGCATCCGTTTGGTCATGAGCAAGGCCTCCGGAGCGCAGGCGGCGCATTGCCCGCCCAGTTGCGTCGCGCGGGCCCAGAGCTTGTCCCCTGGAATGAGTTCTTGAAAGAGTCCCAATCGCTCGGCCTCCGCTGCGGTGGCGACTTCGGCCGTGAGGAGCAACCAAGCCGATTTTGCGCCGCCGAGGCGAAAATAGAGCAGCGGCGCGACGATTCCGGCCACCAGGCCGCGCTTCGGCTCCGGCAAACCGAACGTCGCCTCGGGCGCGGCGATGACGAGATCGCTGGCCAGCACCAAGCCCGCTCCGCCAGCCAGCGCTGGCCCATTGACGGCGGCGATGATCGGCTTGGGAAACAAGAGCATTTGCTCGACCAAATCGCGATAGGTTTCAGCGTCCTCTTGCCACTGGACTTGCGCATCGTCTTGGGCGGCCGTGTTGCGCATTTCCGCCAAATCCATCCCGGCGCAGAAGGCGCTTCCCGAACCGGTCAGCACGACGGCCCGCACCCGTTTTTCGCGGTGCAAGTCGGCCAAGGCTTGCTGCAAGTCGGCCAGCAATGCCCGCGACAAGGCATTGCGTTTTTCGGGCCGATTCAGAATGATCGAGCCCACCTGTTCATGGATATGGATGCGGACGAGCGGCATGCAGACTCACACGGAAAAGGAGGTCGGCGCCTTGATCAGGAGTTGCGCGGCGGCCGTTCCCAGCAGCTTGCCTTGCGTGTCAATGCGCAACGAGCGGCTGGCTCCGCCGGCCAGACAATCGTACAGCACGAAGTTCAGCGCGCCGACCCGCGGCAATTCAAACCGTTCGACCCGGCTCGCGCCCAAGGACGAGAAAAACTCTTGCACGACCGCGGCAGTCAGCTCGCGGCAGAGCAAGTCATAGGCGGCCGCCGAGCGCGCGACCACGCCCAGATTCGCGTGGTTCCCTTTGTCGCCGCTGCGGCAGGTCGCCAGTTGTGCAAGCGGAATGTGCGGCATAGCGTCCTTTCGGCGCGAGAAAAACAGAGTCCAGCGGTTCTGGTTCGGCGCCGAGGATCGGGCACGAACGAAAAGATGCTCGTGAACCAAACACGGCGGGCGGCCGGGCTCAGGTCGGGTCGCGGTACTTGTTCTTGAGTGAATCGGGCCCTTGCTCCCCGGGGTCGTACCGCTTCGGTCCTTCGCTGCCACGCACGTTCTTTGGCGCGAGCCCGGCCCGCTCGAGCAGCGATTTCTCCATAATGTCATTGGGCAAATTCTCGGCCGGCGGCGGGCCGATTGCTCCCAAATCGGCGGGCACATACTGAATCTCGTAGTTGTGCTTGGCCACGGAGAGGATATCGCCGGGCAAGAGCCGTTTTTCTTGGACTTTGTTGTCGTTTACCTTGATGCCATTGCGGCTGTTGGAGTCGCGGACATGCCAATAACCGCCTTGAATTGACAGTTCGCAGTGATGCGCCGAAACATTCTGAAAGCGGAGCACGATGTCGCAGCTTTCGCGCCGGCCGATCTGCAACTGCTTTTTCAAGAGCGGAATTGGATCGCCACCGCCCGTCGGCAACAATTCGCCAAACATTTTTGTGTCCTCGTTCTCTTGAGCGTTCTTTTGCGACGACGGTATGATAAACGGTTCGCAAGGGTTCCGAATCGCTCTCGATTTAGTGTAGAAGGCCCATTCCGTGTCGTCAACGAACGCCCCTCTTGAAGTTGAGCTTCCCGCGTGGCGCGCGGCCGGCCTCCGCTATTACTCGTACAATTTTTACCTCCGCAACAAGTTTGGCGCCCGCGTGCAGAAGATTAGCCTGGACGGGGGAATGACTTGCCCCAACGTCGATGGGACGGTCGCGACCGGCGGATGCACGTTTTGCGACAATCGCAGTTTTAGCCCGAGCCGGCGGATTCCGCGGCGCGAGATCGGCGCCCAACTGAGCGAAGGGGTTCGCAAACTGCAAATTCGGTACAAGGTCGACAAGTTTCTGGCCTATTTTCAGCCGGCGACGAACACCTATGCCCCGGTCGATAAGCTCCGCGCGCTCTGGACCGCCGCGCTCGACCATCCGCAGGTCGTGGGACTGGTCATCGGAACGCGGCCCGACTGCGTGCCGGACGACGTGTTGGATCTGCTCGAAGAATTTGCCGCGCGAACCCATGTGTGCGTGGAATATGGCATGCAGACGATTCATAATCGCTCGCTCGACTGGATGAATCGCGGCCATCATCACGACGCGTTTCTCGACGCGCTGGCGCGGAGCCGCGGCCGCGGATTTGAAATCTGCGCGCATGTGATCTTCGGGCTGCCGGGCGAATCGCACGCCGACATGCTCGCCACCATCCGCGAACTCGCACGGCTGGAGATCGACGCCGTGAAGCTACACAATTTGTACGCGGTAAAAAACACTCCCTTGGCCGAACAAGTAAGCCGCGGCGAAGTTCAACTGATCGAACGAGATGCGTACGTTCAGGTTCTCGTTGATAGTCTGGAGTTATTGCCCGCGGCCTGTCTCGTCGAGCGGATCACGGGCGAAGCGCCGCCGGACTACTTCGTCGGACCGGCCTGGTGTCTCGATAAGCCCGCGGTGCGGCTGGCGGTTGACGCCGAGTTGGCGCGGCGCGACACCTGGCAGAGCCGCCGTTTTCTTCTTGCCGCCCTGTGATTATGAAACTGATTGTCGCAATCATACAACCGACGAAGCTGAACGCGGTTCAAGAAGCCTTGAACAAGATCGAAGTCACGCGGATGACCGTTTGCGACGCGCAAGGGTACGCGCGGCAGCGCGGCCAGACCGATCTGTTTCGTGGTCACGAGTACAAGATCAACCTGCTCCGAAAAATTGCGCTGGAGATCGTCGTCAACGATGACTTTCTCGAACGGACGATCGACACGATCCTGCATGTCGCTCGAACGGGCCCCGATGGGAACATCGGCGACGGCAAGATTTTTATCTTGCCGATTGAGGAGGCGATCCAGATCCACGACCAGCGGCGCGGCATGGAAGCGGTTTGAACCCGCGGCGCCCAAGTCCGCGGCGCGCACCATTCCGCGGGCATCGCCGGTGGTCGATTCGGGCCGGCTGCCAGTCTGTTGAAGACTTCCGCGAGCGGCTACGGGTGAGGCACCATTCCGGTCAGCCAATAGGCTTGGGCCAGTGTGAGCAGCCCCATCAAGGTCGCCAGCGCCAAGCTGTGCCAAAAGACGTAGCGGAGAATCTCGCCTTCGTTGCCCGACTGGTTCGTCGCCACGGCCGAGACCACGATGCTTTGGGCGTCGATCATTTTGCCCATCACGCCGCCGGTGCTATTCGCCGTGCAGATCAAGACCGGGTTGAGGCCGAGCCGCTCGGCCGTGATGCGCTGCAAGCTGCCAAAGAGGGCGTTGGCCGATGTGTCGGAGCCGGTCAGTGCGACGCCGAGCCAACCGAGCAGCGCGGCAAAAAAGGGATAGAGCACGCCGGTCCGCGTGAACGCCAATCCGAGCGTCGCATCGAGGCCGCTGTACCGCGTCAAATAAGCCAGCGCCAGCATCAGGGCGATCGTCAATAACGGAAATTTCATGCGGATGAAAGTCCGAAACAACGTGCGTATAAAGCGGCGCGGCGACACACGCATCCAGATCGCCGACAAGACGGCCGCCACGAACAGCCCGGTCCCCGTCGCCGACAGTGGATTGAACTTGAACAGCGCCGGCTCGGGCCGCGGGGCGCTGACAATCGGCACATTCCGCGCGACGCGCTCGTGCAACCCGGGCACTGCGACGGTCCAACTCATCAATCGGTCCAGTCCGAGCTTGACATCCTGCAAGCCCCAGACGAACACGCACACCGACAGAATCGCCCAGGGCATCCAAGCGGATACGATCGCGCCGCGCGACTCGGTGTAGACGATTTCCGGCGGCGGTCCGAGCATCTCCGCTGCGTCGGGATCGGCGTCTGACGCGGAGGCATTGCCGGCGTCGCTGTCGCGCTCTTCGTCAAACCGCCAAATCGTGCGCGGCTGCCAAAATCGCAAGAAGAGGCTAAGCCCAATCAGAGAGGTCAAGCCGGCGGCGACGTCGACTAACCGCGAGCCAAGAAAGTTCGACGCGTAAAACTGGACGCTCGCAAAACTCGCTCCGCAGACAAAGAGCGCCGGTCCGACGCCGCGCACCCCGCGCCAACCGGCCATCACCCACACCATCCAAACGGGCACCAGCAGCGAAAAGAAGGGCAGTTGCCGACCGGCCATTTGGCTCAGTTTGAACTCGTCAATTCCGGAAGCGGTCGCCAAAGCAGTAATCGGCGTTCCTAGCGCGCCGAAGGCGACCGGCGCGGTGTTGGCAATGAGCGCCAGCCCGGCGGCTGGCAGCGGCCGAAAGCCCGCCCCAATCAGCAGCGCCGCCGAAATCGCGACCGGGGTGCCAAAGCCAGCGGCCCCTTCAATAAACGCGCCAAAGCAAAACGCGATCAGCAAGGCTTGAATCCGCCGGTCAGGCGAGAGCGACGCGACGGATCGCTTGACGATTTCGAATTGGCCCGTTTCGACCGTCAAGGCGTACAGAAAGATCGCCATGACGACGATCCAACCGATGGGAAACAGCCCGTAGCCGGCCCCCGCGATGATCGCGGAGGCCGCCGCGACCGGCGGCATTTGAAAGATCAACACCGCCGCCAACGCCGCGGTCAACAACCCGGCCCCGGCCGCCCAATGGGCTTGCCAACGCGCCCAACCGAGCAAGCCCAGCAGCACGACGACCGGTAGCACCGCGACCAGCGTCGACAACCACGGGCTCTGGAGCGGATCGTAGTTTTGCAGCCAGATCATGCGGGCGCTCGAGGAAAGATCAGCCGGCGCCGGCGGTTCGGTGCGGCCGAGCCACGCCGGGACACCCCGCCCCCCAAAGCCGGTTGCCAGTCGCGGTTACTTTTTCAACGTCCCTTGAAAGGCGCGGTCTTTGTTGACGATTTTTTCGACGAGTTGCCGTTTGAACTGGACGAACTTCTCGCGCAGCCCTGGGTCGCCGGTCGCCAGAATCTGCACCGCGAACAGCCCCGCGTTGCGCGGACCTCCCATTCCAACCGCGACGCTGACGACTGGCACATCGCCCGGCATTTGCACCGTCGAAAGGAGCGAATCGAGCCCTCCCAATTCGGCGGTGGGGACGGGAATCCCCACGACCGGCAGCGGCGTGTGGGCGGCCACGACGCCGGCCAGATGCGCGCTGCCGCCGGCGGCGGCGATGATCACCTGCAGGCCGCGTTCGATCGCGGACTTTGCATATTCGGCCACGAGATCCGGCGTCCGATGGGCGCTCATCACATGTGCCTCGTATCCCACGCCAAACTCGGTCAAGGCATCGGCCACCGCTTTGATCTTCGGCCAATCGCTATCGCTGCCCATTAAAATCCCGACTCGCACGTCACCGCTCATAGTCCGCGTTGCTCCGAGTAAAAAGTGATCGAGGTTCGCTGCATCTAAGGATCGCTGCGGCGAAGTTTGCCCTACCCTACCACGTTCCGAGTGAATTTTCCACGCATGATCAGAGCCGAAAACGAGCCCCCCAGCAACGGCCAGCGGCGGCCTGGGATGGTCCTCGGAGATCTCGCGGGAGAAGTCTCGCTATCGCCCAATTGGACCCGTGCCGCTTCACAGCTCAAGCGGAAACGGCGAGAGCAGTTCCACGCCCGTGCTGGTGACGCGATAATTGTTTTCCAGACGAATGCCGGCGTTCAACGTGGGGCCGTACAGGCCGGGCTCGCACGCAAAAACATCCCCCTCCGCGAACGTATCATCCCAATTGGGATTGAGGTGCGGCGCTTCATGCGGGTAAAGGCCGATGCCGTGCCCCAGATGGTGATCGAACGTGCCGAGCGGACATTCCTTCAAGCGCGCCGCTGCTTCGTCGAACAGCGCGCGGCACTTCTGCCCCGGGCGCACGGTACGCTCGACCAATGGAAAGACTTTTGCGATTTGCTCCCAGGCATGCTGCTGGTCGTCGGTCGGTTCGCCGCCGACGGCGAGCGTGCGGCAATTATCGGCAAAGTAGCCGCGAAATGCCGGCCCCAAATCGAGAATGTAAAGCTCGCCGCGCTGTGCGATCCGATTGCGTGGCGGACCGCCCCGCGCCGCGCACGCGTAGTCGTTGCCGGTGCCGGTGAGCATCTCGCCAAACTCGTCCACCGCGGCGGCTTGTAGTTGATTGAAGACCTCAAGCTCGGTAATCCCTGGCCGGACGATTTGTCGCGCCAGCTCGTACATTTTGCCAGTTCCGGCGATCGCTTTTTTGAGCAGCGCCAATTCATCGGCATCTTTGCGGCGCCGCAAGCAGTAGAGCCGCGGTTCGATATCGATGAGCTCCGCCCCCGGCAAGCAGTTCAGCAGCGCCGGTCCACAGGCGGAGAATTCCACCCCGATTCGTTTCATTGCGGATTTGCCGCGCAGCGCGCCAGCCAGCGCTGCGGCCGCGGCCACGCCTTGATCGTTGCGCAAGGTCGAGAGCCACTGCGCTTCGTAGGGCACGATCGTATCGGCCGCCACATCCAGATTCAATGCGCGCCCCTTTTTCGTCGGCGCGACGAGCGTGAGCAAGCCCTCGGCTGAGAGCGCGGCGACCGGCGAAAACTTCGCGTCGAAACGCACGCCCGACAGCCACTGCACATGTTCAGGCAACCGGACGACGACCAGATCAAGTTGCCGCGCTTGCATTTCGTCCAACAACCGGCGTTGCCGCCCGCGGCACGCAGCCAAATCCAACTCGTAATGCGCCATGAAAAACTGTTCAACAGAGAGGCAACGGGGAGATATTTTCGCGAGAACCACGCGTGCAGCCGATGGCTTGGCTCGGCGGCCTGCTAGTGTAGCGAGGGCCCTCGGGCCTGTCACGCATCAAGGGGCTGTGGCGCCGTGCGCCGTGGCGGCGGCTGAAATCGCCGCGGCGCGGCGTCCGGCGAATGATCGCCATCCGGCTCAGGCCAAAATGCCGTCGAGCACATGGCCGGCGTTGATGGTCAAGCGTTCGTCGCGGCCATTGAAAGGAAACGTCAGCTCGTTGTGATAAAGTCCGAGCAGATGCAGGATCGTGGCATGAATGTCGTTGACATGGGCCTTTTTCTCGACCGCATACAGGCCGAAATCATCAGTCGCGCCGTAGGTTGTTCCACGTTTAACGCCGCCGCCGGCCATCCACATGGTAAAGCCGTACGGATTATGGTCGCGGCCGTTTCCCGATTCGCTCATCGGCGTCCGGCCAAACTCGCCTCCCCAGATCACCAGCGTGTTGTCGAGCAACCCGCGCTGCTTTAAATCTTTCAGCAGGGCGGCGATCGGCCGATCGCTTTCACGGCAATATTTAGCATGATTCCCTTCGACGTCTTTATGCGCGTCCCAGCGGCTGCCCGACCCGAGATAGAGTTGCACGCAGCGGACCCCGCGTTCGACGAGCCGCCGCGCGAGCAGACAATTGCGGCCGTTCTTGGCGGTTTCTTTTTGGTCGAGACCATACAGTTTGTGCGTTTCGGCCGTTTCTTGGGCCAGGTCGACCGCGTCGGGCGCGGCCGCTTGCATTCGAAAGCCCAACTCATAGGCCGCAATACGCGCCTCGAGCTGATCGTCGTCGCGGCGCGGCGCTTGATGGTCGCGATTCAGTTGTTGGATAAAGTCCAGCTTCGCGCGCTGCCGCGCGGCAGTCACGTCGGCGGCCGGCGTGAGATTTAAAATCGGCGTGCGGCCTTCGCGCAATTTCGTCCCTTGATAGGTCGCCGGCATAAACCCGGTCCCCCAATTGCGATTGCCGCCGGGCGGCTCGTCCAAGTTGTCCAGCATCACCACAAAGCCCGGCAAGTCGGCATTTTCACTCCCCAGCCCGTACAACGTCCAAGCGCCGAGCGACGGCCGGCCGCCCAGGATGCTGCCGGTGTTCATCTGGCAGACGCTGCCGACATGGTTCAAGCCGTCGGCCCAACAACTGCGGATGACGGCGAGTTCATCCGCACAGCCGGCAATTTCTGGATACCAATCGCTGACCCAAAGCCCAGACTCGCCATGCTGAGCAAACTTGCGTTTCGACGGGAGCAAAGGGGTATTGGCGGTGACCCCCATCGCCGTTTGCGGGCGCGGAATCGACGAGGGGAGCGGTTGGCCGGCGTATTTTTCAAGGGCCGGTTTGGGATCGAACAAGTCGATGTGGCTCGGGCCGCCGTCCAAAAAACACCAGATCACGCTCTTGGCTTTGGCGGGAAAATGGGGCCGCTTGGCCGCGATCGGGTTTTCGGCCCGCATGGCCGGATCGGCAGCGCGGGCATCGCCGGCCAACAAGGCCGCCAGCGCAACGCCGCCAAAACCCGCGCCGGCGCGAAACAAAAAATCGCGCCGCGAAGAAATCGCCTCGCGATGGGTGCCGCAGTTGCAGCCGGTTGGTTCCATGGTTTTTCGATTCTGGGCAGTGAAAGTTGGCCTTCTCGGGACGGGTGATTTGCGACCTCAAGCGCCGCGCGCGGCGGCGCGATCGGCCGCGTCAATCCACGAACACGAACTCGTTTGCGTTCAGGAGGGCGTGACAAAAATCAACAGTGGCCGCGAACTCGCGCAGATCGCCGTTTCCCACTGGCTCCTTCGATTCCAATTTCGCCGCTTTCAATAATTCGGTTTGGGACGATAAAAAGTGCGCAGCCGCCGCGACTTCCAGTGCGCTCGGTTCGCGGCCAAACGCCTGTTGGTACGCGGCGCGAATCAAATCTTTGCGCTCGCTCGGATGGTCGGCGCGGAGGCGCTCGGCAAACTTCCGCGCTGCATGGAGCGTAAATTCGCCGTTGAGCAACAGCAGCGCTTGCGGCGCTGTCGTGGTGCAACTCCGCCGCGCACAGCTATTGTGCAGATCAGGCCAATCGAACGCGTCGAACAGCGGAAACCGCAGATTCCGCTTCGCGAGCACGTAAATCGAGCGGCGATTGCGGTCCGCCCGATTTACGTCCGGCTTCCACTTATAGTTCGAATCGAGCGCCGCCGGCAGTTCGGGACGCGCACTCGGGCCAAACATGCGCGGGTTCAGATCGCCTGCCGCGCAGAGGACGCTGTCGCGAATGGCCTCTCCCTCGAGCCGCTGCCGCCGCATGTGCCAGAGCAGTTTATTGTGCGGATCGGCAGCCATTGCCGTCGCCTGGGACGGATCGGACGTGTCCACGATGCTCGCCTGTTGGTACGTCGCCGATAACACCATCAGCCGCTGGATCGTCTTGAGATGCCAACCCGACTCGACCAACCGCACGGCGAGCCAGTCGAGCAACTCAGGGTGGGTCGGCGGATCGCCGACGACCCCAAAATCATTCGGTGTGCCGACGATCCCGACGCCGAAGTGGTGTTGCCACAAGCGATTCACGATCACACGCCCGGTCATCGGTTGATCGGGCCGGGTCAGCCAAAGGGCCAATGCCGCGCGGCGGCCCGAAGAACGCGGCGCGCCGGCCGGTGCCACGACCCGCGGCTCCGTGTCGCCGAGAAAACTGAGAAAGCCCGGTTCAACTTGCTCTTGCGGTTTCTTGAAATTTCCGCCGGCGAGCCGATGTGTGGCCGGCGGCGCGAGCCCGGTGTCGCGCACCGCCAGCACGTGCGCGAAGGGGGCGGGCTTTAAATAGTCGAACTCGGCGAGTTGCTTCGACAGTCGCTCATAGCGATCCTTCTGGTCGGCGGGGGGCGTTTTCGGCTCCAGCGCGATGTTCCTCTCCGCCAACTGAACCAATTGCCGGTCGAGCGCCGTTCGCCGCTCCGGCTCCGTCAACAGCGCCTGCTTCGTTTCATCGTCGTATTTTTGCGCGTCGGGCTTAAAGGGATGTTCGTACAAGATCACGTGCATCTCATCCCGAATCGCTTGGGTCGCTTCTTCCCAGCCGATCTGCTTCTCGCGCGCTTCGCTCAATTGCTCCGGCGTCGCGTTCGGTTGATCATGGCAAGGCAACAAATTGGCGAAGAACGCTTGAAACCGGTAGTAATCGACTTGCGTGATGGCATCGAATTTGTGGTTGTGGCACTCCGCGCAACCGACCGTCAGCCCCAAGAAGGCCAGGCCGGTCGTCTCGGTGATATCGTTGAGGATTTCCTGCCGCCGCTGCTTCAGGTTGGCCGCGTTGTATTCGTCCGGATGCAGCCGATAGTAGCCGGTCGCAATCTGCGCATCGAGATTCTCCGGCTCCAACTCATCGCCCGCCAGTTGCTGCTGCACGAAGCGATCAAACGGCAGGTCGGAATTGAACGCGCGAATCACATAGTCGCGATACGCATAGGCGTCCGGGCGGTCGGCGTCCTGCTTGAACCCATCGGACTCGGCAAAGTGAACCACATCGAGCCAATGCCGCGCCCACCGCTCTCCATACTGAGGCGAGGCCAGCAGCCGATCGACCAAGTTCGCATAGGCAGCGGGCGACGTATCGCTCACAAATGCCGCTTGCTCGGCCGGCGTCGGCGGCAACCCGATCAGGTCAAACGAGACCCGCCGCAAGAGCGTCCGCTTGTCGGCCGGCGGCGCCGGGCGAAGGCCCTTTTCTTCTAGCTTGCTGAGCACAAAGGCGTCGATCGGAGTCTTCACCCAGCTTTGCTCTCGAACCGCGGGAATCGCCGGCTTGATCGGCGGGCAAAGCGGCCATGCACCGTGCTTAAATTGCGGAACCGCAGCCGGCGCGGCGCTGGCGGCAGACCTTTCCGCGACATTTTGCTTCGGGGCTTCGGCTGGCAGCGCATTCTCTTGCGCGGCGCTCGCGTGGTCGCCACTTTTCGTTGTCGCGCCATCCTCCGCGAAACCGGGCGTCGCGGCGACTGCTCCCAGCATGGCGCCGGCCAGCAACGCGATTCGCGAAAGTCGCCAGCAGCGAGCGGCCATGGAGATCGGTTCTCGTGGTGGGAGGAGGGCGGGAAGATCGCGCAGCCTAAAACGCGGCGGCGGCGACTCGCTCCAGACGTTCTTAGTCTACTGGCTTCGCCGCGCGGCTGACAACTATTTTTCGGGCCGGGCGTGCGGCTTATCGCTGGCGTTTCGTTTTTTCGGCAGAAATCGGCCGGCCGGTTTGGTAATCTGGACAGATCATGCGGACTGCTGCTGCCCAAAATCGCTTCCTTTCCAGGTCTTCCATGAATCGCCTCGCTCCATTTGCTCGTCAAATCGCCGTTGCCTTGCTGGTCCTGTTAGTCGTGCTGCCGCTCGCAGCGCTGGCGAGCCCGCCGGTCTACGTGGTTCTCTGGTTCGACACAGAAGACTACTTGCTGCCGGCGTCGGACGATGCGGCCTTGCATATCGCGAACTTCTTGACCGATTTGCACATTCGCGGAACCTTCAAAGTGGTTGGCGAAAAGGCGCGCACGCTCGAACGGCGCGGCCGGACCGACGTGATTGAGGCCCTTAAGAAACACGATATCGGCTATCACTCGAATTTTCACAGCGTCCATCCCACCCCGGCCGAATATCTGAACGCCTATGGCTGGGACGACGGCGTGGCGGAGTTTGACCGGCGCGAACGGCCTGGCTTTGACGACGTGAAGCGCATTTTCGGCCGCGCGCCAAGTTGCTACGGCCAGCCGGGCTCGTCTTGGGCGTCCCAAACCTTAGGCGGAATGCAGCGCTGGGGCATGAAGGTCTATCTTGATGCCGGTAAGCATGTCGCCGTGAACGGCAAGCCATTTTATTACTGCGGGCTGCTCAATATCTATCAGATCGCCAACATGCCGCGCACCAGCTTGAAAGATCCGACCGATTTGGAAGAAACCGAAAACAAGTTTGCAGCCGCCCGCCAGCAGTTGCAGGCCGAAGGGGGCGGGCTGGTCAGCATCATCTACCACCCGTGCGAGTTCGCGCACAAAGAGTTCTGGGACGGGGTGAACTTTCGCAACGGGGCGAATCCGCCGCGGGCCCAGTGGAAGATTCCGCCCGCCAAAACGCCGGAGGAAACGCGGGTCGCGTTCGAGAGCTTTGAAAGCTACATTCGCTACCTCCGCCACTTCGACGATGTCCAGTTTATCACAGCGACCGATGCGGTTCGCCTGTATGACGATGCGGCGCGGGGGCGCAGCTTCACGATCGATGACATCAAGACCATGGCGGCGGCAGTGGGCGAAGAGCCCAGCTTCTTCGAGCAGCCGGAATATACGCTTTCCGCGGCCGAAGTCCTCTCCATTTTGACGCAATACGTGAGCGGCGCGGCAAGCGCCGCAACGCCGGTAAAAATCGCCTATCCCGGCAGCCCGCTGGGGCCGAGCAGCCCGGCCGTTTCGCTGGCGGATCCGGTAAGCGTGTCGAGCGAGCAGTTTTTACGGACGGCGAAAGACTTGGCTAAAGCGGTTGTGACGGAAGGACGCGTGCCGCCGGCCGTCTGGTTCGGCAGCCAAGCCGTTCCGCCGGAGTCCTATTTGCGAACGCTGGGCAAGGTCGCCGGCCGGCTGGCGCGGGGAGAAGCCTTGCCCGACACGATTGAATTTCAGCCAACGAAATTGGCCGCGGCGAAGTACGTTGCCGATGATGCCCTGGGACTGTGGAAATGGGTGATCTTTCCGGCCAACTTCCATGCGCCGCACGTGATGGAAGTCGCCAAGCGTGAAGCCTGGAGCTTGAAACCGGCGCTGTTAAGCAAGACATTCTCCGCGACTGCCAAACCCGCCCCTGCGCAGCAATAAATGCGCTCGACCGGCCCGCCGTTATTTCGGCGCGGCGACGGCTGCGAGCGGGCCGACGGCATAGGTTGTGTTTTGCGTCAGCGGATATTTCTTCAAGACGGCGTTCGCTTGCGCGACCGTAACGCTGTCGATCGCATCGAGATCGTCGCGGATGGTCCGATATTCGTGGCGGCAAATCCAGTTGAAGCCGACATTGAACAACCGGCTCCGCGGCTTTTCGCTTGACAAGACTACCCGCGAGTTGATTTTGCTCTTGGCGAGCGCAAGTTCGGCGGCAGTGATGCCCTCGCGCTCGGCTGCGCGAAACAGGTTGCGAATCGCTTGCAAGTTGTCCGCGGTCCCCTCCGGATCGCAGCACGTATAGGTCATGAAGATGCCGGTCCCCTGATAATCGTAATGACCGAGGCTGCATTGCTCGGCGCGGCCGCTATCAACGAGTTCCCAATAGAGGCGGCTGCCCGAGTCATCGCCTAGCACCGTCGCCAGCAGCTTGGCGGCATGGCGATCGGCGTCAGTCGCCCCCGGGCCGTTCGAAAGCTGAATCATATATTCTTGCGCCGCGCTTTCCTTGGTCACGACGTGAAAGCTGCCCGCCGTCGGGACCGGCGGCATTTCGCGCGGGGCGGGAAAGGGCTCCCAATCGCCGCAGCGGCGGCTGGTTTCTTGCACGAGGCGATCGAAGTCGATTCGGCCGGCCGCCGCGAGCACGATATTCTTTGGGCTATAGCGGGTGCGAAAGTAGTCGCGCATTTGCTCGACCGCCAGGTCGCGAATGCTGGCCGGCGAACCCAGCACGCTCTTGCCCAGCGGATGCGCGCCGTAATGGGCCGCCCGACATTTGTCGTCGGCGCCAAACGGCGGCTGATCCTCGTACATCTTGATTTCTTCCAAGATCACATTTTTCTCGGTGTCAAAATCCTTCTTGCGGAGCGCGGGCCGCAGGATGTCGGCCAGCAGATCGACCGCGTCGGTCTGAAACTCAGGCAGGACGGCGGCGTAGTAGACGGTGTTTTCTTCGCTCGTAAACGCGTTGTAGTGCGCGCCCATCTCGTCAAACTCGCGGTTGACGTCGTCGGCCGAGCGCCGCGGAGTTCCCTTGAAGACCATATGCTCGAGAAAGTGGCTCACGCCCGAGACGGCGTCCGTTTCGTCGCGCGCGCCGGTCTTGACAAAAAAGCCCAGCGCGGCGGAATGGGCGTCTCCGTTGCATTCGGCCAAAATCTCCAGCCCGTTGGCGAGCGTGTGCGTTTGAAATTCCATAAGGGTCGTTGCCTGACAGAAAAGCGAATGAAAAAGGACCTGCGGCGCCGCCAGCTAAACCTGCAGCGGCGTCGGTCCCAAGGTGACGATGCGAAAATCAGCCGGCGGGTGCTTGGTCAAATAGCCATTGATGCTGTCGCACGAGAGCGCGTCGATGATGGCGCTGACTTCGTCCAGCGTCCGCACTCGACCCAGATGATAATAATCATGGGCCAGCGACGAACTGCGCGAGGAGCTCGACTCTTGTTGCATGATCAGCGCGCTCTTGATGCGGGCCTTCAGGCGCCGCAACTCTTCGGCTTCCACCCCTTGTACGATTCGCCGCAACTCGTTCAAGGTGACATCGAGCGTTTCTTGCGCCCGGTCGGCGCTCGTTCCGGCATAACATAGGACGCAACCGCGATCGCGGAGCGAATGCTGCGAAGCATAGACGCTGTAGCAGAGCCCGCGCTTCTCGCGGACTTCGGTGAACAACCGCGAGCTGCTGCCGCCGCTAAGCACGCCGACGGCGCCCCAAGCTTGAAAATAGTCGGGGTCGCGATACGGCACGCTGTCGAAAGAGATTCCAATCTGCGTTTGGTGTGATTCATATGGAACGTGGGCGATCGGCTCCGCGCGTCGTTCGGCTTGCAATCGCTCGACGTCGGGCGCTTGCCAGCTTGCAAATAAGCGGCCGACCTGCTCTTTCAGGGCTTCCCAATCAAACCGGCCCGCCACCCCCAAAATCGTCCCCTGCGGGCGATAGTATTTGGCATGAAATGCGCGAATATCGTCAATCGAAAGGGACTCCACCGCGGCCTGTTCGCCGTGGCTCGAGCGCCCAAAGGGAAACGGATATTGCCGCCGGCGCAATTCCAGCATGACTCGTTGGCTCGGTTCGTCTTCGATCGCGCGCAATTCTTGCAATGCGACTTGCCGCGCTGCCTCCAACTGATCGGGCGGAAAGGCGGGCCGCAAAATCAAATCGGCGAAAAGCTCCAGCGCCGGCAAGAGGCTTTTGGCGAGCGTGGCGCCGCGATAGCTGACATGCGCGTCGCTGACCGATTCGCCCCGTTCGACCCCCAGTCTTTCCAATTCCTCGATAAACGCGCGGCTATCGCGATCGCCTGATCCGCGCAGCGCCATTTCACAAGTCAAGCCGGACAGGCCGCTGGCGGCCCGCGGGTCGTAGGCGCAGCCCGCCGGCACGAGGAACGAAAAGGCGGCGGATTCAAGCGAAGGAATGGGTTCGGCGACCAGCACCAGGCCATTTTCATACGTCTGCGAGAGGATCGCGTTGCTCACGAGAGATTTCCCTGGGGTTCGATGCGGATCGCCAGCAGCCAGCCTACTCGATCGGCCGGTCGTTGGGCAAGTTAAGAAAGAGACCTCTCGCCGGCGGCCTGCGCCTGCTGGACGATCCGCCAGCGTCCGCGCCGCGCGTCCGTCGCGTGCCAGCAGAGGCTCGGCGCCATTTCCCCCGCGCGAGCGCTTCTGTTAAACTCGACAGCCTGCCGGCCTTGCCCGGGCGGCGGCGCGGCCTATTTTTTTCTTGTTCTCCATGCCGAGATTCTATGGATCCGCTTCCGACCGAGCCGAAACGCGGCTCGCTGCTGGTTATTTTTTTGACCGTCTTCATCGATTTGCTCGGCTTCGGCATGGTGTTGCCGTTGTTGCCGATCTACGGCGAGCAATTCGCCAAGATTCATGGCCTGACCCGCGAGCAAAGCGGGGCGATCGTGGGGCTGCTCATGGCCAGCTTTTCCGCCATGCAGTTTCTGTTCGCGCCGATGTGGGGAAAAATCTCCGACCGCATCGGCCGCCGGCCGGTGCTGATGATCGGGCTTGGCGGCTCGGTCCTGTTTTACACCTTGTTTGGTATCGCCACCGTGTGGCAGAGTTTGCCCTTGTTGTTCTTGGCGCGCATTGGCGCGGGCATCGCCGGAGCGACCATTTCCACGGCGCAAGCTTATATCGCCGATACGACGACTTTGGAAAAACGGACCAAGGGGATGGCGCTGATCGGCGCGGCGTTCGGGATGGGCTTCACCTTCGGACCGCTGCTGGGCTATCTTGCCGTGCCATCGGGGCGAGGCGATCCTGGGCCGGGTCCGGGGTACGTCGCCGGCGCGCTATCGTTCGTGGCATTGATGCTGGCCTATTTCTTGTTGCCCGAGTCGCTCCACGCCCGCAGCAAATCGGCGGCGAAGAAATTGTTCGACTTTCAGACGCTGAAGACGGCGCTGACCATGCCGTCGATTGGTCCGCTGCTCCTCAGTCTGTTTGTGTGCATTTTTGCGTTCGCGAATTTCGAGACCACCTTGTCGATGCTCGTGAAAGGGGAAGAGGTCGGCGAGGCGACCACCGATCCCATCGCCTTGGCCACCCGTTCCACGGTGGACGCAGTTCCGCGGGGCCGTGCCAGCGCGGCGCAGCCGGATCGGCTCAGCGCGGCGGAGCGCAAGATCCGCGATCAGAGTCCGTATAACTTCACGTTTCGCCAGGTATGTTTGACGTATGCGTTTATTGGAATTTCATTAACCTTCGCGCAGGGCTTCTTGGTCCGCCGCTTATCCGGCACGATCTCCGAAGGAGTGCTGGCCTCGTGCGGCGCGGTCTTGGAGGTTTGCGGCTTCGGAATCATGATCTACGCGATCCACTCAGCGTCGGTCTATTGGCTGTTTGGCGCGCTGTTCATCGTGGTCGTTGGTTTCGCCTTGATGATGCCATCGTTGAATTCGCTGATCTCGCGCCGCAGCGATCCGGCGAAACAAGGCAGCATCCTCGGCGTCGGGCAGAGCGTCAGCAGCTTGGCGCGAATTCTCGGTCCGATGGTAGCCATTCCCGTCCTCGTCGCCGACATCACGCTGCCGTATAAAATCGCCGCGGGCATGATGGTGGTGGGACTCGGGCTGGTGATCTTTTCCACGAGGGCCGGCAAGGACTATGCAACGCCAGGCGCGGAGCCGGCGCAACCGATGCTGCATTAGGTTTGAACCAGGTCGGCGCGGGGGACCTCGTCAAGCGACCGGGCGCCGGTTGCCAACGCGGGAGCCATTGGCACGTGATTATTTCGCCGCGCGAATCGCATACAAGGCGTCGAAGCTGCGCAAGAAAATGGTGCTGTTGGCGAACGCAGGCGAAGCAGTGACGTGCTCGCCCAGCGTGTTCGAACCCACGATCGCGAATTCCTTGCCCGGCTTGACCAAGGTCACCGTGCCATCGCGGGCGGTGAGAAAGATCTTGCCATCGGCATAGGCAGGCGAGGCGCGGTGGCGATCTTCATGGGTCCGTTTGTCGTAATACTTTTCGCCCGTCTGCGCGTCGAGACAGATCAAATTGCCATTCTCGCGGCATAAATAAACCAAGCCCTCGTAGACCAGCGGCGAAGGGACATCGGGCGTGTTTTGCGCCATCTTCCACAAGTGTTTCTCGGAAACTTCGGTGATGTCGCCCGAGCCGTCCGGCTTGATGCCCAGAACGGGCCCGTTCTTCGCCGATGGAACCACGACGAGGCCGGGCACTGCAACTGGTGAAGCGACGAAGCGGAGCGTGTTGTTGTAACGCCCCTTCGGGTTCAAACCGCCGCAGCGCCACAGCTCTTTTCCATCGGCGAGCGCGTGTGCGACAATGCAATCGGCCCCATGCGTCAGCAGAAACGCCGTTTGACCATCGCGATAGATCGTGGGAGACGCGTAAGATTGCTCGCACTCGTCGCGCGCGTCGCTCGGCCGCTTCGTTTGCCAGATTTGCGTTCCCGTCAGCTTGTCGAGGGCGACAACGTTCGCTCCGCCGCTGTGGATTAGCTGCATATACAGTCGATCGCCGTCGAGGACGGGGGTCGAGGCCAAACCAAACTGAATGTTGAACTTGCCGTAGCGATCCTGGACGTTGAACTTCCAGATTTCGTTGCCGGCAAAGTCATAGCAGGCGAGCATGCCGGTGCCGACGAAGGCCCAGACATGCTGGCCGTCGGTCGAAGGCGAAGGCGAAGCGTAATTTCCTTCGTCGCCGCGAATGTTTTGATTGCCGGTGGCGATCCTTTTCTTCCAGAGTTGGCTGCCGGTCGACGCATCGACCGCAATCAACACCAAGTCTTTGCCATCGACGCTCGTCACAAAGGCCGTTTTGTCCCAGACGCACGGCGTGGAGCCGCCGGGTCCCGGCATCGCCAGCCGCCACGCGACGTTTTCGGTTTTGCTCCAGGTCGAAGGCAAATTCTTCTCCGCGCTGATGCCGTCTAATTTCGGTCCACGCCACGCCGGCCAGTTTTCGGCCAAGGTCAAATCGGCCGTCGCGCCGAACATGAGTGCGGCGCTCAGACTAATCATCAAAGAACGAATTCTTGGCAAGTTTCGCGTCATAGCGGACCAATCCTGGCGGGAAAAAAAGGGCGAGGGGAAATGGAAAGCAGGAGGAGGGAAACCGATGGCACAAAACAGTTGTACGCGGCCGCACTCAGATCACTTCCGGCTCCTCCGGGGGCGCAACCTCGTGAAAGCTATCAAGCGCTTTGCGAAATTCGGCGGCGCGCTTATCGAATGCGTCTTTCTCGCACGTCCAGCGCAACTCGTAATTGTGATATTGGCCGTGAACGTGCCGCTCGAGGATGGTCTTCTCACGCCCCTCTTGACGCGTTTGAATCACGACTTCGAGCGCCGTGCCGGCTCCTTGGGGTACAACCTGCGCCTGCACCGCCGCGCGCGGATCGTGCTGGCGGATTTCGTCGGGAAGTTTGCTCTTGAGCTTCGCCGGATCGAGCGGAGCGGCGGCGCGCCCGACAATCTCGAATTCCGGTTGCCCCGCGGCCGACTGCGTCCTGAGAAAAACGCCAACCGTGTTGGAGAACGCCGGCTTCAGCGGGTCAGGCAGCTTGATCGAAAAGCGAAGCTTCTTTTGCAGCCATTCGTGCTGGGCGAGCTTTTGCCAATCCGTTTCCACAGCCGTAAAGGAGGCGCTTTTGAACATATCCTCGAAGTCGAGCCGATATGCGTCAAAGTGCGATTCGTCCGAATTCAAGCGAAAGGTATACAGTGTGCCGTCACACAGAACTTGATAGCGAACGTCGAAGGACCGGCGCTTTTGGGCATCGATCGACTCCCACTGCGTGACGAGCCGCTGCCCGAGCCGGTCGCTCAATTCCTTGCCGAATTTTTCGGCCGGCAACGGTTCGAGCCGGTAGACTGTCCGTTTTTGATTCGCCTGCGGGGGGAAAACCTCTTGAGCACCCGCTTTTTGCAGCGTTTCCAAGCTGTCGGGCCAAAGTTCCAAGACACAGGTGGCGAGCCCCTCGCGCGGCGCGTCTTCATCTTGCGGCAAACGAAGTTCAAACGCGGTTGCATCCTCGCCAAACGTGATCAATCGCCAAGCGACCGGCGTCTGGACCTTAATCCCATAACGCTTCAGTTCGACCGGCCGATAGCCGTCCCTGGCGGCGGCCGGCAGCGCTGCCGCCAAGCTCAGCCCAGCCGCCGCGGCCAAAATGAACAGATCGCTGCGCCGGAAGGTTCGAGGCATATTTTTGCCGCCGGAGGAAGCCGCGGATTGCAGACGGGGGATTTCGGCTTATGATAACTCGAATCGCCTGCGGTTGGCAAATTGGTCCCACCCCGATCCTGCCCGCGAACCCCTCGCTTTCATGCAAGACTCTCCGTCCGTGCTGGGTTCGAACCCGCGCCGTGCAACCAAGGCCGCGTCCGAAATCACGCGCCTCCGCGAGCTGTCGCCGCAGCAATGGAAATCGGGGCTGGCCGCCTGGCTAGGCTGGCTCTTTGACGGGCTGGACATGCATCTCTACACGGCGGTGGCCACGCCGTTTGTCGCGGAATTGATGTTGCTGCCGGAGGGCGATCCGGCGGTCAAAACTCATTCTGGCTGGATCCAAGCGGCGTTTCTGATCGGCTGGGCGCTCGGCGGCGGGTTCTTTGGCCGGATTGGCGATCGGCTCGGCCGGAGCCGCGCGCTAATGTTGACTATTTTCACCTACGCGTGCTTCACGGGACTGTCGTTTTTCGCCACGGCCTGGTGGCATCTGCTGATCTGCCGATTTCTAGCCGCGCTCGGGATTGGCGGCGAGTGGGCGGTTGGCGCCTCGCTCTTGTCGGAGACCTGGCCGAGACATTGGCGACCTTGGATGGCTGCGACTCTGCAAAGCGCTGTGAACGTGGGGGTCCTGTCGGCGATGGCTTGCGTCGCGCTGCTCGACCTGATCCCGAACCATTCAAATCGCATCGTTTTTTTAATTGGCGTTTTGCCTGCCTTGATGGTCGTCTGGATTCGCCGCGCGGTGCCTGAGCCGGAGGAGTGGCACAAAGCGCGGTTTGCAGCGACCCGCGAGGTTCCGAAGCCGGCGGATTTGTTTCGCGGCCCGGTCCGGCGAATTACAATCCTGACCGTGTTGGTTTGCAGCCTGTCGTTGACTGCGCATTGGGCCTTCATGTTTTGGGCGTTTCAACATCTGCGTTCGCTGGCGACGGCCGCCGGTTGGTCGCCGGATGCCGTGGGACGCGTTATTCCACTGGCCCTGATTCTGGTGATGATTTCGGCCATTGTCGGCAACTATCTCGGGGCGGCGCTGGCGAAGCTATTCGGCGGTTTTCGCCTCGCCATCGCGGTCCTCTGCTTCGCTTACTTTCTATCGTTGTTCGGCGCGTACAGCCGGGCCTGGACAATCGATCAAATGTGGTGGTGGATGATTCCGCTGGGGGCGTCCTCGGGCGTGTTCGGCCTTTTCACGATGTACATGCCCCCGTTGTTCCCCGTCTTGCTGCGGACGACCGGGGCCGGCTTTTGCTACAATATCGGCCGGCTCGCCGCGGCCTTTGGGACCATTTTCTTTGGGCTGACCGATTATCGCTCAGCCTTAATGTATGCCGGCTTTTTGTTCATTCCCGCCGCCCTCTTCGCGTTGATGCTGCCGGAGGCCACCGACGAAACGCCTGATGCGGAACCGGTGGACTGAATGACCCGCGTCTTTATCTATGAGTTCGTGACCGGCGGCGGCTGGCACTCGGTCACGCCGCCGCACGACGATGGCGAGGCCAGCTCACTGCCGCCGGAATCACTGCCGCCGGAATCACTGCCGCCGGAGTTACTGCCGCCGGAATCACTGCGGCGCGAAGGCCGCGCCATGTGGGAAGCCGTGGTCCGCGATTTTGCGGACTTGCCCGGAATCCAAGTGGTCACGCTCGTCGATGCGCGTTGGACCGCGGATCGCACCGCGTTCGCGGACTCAAAGAACGTCGCGCTGCGGCTCGTTCACTCGGCCGTGGAAGAACGCCAACTCGTCGAAGCCGTCGCCGCGGCGGCCGATTGGACCCTCCTGATCGCGCCGGAGTTCGATGATTTGCTCCGCGCGCGGGCCGAATGGTGCGAGCTGGCGGGGGGCCGATTACTCGGCAGCAGCCCCGCCTTGATCGCCCTCTGCGGCGACAAACAGGCCACGGCCGAATTGCTCCGCGCGGCGGGTATTGCCACTCCGCCAGGCGTGCTGCTGACGGCCGCGGATGCTCAGCTCGCCGAACCGCCGGAGACGTTGTTTCCCGCCGTGCTCAAGCCGAACGACGGCGCCGGGTCGCAAGATATTCAATGGATCGCCAACCGCCGCGAGTTCGAGCGGTTTTGGGGCGAACGGTCGGCCGCGCGCGATTCAAATCGTGCGATCGGACCAATTCGCGCGGCCCATGCACGCTCGCCCAGCGATGCCGTCGCGCATCCATCTGAGGCTGCTGCCCCAGCCGCCGAGCAACCGGATGTGACGTCGGCCTGCAAACCGAGTTGGCGGCTCGAGCGGTTTTGCCCCGGCCACGCAGCGAGCGTCGCCTTTTTGTGCGGGCCGACGCAGCAGGTTTCGCTGGCTCCATGTTGGCAAAGACTCAGCGGTGATGGACACTTTCACTATCTGGGCGGAGCAGCGCCGCTGCCGCCCGACTTAGCCGCGCGAGCGACGAGCGTAGCCCGCCGAGCGATCGAGGCCTTGCCGCAGCCGCGAGGCTATCTCGGCGTGGACCTGGTCCTAGGGGACGATCCGCACGGCGGCGCCGATTTTGTGATCGAAATTAACCCGCGCCTGACGACTTCTTACGTCGGCCTACGCGCGCTGGCGGAGACAAATTTGGCCCGGGCGATGCTGGGGGCCACGCAACATGAACCCGTCGCGGTGACGTTTCGCACGGCGCGCGTACAGTTCGATGCGTGCGGCGTCAGCACGCTAAGTTTGGCGCAGTCCGAAACCCTATCCACCCCTTCGGAGCCTGGACTCGAGCCATGTCCTGGTTGGCACTCGACATCGGCGGCGCAAACCTGAAAGCGGCCGACGGACTCGGCTTCTGCTTGTCGCGCCGCTTTGCGCTATGGAAAAAGCCGGAGCAATTGGCCGCCGCGCTGCGCGAACTGATTGCGCAAGCCCCCAGTTGCGACCACGTCGCCGCGACGATGACGGGCGAATTAGCCGATTGCTTCGCCACCAAGACCGACGGCGTGCGGCACATCGTCCAAGCACTGAGCGAAGCGGCATCGGGCCGCCACACGCGCATTTATTTGCTCAATGGCACGCTGGTCGCGCCGCCGGTCGCCTTGCACCAGCCGCTGCTCGCGGCAGCCAGTAATTGGCATATCCTGGCTCGCTTTGCCGGACGATTCGCGCCGCAAGGTTCGGCCCTGTTGCTCGACTTAGGCTCGACCACCTGCGATCTGATTCCGCTGGTCGATGGTCAGCCGGCCGCCGCCGCCCAAGCAGACACCGAGCGGCTGCTGAGCGGCGAGCTTGTCTATTCCGGGGTGGAGCGCAGCCCGGCGTGTGCGGTCGCGCCCCTGTTTCCATGGCGCGGCCAATGGTGTCCCACTGTGCAAGAGTTGTTTGCCACGACCTGGGATGCGTATTTGTTGATGGGCGAATTGCCGGAGGAACCGGCCAGCCACCATACGGCTGATGGCCGTCCGGCAACCAAGGCGGCCGCTCGCGACCGGCTAGCGCGAATGATTTGCGCCGATCGCGAGACGTTTAGCGACGAAGACGCCGCCGCAGCGGCCTCCACGATCGCCAATTGCCAGCTCGATCTGCTCGCCACCGCCGCGAAAAAGGTTGTCGAGCGGATGGCCGATCCACCCCATACGGTCATCGTGTCCGGCCAAGGCGAATTTTTGTGCCGCCGTCTCGCCGCGCGCGTGGCCCCGGCCAGCGCGATTGTCTCGCTGCAACAAAAACTTGGGCCGAACTTGTCGCGATGCGCTCCGGCCCATGCTTTGGCCGTCATCGCCCGCGGCGGAAAGTAGGACGTAGTCCCACATCCCTCAGTCATGCGTATTCGAGTGTGCAAGTTTGGCGGGAGCTTGTTGACCCATCCGGCTGCGATCGAACGGATGGGCCGCTGGCTGGCGGCGCAACCTT
This sequence comes from Pirellulales bacterium, assembly GCA_035656655.1. Lineage (GTDB taxonomy): Bacteria > Planctomycetota > Planctomycetia > Pirellulales > DASRSE01 > DASRSE01. The sequence goes on from DASRSE010000344.1 coordinate 37,939, forward strand.
CCGCGCGCACGGTCGTCCTCGTGGGCGGGGGGAACGCGGTCGAATCACTCCGTCAGCAGTCGGCCCGCGGCGAGCTCTGCGACGACTCGGCCCATTGGCGAGCGGTCGCGGCGATGGGGGAACACGCGCGACTGTTGCAAGCACAAATTCCGGCCGGGCTCCTCGCGCGGTCCTTGGCCGAAATCGCGTTTGTGCCGCCGGAACTCGGCTCGGCGGAGTCCCTGCCTGCGGAGCTGTTCTTTTTCGATCCGACCGCAACTCTTCACAATGAAGATCGGCGATTTTCCGCCGGACCGCTGCCGAGCACTTGGGACGTGACGAGCGATTCCATTGCGGCGCGCATCGCGCAGCTTCTGCGAGCGGCCGAGTTGGTGCTGTGGAAATCGTGCGATTTGCCGGCCGGGTCGTCGCTGTGCAGGTGGAGCGACGGCGGCTTTGTCGATCGTTATTTTCCGCAAGCGGCCGCCGGACTGCGGGCGATTCGCAGCGTGAATTTGGCGAGCGCCGAGCTAACCGAATCGCCGGCCGCCCTCTGACGGCGTTGATCCATCGGCTATAGTGAAAGCAATCGCTTGACCGCGCTTTCTGCGCGCAATCCACTCCGGCTCTGAAACCCCAGACCCAATCGTGACGCTAATCGACCATCGCCAAATTCAGCGGCATTTCAAAAAGGTCGATCCGACCTTGGCCAAAATCATTCAGCAGGTCGGACCGATGACGCTCAAGCCGCAGCGCGATCGATTCAAAATGCTGGTGCGCTCGATTTTATCGCAGCAAGTCTCGACCGCCGCAGCGGCTTCCATTCGCAAAAAGTTGGAAGCCAAACTCGGCGACGCCGGAGTGACGGCCGAATCGGTCGCGCGGTTGTCGATCGACGAGCTGCGTGCGGCCGGCTTGTCGCGGCAAAAGGCGAGCTATTTGCACGATCTGGCGGCGAAGACCCAGGACGGAACCGTCCGGCTTGCCAAGCTGGGCCGGATGACCGACGCAGAAGTCATTGCCGAACTGATTCAAGTGAAAGGGATCGGCGTCTGGTCGGCGCAGATGTTTCTCATCTTCGCGCTCGGGCGGCTCGACGTTTTTCCGATCGACGATTTCGGAGTCCGCACTGCGATGCATCACCTGTACGCGTTTGAAGAGCCGCAGAAAAAAGCGGTCCTGCTCAAAATCGGCGAAACCTGGCGGCCCTATGCGACCATCGGCAGTTGGTATTGTTGGCGGTTTCTGGAATTGCATCGCCAAAAGAAATAAGTCGCCCCTCGGCCCGGCCTTCTCGGCCTCCAGGCTCTTCCACGGGGGCGTCCGTCTCGACCGTAAAACCAGACGGTAGGGTGCGGACAAGCACGGCGCACGCCGTGCGCAGGCCCACCATCGCCGGACGAATTTGGCGCGCCAGCCTGGATTTGCCGGCCACGCGAGCCCGCGTTGACGTGCCAGTGATGTGTGCGGCGCTCCAGCGGCGATGCGATTCCGAAGGTCAAAGTGGCTCGGCATGGTGGGCCCGCGCTTGCTTGTCCCACCCTGCAAATTGGTCGCGCATCTTGGTGGGCCCGCGCTTGCTGCGCTCGCTTGTCCCACCCTACGATTTGGCGATCCACCCTCCGATTTGTGTGGTGCACTAGCGGCGCTGCGGGATCGAGAATTCGCAGCGCGGCACAGCTCGACGCTGACGCGAGAGCGGTCAATCGCGTTCGCGGCGGCGGGCCGATTTTCGTTGCGGACGGTAGCCCCCTTCGGCTGCCGGCGGCGATGGCGGCTGCGGACCGCCGCGAACGTGGTCGCCTTGGGTTTGCTCGCGGACCGCTTCGTTCGCTTCACGCCGGCGACGATCGAGCGCTTCTTTGGGCGGTCGGGCCGGGATCAAACAATCGCAGCCGCCGCCAATCAGCTCCGTCCGGCCCGCCTGCTCGAGCGCCTTGCGAACCTCGAAATAATTGTCCGGCTTAAAGAATTGCAGCAGTGCCCGCTGCAGCTTGCGGTCGCGCAAATGTTTCGCAATATAGACCGGCTTCAACGTGAACGGATCGAGCCCCGTGTGATACATGCAGGCCGCGATATCGAACGGGCTCGGAATAAAATCTTGCACCTGGTCGGGCTTGTAGTGGTTTCGCTTCAAGAACAGCGCGAGGTCAATCATCGCGTTCAAGTCGCTCCCCGGATGACTGGCGATGTAATAGGGGACAAGAAACTGCTTT
>DASRSE010000345.1:0-3014 GCA_035656655.1 Pirellulales bacterium
GCTGCGGCGCCGTCCAATCACGGCGCTGCGGCGGTCGTTCTTCGCACATGATCGGCAAGCGGATGCGAAATTCGCTGCCGCAGTTGACCCCATCGCTAAAGGCCTCAATTTTTCCGCCGTGCAATTCCACCAGCCGGCGCACCAGCGTCAGGCCAATGCCCAACCCCCCTTGAGCGCGTTCGAGCGAGCGCTCGACCTGCATGAACATATCGAAGATTTGATTGAGCAATTCCGGGGGAATGCCGACGCCCGTATCGCGAACGGAAATAATCGCGTCGCTCCCCAGACGCTCGGTGGAGAGTTCGATCTTTCCGCCGCGCTCCGTGTACTTGGCCGCGTTATTGATCAGGTTCGAAAGGGCTTGAGCGAGCCGCGTCGGGTCGCCGAACACATAGAGGGGCTGCGGATCGAGCTTGCAAAGAAACTCGTGCTCGGCCTCGTCCACGATTGGCTGACTCGTTTCAATCGCGATCTGCAACACGCTGGTCAATTCGATCCGTTCTTGGCGCAGCTCAATTTTGCCTTGGCTGATTCGCGAGACGTCGAGCAGGTCGTCGATCAGCCGCGTCATTTGCGTCACTTGCCGCGACATGATCGCATAGACTTGTTCGGCCCCTTCGTCCACATTGCCGGTCAGTTGCAGCACCTCGAGCGAATTGCGGAGCGGGGCGAGCGGATTGCGCAACTCGTGGGCGAGAGTCGCCAAAAATTCATCCTTCCGCCGGTCGGCATCCTTCAGCGTTTCTTCAATTTCGCGCCGCTGGGTCGCGTCGAAGGTCACGCCCGCCATGCGGACCGCGTTGCCGGGGGCGGACTGGACAACTCGTCCGCGCATGCCGACCCAATGGACGCTCCCATCGGGCCAACGATTGCGATACTCGGCTTTGAAATCAGAGTTATCGGCCAGGGCCCGAGCCAACTCCGCTTCCACCTCCGCGCGATCGTCCCGGTGGACGCACTGCAACCAATCGTCGTAGCTAAACGGAGCGTCGGCGGGGCGGCCGAAGTTGGCTTTGCATTCCGGCGAGGCGGTCAGGCGGCGCGTGGCGACATCCAGGTCCCACGAGCCGAGCTTGCCGGCCTGCAGCGCTACCCGCATCTGCTCTTCGCGGGCCGCCAATTCGCGCTCGTTCCAGCGGCGTTCGATGCCGACGGCAATCTCGTCGGCGACGGCGCCCAAGGCGCGCAGCGCCAGATCGCCGTCTGCCGGCGCGGCAACCAGCGCGATCACTCCGACCAATTGCTCGTCGGTATACAACGGGCAACCTGCGAACGCGGCATCTCGTTCCGCGCCTTCCGCCGCCAGCAGCAGCGGATGATGTGCCGCGGCAATCTGTCCAATCGGACCGGCATTGAATTCGACGCGCGTCTGGTCATCCCACCTGTGCGAATCGCAGCCGGCGCGGGCTTGCAAGTCGAGCACCCCTGCCGAGCGATTCCAGGTCCAGATTGCGACGGCCGCGTTGTCGAATTGATTCACGATGGCCTGCGCGCAGGCGGCAAGCGTTTCTTGCAACGTCGGCGCTTGCGTCAGGGCGTTGCCGATTTCCGCGGCCAGATTCAAGATCCGGGTCCGCTCGGCCAATTCGCGCTCGACGCGGCGGCGCTCCGCCACGTCGCGAAAAACGAGGACCACGCCGGTGACGTCGCCGCGCTCGTTGCGGATCGGAGCGGCGCTGTCATCGATTGGCCGTTCGGTCTGATCCTTGGCGATCAAAATCGTGGCGGTTCCCTCGGCGACGATTGTGCCGTTGCGGAGCGCTTGTTGCGCGGAGTTTTCGCAGGGTGCGCGGGTCTGCTCGTTGACGATTTGGAAAATGGTCTCGAGCGGTTGCCCCATTGCGGCCGCCTGATTCCAACCGGTCAAGGCTTGCGCAATCGGATTGAGAAACGTGACGCAGCCTTGGAGGTCGGTGGCAATGACGGCATCGCCGATCGAAGCCAAGGTGATCTGCATCCGAATCTGTTCTTCGTATAAGGCGGCGGCCACGCGTTCGCGCTCCACCGCTTGCTCTTCCAACATCCGCTGCTGCGCGAGGATCGCTTGCCGAGAACGATAGAGCCCTTCAAACAAGATGCTGATCAAGAGCCCTTCGCAGAGAAAGACGATGACCTGGGTTGGGCCGCTCGTCTCGAGGGCAAAGAGCCGATCGGCTTTCACAATCAAAAAATAATAGCCCAGCGCGGCGCTCAGCACGGTGGCCAGCAGGCCGGGGCGAAAGCCGCCAATCCCGGCCGCCACGGCCACCGCCAAGAGCAATATCAACAGCGGCGCTTCGTTTTCAAGCCAAGGAGTCAAAACGACCCGCAGCGCCACGAGCGCCAAACTGGCGACGATGGCGGCTACATAGCCGGTTGGTTCTTTGGAATTGAGCACAGTCATGGCTCGACCGAACTGACTTCGGAGCGGTGGTCAGAACGATCCCATTATTAGCAATGTTGCCGCTCAAGGCTATGGAGATTGCTTCAAGCCGCACCGAGCAAATGCTTTACGGCGATAGTTTAGCGAGAGTCGCACTGGCATTTACGGTCGCGGCTGCGACGAAACTGCGGTTCCGATCCCGTGGAAGCCGTGTTGAAAATGCCCTCGAGGCATTTTTCGACCGCGAGCGTATGCCACAAGTCCCATTCAGCGGCCATTTATCACCAGGAAACGTGGCCGATTCGTTCCCAAACTTTCAAGCACGGTATTTATCAATAGGCTATTGGCCTTCCTGGCGCGGGCGGGCGGCCGATGTGCCACAACCGTGTTCGTCGGCAATGTCGTTCGCTGGTGGGCCTGCATTCGCTGCGCGAATTGGTCCCACCCACCCCTTTCAAGCTAGCATTGTTGAATTTGGAGATGGCGCTGTTGGAGAAGGCGAGCGGTCGAAACGTGTTTTTCGCGGAGGCCGCCGGTCCGTTTAGGCGGCGGCTTTTTCGGGCCACGGGTTGTTTTATAGAACTGCTTGAGACGGATCTTCCGAGCCAACTCGCGCAGTAATGACACCATTTCCGCGACCGTGATCGATCCA